>JAZASR010000001.1:0-137968 GCA_036343175.1 Lachnospiraceae bacterium
GATGTGGAGAACTGGTGTAACTGCCTCCCAAGGAAGGTCCTGGGTTACAGAACCCCGGGTGAAATCTTCGAGGAGGAAATCGACCGAATCTACCAGGCTACTGCCTAGCGGAGGGTGTCCAACTTGTTATTGCAATTTACCATGATATTTTTGATATTACATCTGAGCTTTTAGAAGAAAAAGATATTCCGGATAACGCAGACTGGGATAATAACACTATTCCATATGGACCTGAATATGAAGGTAATAATTATGATATTTCAGCTGGTGTAGACGGTTTTGGATACATTTCCCTGCATAAAAATAACTATTCGGCCATTGGAGATAATGTCGTTAAGTCATTTGATTTATGTAATACCAACAATGAAGATGATATTACTATAAACGGCAGAAAGTTATCCTTAAAAAAATGTGTAGATTTCTCGGACAGCGTACTGCATAGATACACAGATATTACCGGAGTATCTGTTAAACCGGTTCTTGCATCTGTTCAAACAAATCGGGATGGTGAAGAATATTTATTCGTGATGTATTATCAGACTCTGGATGGCTGTCCATTAATATCCAGTATACAGTCAGTTAATACTCAGGATCATGACGATAAATTCCCTGATAAAACGTATCCATGGGAATATGAGTACGTATGTATCAAGGGCACGGATCCAGAAGATATTATCAGTATACGTTTTGCAGCCGGCCCATTCAAAAAGCTGAACAATAAGGAAATTAAAAACATCATACCTATGAGCAGTGCTATGGAGATGCTGAACAAAAAACTTGCAGGATATAAAGAATACAATTTAGTTGATGTTGGAATATCATATCTTATGATCGATGACGGAATTAATTATGATGACAGTGATATGTCTGCAGACGACAAAGAAATACTTGCTGATAGTGAAAAAGCCGGATTCTTTGGCAAGGCATATTGCAAGTACAAATACAGACCTTATTGGACATTTTATTTTAATCAGCAGCTGAATGCAGAGATCCTTGGCTATGTTGACTGCGAGAAAGGTGATGTTGTCTTTGTCAATAATCAATAAAAATAATACAAATTTTTACAGAATTTACCTGATCCTTTTTTCTCCTGTTACACTTATAACGATAATACTTCTGCAGCTGATATTTCTTTCAGCTGGCGTTGAAACAGAACATGATGGAGTTAAGCCGCTTATATTATGTATATTTGATGTTCTTTCAAAACATGTAAGTCCGGATGAAGAACTGATAAGAGCGGCATACTCTATAGGAGATGAATTCTCGGTTATTTTTTTTGAAGCAGTAGTAATGGTACCGGGTCTGATAATCTACATAACAGAAAGCAGATCAGGGTATAATAAATTTCAACTGGTCCGTGAAAAGAAATCAGGATTTGCAGCATCAAATTTCGCTGTCATTGTACTTTCAGAGCTTATAATAGCAGCGGTGAGCCTGCTGGTTTACGATCTTTTAATAAGCCTGATCTTTCCGGACTGGAAGGCTTATATTGGGACATGTCTGAGAACGGATCTCATGCTTTTATTGACCATTATGATAAGCGGATTGTTTCAAATGATATTGGCAGATCTTACTTCAAATATCTTTGCGGTGTCCAGTATATTTATCGCTGTAAATTACAGCTGCTTTTCATACTCAATTCAGCTTACTATGGATCCTGAAGTAATGGGTAATCCGTTAATATATTTATTAGATGACAATACAGCCTGTATAAACATTTTATCGCAGGATAAGCATCTGGCAGCGGCCTGTGCTCTTATAGTGCTGATAAAATTAGTATTATTTTCGGCTGTCGAAGCAATTATTTTAAAGATCAAGTATAAGAGGGTTATGTAAATATGAAAAGGATCAGTCTTATTAATAATTACTCTAATATTGAATTGTTCCAATTGTTCCATGACAAAAAAATATTTGTATATCTGGTATTTTTGGTATTTAGCTATCAATTCATAGTACGTCCATTTAATCAGGCTGCAATGAATACCGGTAAAAATTTTTCTATGCCTGAAATTTTTTTAGCTTTAAGCAACAGTGGCTGGATTATGGTAATACTGCCTTTGGTATTTCTGATGCTGATTTCTGATTTCCCTATGAATAATTCCAATACATATATTTTTGTGAGCAAGACCGGGAGAAGGAACTGGTGTATTTCAGAATTATTATTTATTTTAAAATTCGAAGCAGTCTATATTATCTCAACATTCATCATGACAAGTCTATTTGGATTAAAGTATGGGAAATTAAGGTTTTGCTGGAGTGATATGACGAGCAGATATTCTGAATATGAAGATTCATCAGAAGTCAATGTTCTGAAAGAACTGATATCAGGTAAACTCTACAACCAGATGCCTCTTATGCATTGTCTGTTATTGACATGTGCATTGCTGCTGCTGTACCTGTTTATGCTTTCATGCATTTTTCTTCTTTTTTTTATTAATAATAAAAGAACTGCCGGCTTGATTACTACGATCTTCATAGTGTTTCTTGGTCCGGTGCTTGCAGCAGTAAAGACTAAATATATGTGGCTGCTTCCATATGCACATACCTCATTGACCCTGCACTATACTGAATATTTCAGAAAGCCTGTAGCCTCTGTGGGTATATCCTTCATATATTTTGCATTTATAGATATCATACTGACAGTAAATATCCTGATGCAGGCAAATTACTACTCCTTTATGAATAAGGAAAATTGATAAAAGTGATACCGCGCCCCTTGTGTTTTTTTACGACGGGAGCGTCATAATAAAAATGGTAATAAACAATTAAAATTAAATTACAAGCAACATTGCAGAAGGGAAACTGTATCATGAGTTATGTAGAAGTTGAAAAGCTGAACCTTATTATAGGAAACAATACAATATTAAAGGATATATCATTTTCTGTAGACAAGGGCAGCATTTTAGGACTTATAGGTTTTAATGGATCTGGGAAGACAATGATAATGAGATGTGTGTCAGGTCTTGTGCTTGCAACTGAAGGTACTATTAAAGTGGGCGGAAAAATAATTGGCAGGGATCTTGATTTCCCAGAGTCGATGGGGCTCATTATAGAAACACCGGGATTCATACCTTATTACAGTGGATTTCAAAATCTTAAAATACTCTCAGGTATCCAGAAAAAGGCTGATAATAACAGGATCAGAGAAGTGATGAAAATAGTAGGGTTGGATCCTGAAATGAAGAAAAAAGTACAAAAATACAGCCTTGGAATGAGGCAGCGCCTGGGCGTGGCCCAGGCGATCCTTGATGACCCGGAGCTTCTTATTCTGGATGAACCATTTAATGGACTTGATATTAATGGAGTCCGCCAGATCCGTGATCTGATAATAGAATTTAAAAAAGAAGGAAAAGCTGTGATCCTTTCTTCTCATAATTCAGATGATATAAACATTCTCTGTGATAAGAAAATATATCTGGATCATGGTCATGAAGTATCAGAAGAAGAGCTGAAAGTATGATATTATATCCTGGTGATCCAAACATCCTGGATATTATAATTGACCGCAATTTAGCAAAATCAGTTTTTAAAAGCTTAAAAATCAGTCCGATTTGATGTAAACTTATTAGGATTTTATAAGAAGATAAATGGTAAGAAGGACTGATACAAGTGAAAAGAAATTCAAGGATCAATAAGAGGAAAACGACCGCAGCTTCCATGACTAGCGGACCGATCACCAGGCAGATACTTGCCTTTGCAGTACCACTGATGTTCGGAAATATATTTCAAATATTATATAATACTGGTGACTCCATAATAGTCGGCAGATTTGTAGGAACTTATGCATTGGCCGCAATGGGGGCGACTACACCTATAACCAACATGGCGGTCTTTTTCTTCAACGGTTTTTCCATAGGCGCGACTGTCGTGATCGGTCATTTCTTTGGTGCCAGGGATAGACTCAGGGTTCACAAGGCAATAGAGACCACAATGATGCTTACCTTTATCCTCTGTATATTATTTACTGCAGGCGGGATATGGGGACAGAAGTATCTTTTGGAGCTCATGAAAACCCCCGCAGATGTATTCCCACAGGCAGAGCAGTATCTGATCATTTACTTTGCAGGAGCAAGCAGCCTGCTCATATATAATATGGTCTCAGGGATCCTCCGCGCAGTCGGGGATTCGGTCAGACCCCTGTACTTTCTCGTCATCACAAGTGTTCTGAATATATTACTTGATTTTCTGTTCGTAGTGGGGCTTAAATGGGGAATAGCGGGCGCTGCAATAGCAACTGTCATTGCTGAGTTTACGTCTGCTGTTTTGACCCTTATTCTTCTTACCAATACCGAAGACATCTATAAGCTTGTCTGGAAGGATCTTTCTATCGACAGGAGCATATTTGGCCAGATCATGGCAATAGGTCTGCCAAATGCCATACAGACGGCAGTTACCTCCTTTTCAAATGTCTTTGTTCAGAGCTATGTTAACTTTTTCGGGGCAAATGTAATGGCTGGCTGGGCCGCCTACAACAGGCTGGATCAGTTTGTAATGCTGCCAATGCAGTCCATGGCCATGGCAGCAACAACTTTTGTCAGTCAGAATATTGGGGCTGCGGATGTAAAACGGGCCAACCGGGGGACTAAGATATCCATTGCGTTGACGCTGATCATTACTTTCTGTATTATCAGTATCCTGCAGATCTGTGCTGTGCCTGCCATACGGCTCTTTGATACTCATAAGGAGGTTATTGAGGTAGGAGTTACATTTGTCCGCGTAAATATGTACTTTCTGCTCTTCAACTGTATCAACCATGTACTTGCCGGGGCACTCCGCGGCCGCGGTGACTCAACCGCACCAATGATCATAATGCTGTTAAGCTTCGTCCTTTTCAGACAGATATACCTGTATCTGATAACAAATTTCTTTATCAACACCCCGGCAGCAGTCGGCTTCGGTTATCCGGTCGGATGGATGATATGTGCTGTTATTGAAGTGACATACTTCTTTATTTGCTGGAACAAAAAGGAGAAGACAAAATAAAATATTTTAGAGGTCGGGAATATATTTGCTGATCTGTTTACAGGAATTTTAATTAACAGCAGCCTTAATTTTTACTTTCATCAGTTATATTTATATTGTGAAGAAGTACGCTTATCAGCCCAGGTAAAAAAAATCATCTGAGTGATCTTTGGGTAATAAGTAATGGCATTAAGCGGATCATATAACATATAACAGGTGATAATGATGGAAATAGAGAAGATAATAATAACCTCATTGATAATACTGGCGCTTATCGTGGTAGCCAGTGTTCTTACAATATCAAATATCAGGCTCCGCCGTGAGCACTTGCATGCTGAGCGCCTTACAGACCAGCTGATAACGACCCTTGTCAGTGCCATAGATGCCAAGGACACATATACACAAGGCCATTCTATCCGTGTCGCCCTTTACTCCAAGGAGCTTGCAAGGCGGGCGGGAAAGAGTCAGAAATTCCAGGACAATGTATATTATCTTGGAATGGTCCACGATGTAGGTAAGATTGGTGTTCCGGGTGTCATACTCAGAAAGACTGAAAAGCTTACCGATGAAGAATACAATAAGATCCGCGAGCATCCCACCATGGGTGGTGAGATCCTTGACGGGATCACGGAAATACCGGGTATAAGGATCGGCGCCCTCTATCACCATGAGCACTATGACGGCAGCGGCTATCCATTTGGCATGAGGGGCGACAGCATACCAGAAGAGGCAAGGATCATCGCTGTTGCTGATACCTACGATGCCATGGCTTCAAACCGATACTATAGATCTGCCATGCCTCAGGATAAGATACGGGACATCATCGAGGAAAGCGCCGGCAAGCAGCTTGACCCCTTCTATGCAAAGCTTATGATAGAGATGATAGATGATGATAAGAACTATGTCATGAGGGGTCAGCAGATAGCATCCAGGGACAGTATCGGAAATATCAGGGATTATCTGAATATTAAACGGCACGCCTGAAAAATATTGTTTTTATGTTTTGGCTTTGAATCATCACTATTTCACTTGATTGCGTTCTTATTTGCGGGTAAAATTATTATGTTAGGATTATCACAGATATACATTAACAGGAATTAAAGCAAAGGAAGGCTTACTATGAAGGTGAAAACATACAATCCGCAGGAGATAAGGGCCTTTATGGATCAGCTTAAGGACATATATCCGATAGTACGTCTTGTTGATCCTGAGGAATGCCGTGTGTTAAGCGTTGCAGAGGACGGGAAATTGAGCTTTACGGTTCCATGCTATGAAGCCTGGCACGCGGGCGTGCGCTGTGCAAACTGCATAAGCTACAGGGCGAGCCAGACTCAGAAGCCTATGTCTAAGTTAAAGCCCGGTCCCGATAATGATTTCAATATAACCAGCGTTCCGGTGTTCATAAAGAATGGAAATACACTCATATCCTGCAACTTAGAGACCGGAACGATAGAGCCTAAGAAGGACGATAATCTGTCTGGTCTGGATAAGGCTATAGAAAAAGATGTCAATAATGCCGAATATCTTATAACCCATGACATCCTGACACGTCTCTACAGCGTGGAGGGTTTTTACCGCAAGGCCCGTACTATCCTGATCGCGCATCCTGATAAGACTTACCTTATCGTGGCTCTGAATGTCAAACGTTTCAGCCTGGTAAATACCATGTTCGGCCGTTCATATGGCAATTCCGTCATCATATCGATTGCCGACATGCTTCGTGAGGAGAAGATAAAAGATGCCATATATGCATATGATTCTGCAGAAGGTTTTTTATGTCTGATAAAAGAGGATGACACATTAGAGGACAGGCTCAATGAGATAATTTCAGAAGCCAGGAGAAGATTTTCAACCCCGGGTTTTATGTTTTCGATGCGTGCCGGAATCTATGAGATCAAAGATCCGAACATCCCGCTTTCTGTTATGGTGGAGCGTGCTGTTCTGGCTATAAAGAAGACAAGTCAGAGCAGGCTCAGAGCTATAACCTGGTTCTCAGAGAACATGCTTACTGAAGAGCTTCATGAACAGTACGTGGTCAGTGTATTTGATAAGACTCTTACAGACAATCGCTTTAAGATGTACCTGCAGCCTCAGGTAGACAAAGACGGAAGGATCCTTGGCACTGAAGCACTGGTACGATGTTTCAGAGAGGATGGAAATATAGCTCCGCCTGATACTTTTGTCGGGATACTTGAAAAATCCGAGCAGATATCACAGATGGACAGGTATATGTGGGAGCAGGCTGCCTGTAAGCTTTCCGAATGGAAAGAAAAACCTGCATTCAAAGATCTTTATATATCCGTAAACGTATCACCAAAGGACATATACACCATGGACGTTCCTGAGGTCTTCAGGGACATTTGTCAGAAATACGGCGTCGACCCGGCAAAACTTCATGTTGAGATAACCGAGACCTCAGTACTCAATGATATTAATAATCGTGCAAGGAATATTGAAAAGCTGCAGGGCTATGGTTTTACGGTCGAGATAGATGATTTCGGAAAAGGTTCATCGTCACTTGCCATGCTTAGCAAATCCAACGCAGACGTCCTTAAGATCGACCGCGAATTCATAATAGAGATACAGACCTCCCCGAAGGCCCATCACATACTTAGCTCTGTAATAGATCTTATAAAGAGCATCAATATGCATTCCATAGTCGAGGGCGTCGAGACCCGTGAACAGCTGGATATCCTTACTGCTATGGGCTGCAGGGTCTTTCAGGGGTATTATTTTTCAAAGCCTCTTCCGCCTGAAGAGCTTGAGAAAAAATATGCATAATATTTATCAAAGATCAGCAGCTTTTCTGGTCCTGGAGGGAAGATAAATGAACATCAGGAAGATCGCAATAGCCGGCGCAGGCACCATGGGATATTCCATGGCTGATATTTTTGCGGGAAAGGGTTATGAGGTAACTCTTTGGAACCGCAGAGAGGAGACACTTGAGAGATCAAAAGGAAAGATCTCAGATAATTCTGTTGATAAGATCAGGTACTCAACTAATATGGATGACTTCAGGGGTCAGGATTTGATAGTTGAGTCCATAGCCGAAAATATGGACTTGAAGCTTGATTTTTTCAGGGATCTATCGAAGGTCACCGATCCGGAAACTATTATCACAACTAACACTTCGGGATTATCTATCAACAAATTATCAACATCTGTTGATAACCCAGTCCGTTTTTTGGGATTTCACTGGTTCAACCCGCCAACACTCATACCTTTGATCGAAATAATCAGAACGCGATAAGAAGCTTCAGGCTGTTTATGATGCCTTATATAAATGATCATTTTTCAATATAAGCTATGTGAACAGATCCATATTATTTGTTGATTTTACGGGATGATGACAAAGAGATATACATTTAAATAGTTTAGTGAGGTAACTGCATGAAACATTCATTTAAACTCCACAAGAAGTTAAATAAGGGAATAGCTTTAGCACTTTCCATTACCATGACACTTTCCTTCTGTCCTGTCCGGGGTCAGATCATGACAGCAAGTGCTGCGGGCTCGGGCAGTCAGACAGAGGCAGACCAGTCGCAGGATGTAAAAGCGCCCCAACTCAATGCATCTGAAGTGACGCTCTATTCACTTGACGCTGTAAACTACCCTGAGATAAGCATTCCAGCTGATGGAAACCATCCGTCTACTTACGAGGCTGTATCCGGAAGCACAGAAGGACTTAGCTTCAAAGTCCTTACTAAGACAGAGGCAGAAGCGCTCACATCCGATCAGTTTATACTCAGTACGGATGATCTTTCCGACTACAATAACAACGCTGTAAAGGTCGACAGCAGCGGACTTTTATCAGTGGGCTTTACAAGGTGGTACTGGAAGAATGGTATGGGTTCGTCTTCCCCTATAGAAGGTTATACAAGTGTCAGTACTGACTATAAGACAGGAACAGCAGTAGTTAAGATATCATCTGGTTCAGATACCGGGTATATGCTTGTTCATTCAAAAGACTACGCTGATGTGTACCTTGATGAAGTGGTTGATGGCTTTATTAAAGATAACATCACAGAAGGTATGACCGTTGAGGAGAAGGTCAGGGCCATCAATAAGTTTGTGGCAAAGTATCCTTATGACTGGCATTATCAGAGCGCGCGTGACCTTGTGATCCATGGCGGCGACTGCTGGGCATATACAAATGCAGTTAATTATTTTGCAAAGAAATGCGGTCTTCACGCCTGGGGAAGAAATGCCAATAAGGACCTTGGCGCAGGAAGCGGTCACAGGAATTCTCTTATCTATGATCCTGAGCAGAAGTGCTATTGGCAGTGTGATGCCAATGCCGGTCCTGGTGACGTTATAAAGAGGACCAGCCTTATATCATACAGAGTTATATATGGCAATACATCAAATGACAAAAGCATAAAGGTCTTAAGGTATGACGGAGACCTTACCGGGGATCCTGCCTATCCGGAAATGGCTGATTCCTGTGTAAGTGTAAGGGAAGATGCTTCCGGTAAAAAGAAGATCATATTTACGATTCCGGATACCCTGGACGGATATCCTGTAACCGATATTGACGAAGAGTTTTTATTTAATAAAGGAAATGTAGAGAAGGTCGTTCTTCCTGATACAGTAACTAATATAGGCACTTCAGCATTTGCCTGCTGTACCTCTTTAAATGAGATAAATATCCCGGCGTCTCTTACTTCCATAGGAAGCTATGCATTCTGTAAGACCGGGATCACTTCATTCACGATCCCAAAGAATCTGGAATCTATCGGAGGGTCGGCATTTGCTGACAGTGAGCTTAAAGAACTGAAAGTATCACCTGAGAATACATCATTTGCATTACAGGATGATTATCTTTTAAGCGGAGACAGGACAAAGCTTTATTTCCCTGTAAAGTATACCGGGCAGCCAATTCCGGATACAGTAACAAGCATCGGCGAATTCGCATTTGGTGGAAATAATGATATCACTGAGCTTGACCTTTCCGACAATATCACTGATATAGAAGAAGGCGCATTCAAGAACTGCGGTAATCTTAAAAAGGTTCATCTTCCTGCATCATTAACATCTATCAGTAAAGGTGTATTTTATGATTGTGCAAAACTTAAGTCGATAAATATTCCAAAAACAGTGACAAGTATTGGCGATTATGCATTCAGCTACGATAATGAACTTGATAGCATCGTAATACCTGCCTCTGTAAGCTCTATAGGTTCATGGGCCCTTTATGTAAGTAAACCTTCGGTTTATATAGAGTCTGCGGATGCTTCACTTGGTAAGAATGCGTTATCGTCTGATTCCACTGTTTATTGCATTGCCGGGTCAAAGCTCGCCGAAAGTCTGCAGAGTGCAGGATATAATAATATCACTGCCCTTACTGAAGAGCAGATGCAGGAGGCCGTGGAGAAGGCAGAGAATACATCTCAGACTGAAACAGACGATGAAAACAAGCCAGGTGTAAGTCCCCAGCCTGGTGGGAGCACACAGTCAGGAAATAAAAATAATACATTGAATGATAATGGTAAGGGTTCTTCAGATAATAGCAGCGATGGAATAAAGAATGATGGATCCGGCAATGATGACCCTGACTATGACGATGATGAGGTCGTAAATGACAGTGTAACCACCAGGACCGGTGATGATGGAGATCTCATAGTAACCGACAGGTATGGCGAGGAATATATACTGCCAAGGGTCACTGTCCTTAAGGCAAGGTCGTTGAGAAGAAAAACTATAAAAGTAAATTACAGTAATGCGGATGATGCAGATGGATATCAGATCCAGTACAGCAGGAAGGCAAATTTTAAAGGAGCGGTAAATTTAAGAACTGATAAAATTTCAAAGACATTTAAGGGACTCAGCCGAAGAAAAGTCTATTATGTCCGTGTCCGCTGTTATCTTGTGGTCGATGGAAAGACATATTACGGCCGCTGGTCGGCAAAACGCAGGGTAAAGATCAGATAAAGGATCTTTAAAAGACCAAGAGGAAAAGGAAATGAAAAAAGATCTGTCAATTTTAAAAACTGCTCTGATAGCTCACAGAGGCCTTCACAATGAAAGTGATGTGCCGGAGAATTCCATGCCGGCATTTGAAAAGGCTGTTGAAGCAGGGCTTATAATAGAGCTTGACATCCACATTCTTAAGGATGGCGAGATCATAGTATTCCACGATGATGATTTAAAGCGCATGTGCGGCATTGACCGCCCTGTTGCAGACTACACTTTCAAAGAGCTTTCTGAGGTAAAGCTTCTTAAGTCCGATATTGGCATCCCTAAGTTTAAGGATGTCCTGGACATGGTTGGCGGCAGGGTCCCTGTCATAGTGGAATTCAAGTATGATACCCCGGTCGGACCGCTTGAGGCAAAGGCGGCAAGGCTACTCGATGCATATAAGGGTCCGTTTGTCATAAAGAGTTTTCATCCGATGATCGTCAGGTGGTTTAAGCTCAACAGGCCTCAGTATATCAGAGGTCTCCTCATACCGGAGCGCGGACACGAATTCAGGCAGAATCTTCTGGCCGACATGTGGCTTGAGCCCCTTGCAAAGCCGGATTTCCTGTCTGTCGACTATCATCTCTGCACCCACCATAAGGTCATGAGATTTAAGAAAAAAATGCCCATAATAGCCTGGACCATCAAGTCCCAGAAAACACTCTTCAAATACAGCAAATATTTTGATAACATGATATGCGAAGATATATTTGATGAGAAGCTGCTGTCGACTTACAGGGTCGGTTGAATCACCTGTAAAATAAAAATATGGCATTTATTCTACGGAAAGAGCCTTAAGGTCATGCAAATAGCAGGAAAACTTTTATTTACAGCTCTTATGACGGGTATGTCAGGCATACCCGTTTTTTTTGCTGCCCTTTTAGTCTTTTTCTTCCTGTCAAGGATGGGATGGAAATGGAAGGCTCCTGCCCTTCAGATTTTTTTTCTCAGGCTTCTAGTGCCTGTCGGAGTATTCTCTCCATTTGCCATAAGCCGTCAGCTGAATATAAGAGTCCATGTGTTTCTGGCAGATCTCGGGCCGGAGGAGATTTTAGCTAAAGGAACACTTTTCGGAAGCTTTGATATCCTTAGGCGCGATATACGATTCGATAATACATTTTGCATAGCAGGCCTTATCTGGGCAGCGGGGGCGATTATTTTCTTTATTTACCTGATGAACGTAGGGAAGAATGCAGAAGAGCAGAAGGGTAAGAGTGTAAGATCTGCCGGGAACAATGGTCTTGATAAAAGCCATGTTAATAATTACAGCACCGGCAAAGGAGATCATTTTACCGGTGGAAAAATATCTCCGGCTGGCACGCGCCATCTCTATGATAACGTATATGAAGGCGATTTTTCCGAGCCATTTGTCAAGGGCTTTATACATAAGAAAATATACGTTCCTGCAGGCCTTAAGGCGGAAGAATTGAAAGCAGCAGTAGTTACAGCATCAGCGGCATATGATCCGTTTAAAGGTCCGGAGAGATTATTTATAGACCTGGTTTCTGCCCTTCAATGGTTCAATCCGTTCTGCCATATCATGAGGGCAGAATACTGGCGGCTTAGAAAGAAGAATGTCCCGGGATCTGTATCTCCGGCTGCAGGATCTGCAGCAGTCCTGCTTCTTCTGATACTTGCCTTTTATTCATTCGGCTTATCCTATGCCCGACAGGCAATCGCTAATGGAGACTTTGGAGAAAGGGGCAGGCATCTGATAGGAGTTAATGACCTGTCTCAAAGCATTTCAGGGGCCGGAAATGCCGGGTCAGACGGCATTAAGGGCGCTGAAGGCATGAGTGGGGCGGCATCCGGCGATAATATCGAAGCTTATCAGGCTGCTAAAAATGCGCCTTATGGTTCAGGATCAGCTTCCGCCAGCTCGCTTTCTGCAACTCAGGAGGCCATGGCTGGTCTCCTTAAAGGAGGGGAGGATCCTGTCCTTGACAGGAGCACCATGCAGGAAGGCACGGATATTCTTGTGTCTTTAGTGACGACATGGCTCTCAAATGGAGATCCGGCTGAGCTTAAGCTAATTATGTCCAACGGCATCTATTCCGTGAATGATGGTTATCAGGGCACATTCAGGCTTGAGCTCTATGATACAAAGACAAAAAGGACATACAGCTATGATCTTGCAGCTTTATTCAGCGGTGACCTGTATTTCAGTCCTCATACGGATCTCAAGGTCTTTGATTACAATGAGGACGGTATTAGTGAGGTCTCGATAGGGCAATATGCTCCTCTGTCATCTCTTGAGATACCAGCTGCGACCTCAGGCAGCATAAGGGGTGTAAAGACCGGGGATAA
Source organism: Lachnospiraceae bacterium (assembly GCA_036343175.1). Taxonomy (GTDB): domain Bacteria; phylum Bacillota; class Clostridia; order Lachnospirales; family Lachnospiraceae; genus JAEEJA01. The sequence continues at coordinate 13,228 of JAZASR010000001.1, forward strand.
GGTGCATAAGTATTATCTGCTCAGTATTATGAATGATGGATTTATAAAAGCAAGCGACGGTATAGTTGCTGATCAGGCAAACCTCTCCCAGACAGGTTCCGCCTACTTTACGACGGTACCTGATGCTGCAGGCCTTTTCTATACTCATTTTCATGGGGAGCTTATCTACTATTACTGGGATAATGACCGCAGACGCTTCATAAACCGCAGGCTCACCGATACAGAGATAAACAACATGATATACGATCCGACAGGAACTGATGCCGGAGGAAAGAACACCAATAAAGTACATAAGCTCTTTGACGACAGTAAAGACCTGGCAATAAGGGCTGATACGCACGCCGATGATGAGAAGGGTGATATCATAAATAAGATCGTCATAAGACCGGACGGCATTCCAAGAGCCTTTGACAACATCCATGGATATTACTGCAATCTCTATTGGCCGACGGTCGGCAAGGGCATGGACCGCTATCGTTATGCCTGTCTTCTTTATAATGGGGCTCACGCCCAGACCTTCGTGATCTATGACGTGAAGAAGAAGAATATATTTTATGCCCAGGAAGATGGCAATACCATGCTGAATACCATATTTAAGGAGTTCGGAGACAGCGGAGAAGGTGACGGAAGCTTCATAGCTCATGGAAGCGCCTGCGTCTACAATCTGGGTCAGATCATTTCCGAGCATGAGCTGAATATCCGCTTCGCCGCGGTTACAGGCGAAGGATACGATATCAGCGGCGATTTTATATTGAATATTGATAATGGAAAGACATCGCGTCTGACATACAGGCAGGTGAAGGCAGCGGATGATGATCAATAAAAAAGACGAAGGAGGCAGTTATTAGCTGCCTCCTTCTTGGGGATAGGTGATTTATCGAAAAATAGATAGTTGTCAAATCAATATATATAGGTTTTTACAAAGCAAAACCACTATATATAGTATACACGGAAATCTGTTACTTATTTCTCTAATAGCATTATAAACTCATAAAGAGCAAATTGCAATTGATTTCTTAAGGTATCAGGAAAAATTTTTATGCCCTCAGTAAACTTGTAAAGGCATTTACGGAACTACAAAAAGCATATTAGAACTTGTAAATACTGATAAGGACTTGTAAAAGCCGATATTTCTTCAAAAAAATGAAAAAAAGTGTTGACATGAAGGATATGACGTAATATAATATCAATTGCGTCGCGGGAAAAGACAGTAAAGCATCTCGTGATTGCAATGAATACCTTATCGGGGTGTGGCTCAGTTTGGCTAGAGTGCTTGATTTGGGATCAAGAGGTCGCAGGTTCGAATCCTGTCACCCCGATTTACATATTAATAACTGTATTATTCTTATCTGCGGGTGTAGTTCAGTGGTAGAACGCCAGCCCTCCAAGCTGGACATGTGAGTTCGATTCTCATCACCCGCTTTTTGTGCCAGTAGCTCAGCTGGATAGAGCAACGGCCTTCTAAGCCGTGGGTCGGGGGTTCGTATCCCTTCTGGCACGGTTTTTTATATATCAGGAAATACTTAAAGCAGAACGCTTGGTGCCTGACACTTATATGGTGGGTATAGCGTAGCTGGTTAACGCGCCAGATTGTGGTTCTGGAGACCGAGGGTTCGAATCCCTCTACCCACCCTTCATTTTCTGAATATTCTCGGTCTGAACTGAATATTTTTATATTAATGAGAAGAGCCTTTTTTAGGGTTCTTTTTTTGTTTCTGGCTGCATATTATAGTTGATACTTTATAAATACTTTATTTTCGCCTGAAATATCTGTCGACCCCGTTTGCGACGCCAGCCGCAATTTTCTTCTGATAATAAGGCTTCTGCATAAGCCTGTCTTCAGAAGGATTGGTCATGAAGCCCATTTCGAATATAGTTACAGGCATCGAAGCCCAGTTGATCCCGGTCATATTATTTACCTGGGAAATACCGCAGTCCCTGGCTCCTGTAGCTTTAACAGACTCATCGAGAATGTATTTTGAGAGTTTAAGGCTCTTTGAGTAGAGATAGGAGTTGTAAGGATTGTCCTTTCTCATGCACAGGGTCATCATGCCATGAGCTGAAGAGGCGCCGCCATTCGCATGCATCCTGATGAGTATGTCGCATTTTTTCTTCTTTGCAGCCTTTGCCCTCTGGCTGTTTGATATATCTACATCATTTTTTGTACGTATCATATATACGTAATATCCGCGTTTGCGTAAGATTTTTGCAAGTCTCTTTGAAACGTCAAGATTGAGCTGGTATTCAGGAACGTGAGTTACAACTCCGCTCGTACCGCCTGATACTTTCGTCTTTTTTGTGGATGATCCGGGTCCTATGGGCTCAGTACCGAAGTTTGCGTGAAGCTGGTGGCCGGGGTCTATAGCTATACGGTAAACTTTCTTCTTTCTCTTTTTCTTCTGTACTGCGGCTTCTGATGCAGCAGATCCTGTAGAAGGTGAAGCTGCTACAGATCCATTTCCGGATGCCTGGTCAGACAGGCTGTCAGCAGAAGCAGTATTTTCAGAAGTCTTTGTGCTGTCCGTGTCATTGTTGGCAATGGATCCCTTAAGGCTGGCATTCAGTGATGCGGCATCAGCATATGCATCCTGCCCTGACCCCTTTATATTGCAATATCCTGCTCCGATGCCGATGGCGAGAGCAAGCGCAGCGGCAGCGGATATGGCAATGATCGTCCTCTTATGAATATTAATTTTTCTCATATTATGTATTTTCTCCGGATATCTGATTCTTAATGATGCAATAAATATGACATATGCAGTCTGACAGGAGCCCTGATAATAATATTATGCCGGAACTGTGATGCTTTTATGGTCTCAGTCGATCTTAAACTGTACCTGCACAGGCTGTTTGAGCGGATTGCCGTTAGCACTTGTCACATTTGTGGTGATGTTCAATATGTAGGATTCTTTTTCAGCATAAGGCTCCAGGGGCTCGATCTCGATCTCATTCTCAAGAGAATTGTAGCGGATAGCTGTTTTTAATGGGGTCAGGTCCTTGGAAGTAACATAAAGATTCGTGTTATTTACGGTCTTTGGATCCAGAGGTATGTTGAAACGTATCTTCCAGACAAAGTTGCCGGTCTTGAACTTAAGGTTCTGTCTAACTTTATTTTCAAGGCCATCCGACATTGATTCAAATTCAAGAAAATCAGGCATTTAAGTATCGCTCCTTTTATTATGATCATTTATTTTTCTTATGTTCATGCTGTCTTTATTATGACCGCAGAATAATGTATATAATAACAAATTGTTTTTTCTGTCATATTATAGCAAAAGGACCGGTCAATATCAATTCCGTGCTTACTTATTTGCATTACTATGGTATAATGAAGAAGTGAAACAGCAGAGAAATTTTACAGAATGGAGGAATTATTATGGAAAACAATTTCCAGGGTGGGAACGGTTACGATAACGGCGGCTACGGAAATGATTCCTATGGCCCTCAGGGCAGCCATCAGGGCGGTTATAATGGCCCTCAGGGCAGCTCCCAGAGCGATTACAATGATCCTCAGAGCGGCCGGAATTATGGAAACCGGTACCAGAATGGCTACAGTGGTTACCAGGGAGGAAACCAGTATTACGCAGATCCTTACCAGAACGGGCAGGGCGGATATGCAGGTCAGAGATATGGCGATCCTGCATATGGATATGAAAGGCAGGTTTCAGGAAAAAGACGTAAGCACTCTGCTGCGGCTTTTGATATGCGCGACACCATGTCTGCCCGCAGATACAATGCCATGATAGGCATGGTTACATTTTATGGCCTTTTTATGAATTTCCTTATGTGTACGGTATTCTCGTCACAGGTGATGGCTATACCGGCAGGAACGCTTTTGATGGGTTATATCATATTTGGCATCGCGGGCATTCTTATAATGTCATTTGTAAAGAACCCGGTCGTTTCATTTATCGGCTATAATATGCTGGTCGTACCGCTCGGAGCTGTACTGTGCAACTGTATATCCGGCATTCCGGTTCCTATAGTTACCAACACCATAGGTATGACAGGAGCCATTACAGTCATTATGATATGCTTCGGCATACTATTCCCTAACTTCTTTATGAGGATCGGCGGAGTGCTCTTCTTCTCACTGCTGGGACTTTTGATAGTCGGCCTGTTTGGATTCTTTATCCACATTCCGATGTTTACCTATAGCCTTGCATCTACAGCTGTATTTACCCTTTACATAGGCTTTGACTGGGCAATTGCGCAGAGGATGCCGAAGAATGCTACAAATGCCATGAGTGCTGCCTGCAATATCTACCTTGATATTGTAAATATATTCATAAATCTGCTGGCAATATTCGGCGGCGGAGATGACTGATCATAGTAATGCAGCTAAAGCCCGGATCAGCATCTGGCTGACTTTGAGTTGTAATATTTATTAATAATAAGGAGGAATTATGGGACACGTTAATTTAAGAAAGGTCGCAATGATCGGCTGTGGTTTCGTTGGAGCTACAGCCTGCTATTCACTTATGGAGAGCGGACTCTTCTCGGAGATGGTTCTTATCGATGCCGTTAAGGAAAAGGCTGAGGGCGAGGCTCTCGACATAGCTCACGGCATTCCATTCAACAAGCCGATGAATATCTATGCCGGCGATTACAATGATATCGAGGATGCCGCTATCATCATCGTTTCAGCCGGTGCCAACCAGAAGCCGGGCGAGACAAGGCTTGACCTGGTAAATAAGAATGTAGCTATTTTCAAGTCCATCATGCCTGAGATCGCCAAGCGTGATATAGGCGGTGTGCTGCTCATAGTTGCAAACCCTGTCGATATCCTGACCCACGTAGCTATCAGACTCTCAGGACTTCCTGAAAACAGGGTATTCGGCTCAGGTACAGTTCTTGATACAGCAAGACTTCGTTATCTTCTTGCTGAGCATCTTGATGTGGACAGCCGTTCAGTACATGCATTCATCATCGGTGAGCATGGTGATTCTGAGATCGCTGCATGGTCCAGCGCCAATGTTTCCGGTGTTCTTCTCAATAATTTCTGCGAGATGCGCGGACACTTCCAGCACGCCGAATCTATGAGAAAGATTTCTGACAAGGTTAAGAACTCTGCATATGAGATCATTCAGAAAAAGCACGCTACTTACTATGGTATCGCTTCATCTATCAGAAGGATCTGCGAGGCTGTCATCCGTGATGAGAAGTCGATCCTTCCTGTATCCAGCATGATCCACAACAGATTCGGCATAGAGGACGTTACACTTTCTCTTCCTGTGATCCTTGGCAAGGATGGTGTTGAGACACTTATCCCTATAGACCTTGATACCAGGGAGCAGAAGGCGCTCATCGAGTCAGCAAACACGCTCAAGGATGTGCTTGCGCAGATAGATATGCTGTAAATTGCCTGAAGCAAAAGCACGGCTCCTTAAGCGTTACATGCTGTATTTTCGATGTGTGAAAGGCAGATACCTGGCAATCTCTGTAAGTAATTGATAAAAACGAATGGGAAATAAAAAAGTGATCAGCTTTTTGCTGGTCACTTTTTTTTAAAATGCTAAAGATCAGTACCTATAGGTACTGGTTTTATCTGGGCTGGCGTACATCTTCCTTAGAGGACATATCACCCATCTCATAAGTACAGTTTTATCTGGGCTGGCGGGATTTGAACCCACGAATACAAGAATCAAAATCTTGTGCCTTACCCCTTGGCGACAGCCCAATTGTGCCTAGAAATATTAACATATTGAATACATTTAGGCAAGAGGAAATGAAAAGTAAGTTTTTAAGCTTTTTTTTCCCAAGCAGATGCAGACCCTTAGGATAGCACCTGACAAGGTCCTTTTTTTAAGCCTTTTTAACCAAGCAGATGCAGACCATCAGTGTTTCCTCGAATAAAGGTATGCCCTTCCCTGCTTGCCGGTGAGCTCAACTGCTTCCATATAGCGCATGATATTAAGGACTGTATTCGCAGTACCGGATGTAAGCCGGGTGCATTTGGCGAACTGAGCTGAGGTAAATTCCTCCGGTACTTCATCGGGTATAAGAGAGGCGTAGTCAAGCGGGGCTTTTAATATCACTTCGTCTATAAGCTCAGTCGGAACGGTATCATAACGGACTGTGTGCCTCTTACGGTAATTGGGATTTTTATTCATGGTCCGGTAGGTGTCAGCATTCATAACAGGAAAGCATATGGTAAGGTTAGGATCCTTAAGGAACATTTTGATCTTATAGAGCTCGCGGAATTCGTGCAGGATGCTGCCCCGGCTGTTAGATCTCCTTCCCTTTGATACTCCACCTGTTTCCGGGTCTATCCAATGGATCGTATTTATGAAGACCACCGGGTGCACAACAGTCACGGGATATTTTGGAAGGAAGGCCTTGAGTTTGTTCCTGAGCTTATCCAAGGATCTGGTCTGTATTTCGATGATCTCGCCATCTCTGAAAATATCAGCGACAAAATTCCCGATCGGGATCTCCTGGTGGTCTGTATCCGGCTCATAGAAGTTCTTAAGCACGGCGTGCATGGTCTTTTCGGACAGGGTCCCTATGCTTCCGGTCAGTATATTTTTATGCAGGATCTTATCACATGCTTCTCTGAAAAGCTCCTGGTCCGCCCTGCTAACGCTCATACCTTTTTCTCCTTCCGATATCAATTGTATTCATTCTAGCATATATAGATGTCAGTGCCAAAAGTATCTTTTGGCACTTACGTAATATTATTAATAGAAAAATTGCATTCTGGATCACGTCTGCCATTTAGTAAATAAAAGAGATGTTGTCTGTTAAGTAATTTCGTTGTAAAATATAAGTAGGTATTATGTAACGAAAATATTTACGCTTGCAGGTTTTCTGCTTACAGCGGAAATTAGGAAATTTATATGACAGATAAAGAAAGAAAGGTCCTGGACGTGGATCCTGCAGATCTGAATGCAGATCATTATTCAGGACTTGAGAGGCAGACTGACAATCCATTTTTAAATATGTACAGGATGGATGCGGTCAAGAATAACGGCGATCATTTTAATTATTACTTTGCGTCAAGGAGAAGTGATGACGAAGTAATGATGAAGACACATAAGCTCTGGGCAGATGGAGTAGTGATATATCCGGTTATGAAGGACGATCCCGGGAAGATCGTGCTTCTCAGACAGTTCCGTTATCCGGTCAATCAGTACATCTATGAGCTTCCGGCCGGCCTTGTAGATAAGGGAGAGACTCCGGAGCTTTCGGCGGTCAGAGAGATGCGGGAGGAGACAGGACTTAAGTTTACTGTATTTGACGATTATCCCGAATTTTTAAAGCGACCGGCGGTTCAGAACCAGGGCATGTGCGATGAATGCGACCGCACAGTCTTCGGCTTTGCCGAGGGAGATTTTGTCTACGACAGACAGGAAAAGTCAGAAGACATACAGGCATTTAAGGCCGATAAGAACTTCGTAAAGAAGGTACTTGCAGACCATGTCACTTCGATAAGGTGTCAGTATTTGCTGACCATGTTCCTTTTAAGCGACCCGGCCGACCCGTTCGGATGGCTTAAGAAGCTGGGGTGAATGTTCTGTTTGTAATATTTGGAGGTGGATGTATTGGGAAATTACTCAAAGCGGCTTACTAAAAGCCTATTGGTATTTTCATTAATTCTTTCTATGATTTTTACAATGGTGCCTGTAACGGATGCTCAGGCGGCAAAAAGAGTCAGGCTTAAGAAAAAGTCTGTTTCATTATATGTCGGGCAGAAGAAGAGGATAGTACTTACAGGGGCACGCATTAAGTATGTGAGATTCAAGGTAAAAAACAATAAAATAGTCAAGGTTTCCAAAAGAGGATATATCAGGGGCAGAAAGCCGGGAAAGACAAAGGTAATAGTTTCCTATAAAGGAAAAAAATATACCTGCAGGATCACGGTCAGGAGCAAGTCAGGACAGACCGGTCAGGCAACCCCGGGTGCGGTAAATGCTTCGCCATCGCCTTCAGCATCCCCGACACCGTCACCTTCTCCTACACATACACCATCTGCAAAAGGGGGAGATAAGGAGCTCAGTAAGGTACCCGATACCATGAAGCAGGCAGAAGTTACTGCAAGCCCTACAGAGGCGCCTGTATTGCAGGTCGCAAACAAATCCAAGTCTTTCAGCGAAGTGCAGGCAGACAGTACCATGTACAATGGCGGTATAAAGGTAAAGATCGGAGATTCGGTTTCCACTGCTCTTAATGCATATGGATATGTAAGAGGACCGGAGCAGGCAGGCAACGGTGCTTATGCATATATGCTTAATCCTGGCGGGACCTATACGAATCTTACCTACATCTATACTGATAAGAATGATGGCACCGGGACTGTAAAGGGTATATCAGCTGCCGGACGGTATGCAGCTTATTCAAATGTGATATTTACCGGGGTGCGTTATGGCAGACTCAAAGAAGGTGCTACTGTTGTGGATGGCGGCGATATCAGTTTTAATTCCCTTTGCAGCAAGTATGATTTAAAGGAAGGCTCTGACTCTGTTGCTATGGTTTTTAATACATCCACATCGGATGCAGAGGTATACGCATGGTGCGGGGCAGATGGCTGTTTCATGATTTCTGCATTTGCCGGGGATTTTGGTATCGAGAAGCTCAATGCTGACCCTTCTGGTACCGCAATTACTGAGCAGGACAATGAAGTGAGCGAGATAATGTCGGCATACAGGGTATATATGAAGGATTCACCTTTTAATGTCGGCAGTAGGGTATATCTATATGAGCCTTATAAATATTCAAACGACATCATGCAGGAGTACATGAAGACCGCAGTCACACCTGATATAACAGGCGTCAGAAGTCTTCTGCAAGCTAAGTATCCTGATAAGAATATTGATATGAATCTTTTTTCAATAGATGGAAATGTAACTTCGAGTGACCCGGCTTCAATTGCAGTGATGTTTATTGATACGTCTCATGATAGTGATCCAAGACAGAGAACTAATTATTTATTTGAATCTGATTATATATCGCCGGGACTTGGAAGTTCAGGGTCATATTTGCTGGTATATTATTTGTATGAAAACGGTTAAATAAGATCAGCGGCAGTAAATTATTTATGGAGGGGTAAACATGAAGCATTTTTCTGGGTTTAAAAAGTACTTTTTGAAATCGCTCGCGATTATATGCGCTATTGCATTCTTCGTGACGGGGATTAGTTTTCCGGGTACCGGAGCAAAAGCTGCAGGAAAGAGGGCAAGGCTCAATTATGGGAAAGTCCGCATCACTCAAGGCAAGCGCGTAAGACTGCGCCTTTCAAATGCAAGGGGCAGGATCAGTTGGGAATCAAGAAATAAACGTATCGCTATAGTAAGCAGACGCGGTATTGTAAAGGGAATGCGCCCTGGCACGACTATTGTCTTTGCAAAGCTGGGAAGAAGGAAATATAAATGCGTAGTAACTGTCCTTAAGAAAAAGACAGTTATTGAGGATAATGATGATGAGGAAGACAGCGAAGAGCTTGGAGAAGGTGAGTTCACGGACACAGAAGGAAGTGAACAGGCCTCACAGACCGCAAAGCCGACCGTAAAGCCGGCAGCAGGTCCGGAAGGGACGGCAAAGCCGACAGTGAAACCTGCGGTCACGCCGGCTATAAGTACTGAAGAGACAACAGGACCGATGGAGAAGCCAACTGAAAAGCCGGATATAAGTCCTGAAGCGACTTTAGAGCCGTCAGTTGATCCGGCAGAGACCCCGGATAAAACAATAAAGCCAAATGATAGTCCAGAAGAAACAATAGAACCAACTGGTAATCCGGAAGAGACTATAGAGCCGACAGAAAAACCTGGAAAGTCAACAGAACCAGGTATAAAGCCGACAACAAGTCCTGATGAGACACCGGGTGTAACCGAAGCGCCGGGAAATACATCAAAACCTACTGCTAAACCAATAACAAAGCCAACAAAAGACCCGGAAAGGACTGAAGAACCAACAACGGAGCCTTCAGTAAAGCCGTCCTCAACTCCGACAACAACACCGACTGCAACACCGAAGGAAACAGCAACAACAAAGCCAACGGAGAAACCTGTGGCAACGCCGACAGCCAGCCCTGAAGAGACTGCGAAGACAACATCAAAACCTACAGCAGGCCCAACCGCAACACCGAAGGAAACAGCAACAGCAAAGCCAACGGCAACACCGACAGTAAGCCCGAAAGAGACTGCAAAGGCAACCTCAACGCCAACTGCAACACCGACTCCAACTCCGTCTGAAGAGCACTTTATTACTCCTCCGCCTGTAACACCTTTTCACAATGATTATGCAGATCAAACCCCATCGCCTTCACCAACGAACAATTATTCTGATGCAAGATATAATCCGGATATGGGTAACGGCGATACCAGACTTCTTGGTATACCATCTACTTTAAAAAGGGATTTTCTGCCGTCAGAAGTACGGCCTGCAAAGTCGTCAACAGATGACAGGACCCTCTATAACGGTGACAGGACAAGTGGAATACATGTTACACTTGGTGAAGACATTCAGGGTGTAATTGACAGATATGGCTATCTAAGAGGCCCTGTAAAGCTCGGAAATGTATATGTATACGTCATCAATCCCCGCAAAACACATGACGAAAGATTCATTAATCTGACCTATGTATATACTAAGAGCGGTACATTAGGCCAGGGGAATGTAGTAGGTGTAACAGGAGTAGGCGACTATTTAGCATACTCGAATGTAATAAATGGTTTGTGTGGAGAGAAGTCTATTATACCTAATCTTAAATTTGAAAAGTGCTATGGTTATGGGATTTCCACAGGTGATTATGGTTCAATGTTTGAAAAGACAGTAGGTAATGATAAAGTCTACGCATGGGGCAATCCGGATACATACATTTTCTCAGCCTTTAATGGCATGACAATGGACGACCTGAATCCGGGAACAGATGCGGAATCAAAGCATGAAGCTGAGCTTGAGATAAGTGAAGTAATATCTGCATATCGATCATCTGCATACTATGAAAGCCATACTAATATTTATCAGACCCATTTACAGTATTATGATCATTGCGGATATACTTATCACAGCCATATTGCTGATGATATTCTTAAAAGTAATGCATCAGTTACAGTAACGAATCTTACGAGCAAGCTGGATGAAGTGAAACACGAAAATGATGGAAAAAATGCGTATAATTTTGACTCAGATGTTGTAGGTGTGATATCAACCAATACCTGCAATCCCTACTCTGCTGCTGTGTCAGTAATACAGCAGGCATGGGAGCGATTTCATGTTCATGATCTTAATTATTTTGATATGATTTTTAAAAATAATGCCATAAGCATTGCATTTAATCAAAACATGCTATATGCAGGATTCTTCTGTATGAGTAATGATTATAAATATTATCTTCCGTATTGATAATTCTGATATTTCGTTAATGCAGACCTATCAATAACCCACTCGCTTGACCATGAAGCAGGCAGCATGAACTGATATATCTGCAAGTCTTAAGGATAAACAAAAGTAAGCTGTTAAGGCTTGCATATATCTGTAAGTCTATTAGTATAAGAATAAAAAAATACCCGGGGAAATGCCCGGGTATTTTTCTTTATTTAACTATGAATTATTCTAAACATGAATGATCTTTAACATATTCTCAAGAGTTGTCAGTGAGTTTTATTAGAATGATCGCTGCATAATTTCCGTTAATAACATCTCATTCAAGCTGTCTCGGTCTTTTCTTCGTTCTTGCCTTCTCCGTTCCCCTTCATAACCACCATCTTTATAAACAGCAGTGTCAGCAGCATGAGGACGATACCGCAAGGAAGAGCTATCCAGGCGGTCTTAACGAGGCCGGCTATAATGAAGGTCACGAATGAAACTGCCGCGCATGTCATTGCATATGGAAGCTGAGTCGTAACGTGGTTTAAATGGTGGCACTGGGCACCGGCCGAGGACATGATGGTCGTATCGGAGATAGGTGAGCAGTGGTCGCCGCATACGGCGCCGGCCATACATGCTGCTATGGAGATGATCATCATAGTGTGGTCTGAGCCCTGGAAGCAGTTAACAACGATAGGAATGAGGATACCGAATGTTCCCCATGAAGTACCGGTTGCGAACGCAAGGAATACAGCTACGAGGAAAATAATGCCTGGAAGGAAGCTTATGAATGCCCCCTTTGAAGCATCTACGATGCCTGCCACGTAGTCGGCAGCGCCCAGGCTGTCAGTCATGGCCTTTAAGGTCCATGCGAATGTAAGGATCAGGATCGCCGGAACCATAGCCTTGAATCCCTCAGGCAGACAAGCCATCATCTTCTCAAATGTCATGACTCTTCTTATAAGATAGAATATTACTGAAATAATAAGCGCGAAGGTTGAACCTACCGCAAGTCCGACTGAAGCATCGGAACCTGCAAAGGCATCTATAAAGCTTGTACCCGAGAAGAAGCCGCCTGTGTAGATCATTCCGATAACACAGCAAATGATGAGTGTTACGATCGGGAATACAAGGTCAATGACCTTACCCTTTGGATTCACTTCAGAGGCTTCGGAGTCCTTAAAATCACGCTCGGGAGTAGTGAAGAGGTCACCCTTCTTTGCGTTGTCCTCGTGGATCTTCATAGGACCGTAATCATCCTTCATGAGAACGATCGCAAACATCATTACTATTGTCAGAAGTGCGTAGAAGTTGTAAGGGATGGACTCAACAAATATCGTAAGACCGTTTTCACCTTTTACAAAGCCCGAAACAGCAGCTGCCCATGAAGATATAGGAGCTATGATGCAGACAGGAGCAGCGGTAGAGTCGATGATGTAGGCAAGCTTTGCACGGGATACATTGTGCTTATCGGTAACAGGTCTCATGACCGAACCTACTGTCAGACAGTTGAAGTAATCATCGATAAAGATAAGGATGCCGAGGAAGATAGTGGCTATCTGGGCACCGGCGCGTGTCTTAATGTGCTTTGCAGCCCATTTACCGAATGCGGCTGAGCCGCCGGCATTATTCATAAGAGAAACGACCATACCGAGTATTACGAGGAAGATGAGTATACCTACATTATAAGCATCGGCAAGAACTGCTACGAAGCCATCCTTGAATACGTGCATGGTGGTCTGCTCGAATCCAAAGCCTGAGAAGAGGAGTCCGCCTGCTACGATTCCTATGAAGAGGGAGCTGTAAACTTCCTTGGTGACCAGGGCAAGACCGATAGCTATGATCGGCGGAACCAGAGTCCAGAAGGAATTCTTTACTGAATCGGCATTTGTAGTAAGAGCGGCAAATACCAGGACTGCAAGTACGATAAGGACACTGACCAGGGTAACGACCCAGCGGTTGCTCTTATCGTTTTTCTTTGTTTCTTCCATATTAATGTCTCCAATCCGTCTGCATATTGATTAAATACAAATATACGTGTATACAATCACCGGGCAAAAAAATATATTCCCTGCAAAATTTTGCCCAGGCATGATCCTGCTCCGGACAAAATATGTGCCTTGTAATATAACATGTCAGTGAAAATGGCAATTTACAGGGCATATTTATTTATGTCTATGACCGTATCCATAATAGAAAAACAGACGGAAATTATCATATCACATTTCTGTAAAAAAAGAAAGATATATTATTTTTAAGAGCAGATACCAGAGTATTTGTTGACTGCACCCATCTATGAGCTGTATGCAAAAGTATTTTATAAGTTGTATGTAAAAAGTATTTTATAAGCTGTATGTAAAAGTGTTTTATGAGCTCTATGTAAAAAGTATTTTACGAGCTGTATGAAAAAAGTATTTTTAGGCAAGTCAAAAAAATAAAATTTCTTCTTGCGTCTGGACTTTATTTGTGGTATGATTGAAAATGGACTTTTTTGAAAGGAGGTTATTGCTGTGAAAGTTAGATCTTCAGTAAAACCAATTTGCGAGAAGTGTAAAGTCATCAAGAGAAAGGGTAAGATCAGAGTTATCTGTGAGAACCCTAGACATAAGCAGAGACAGGGATAATTACGTGTCATACGTATTGATCTTGCTTTCTGTGTTATGGGACACGTAAGTCAATGTTCCTTTTATTTGTGTGAGGGATTTGCCCCCGCCATTTATGGTGTGCGGACATTACCTATAACATTATAAGAAACATGACCGTGGGTCCTGTGATATTGTGAATGGTTCTTGATTAGCCATTCTCGGAAGACTTTTAGGAACCGTCAAAACTAAGGGATTCCGGGCTTTCATAAAGGCGGATGACGGCTGAAAACTGTAAGCGATATGTCAGATGTGCTTATTTCGTATCTACTTATTATAAGAAGACGATCTGGACGCAGTTGATTTCAGGTCGACTGCATATTTTTATTTTAAGGAAATAAGTGCTCATTTCACTGACAGAACTTACGGCGGGAGGTAAAGCGGCATGTATGGACTGCAATCGCGGCAGGCCGGTGGGTAAGCATCAGCGCTTATCTGCAGAAAATGTATATGCAGGAAAGCTACAATTTAAAGCGGCTGGTAAGGAAGAAAAGTACTTCTTTACATCAATTAATCAAAGTTACTTTTATTTACTAGTTAAAGATTTATTTGGAGGAAAGTTAAATGGCACGTATTAGTGGTGTAGACTTACCAAGAGACAAGCGTGTAGAGGTCGGCCTTACTTACATCTATGGTATCGGTTTAAAGAGCTCTCAGCGTATCTTAAAAGAAGCTAATGTCAATCCTGACACTCGCTGCAAGGATCTGACCGATGAAGATGTTGCTAAGATCCGTGATGTCATCGACGCATCACAGACTGTTGAAGGTGATCTTCGTCGTGAAGTCGCTATGAACATCAAGCGTCTTCAGGAAATCGGCTGCTACAGAGGCATCCGTCATAGAAAGGGACTTCCTGTCCGCGGACAGAAGACCAAGACAAATGCCCGTACAAGAAAAGGACCAAAGCGTACAGTAGCTAATAAGAAGAAATAATCAGATCTATATAGGAGGAATTGATAATGGCTAAGCAGCAGCAGGCACAGCCTGTTAAGAAGGCTGGTGCTAAAAAGCGTATCAGAAAGAATGTTGACCGTGGACAGGCACATATCCAGTCATCATTTAATAATACAATAGTTACATTGACAGATTCAGAAGGAAATGCATTGTCATGGGCAAGTGCTGGCGGACTTGGATTCAGAGGATCCAAGAAGTCAACTCCTTATGCAGCTCAGATGGCTGCAGAGACAGCAGCAAAGGCAGCTATGCCTACAGGACTTAAGAGCGTAGACGTATTCGTAAAGGGACCTGGTTCAGGTCGTGAAGCAGCTATCCGTGCTCTTGCAGCAGCAGGTATCCAGGTAACATCTATCAGAGACGTAACACCTGTACCTCACAATGGATGCCGCCCGCCTAAGCGCAGAAGAGTCTGATTTATTCGGATATGGTGAATTTTATTATACAATGCAATTTTCAATAGAAAAGGAGATTTAATAATGGCTAGAGATATGACACCTGTACTTAAGAGATGCAGGGCTCTTGGCATTGAGCCTGGTTTCATGGGCGTTGATAAGAAGTCAAACAGAAAACCACGTCAGGGACGTAAGATGAGTGAGTATGGTCTTCAGCTCAAAGAGAAGCAGAAGGCTAAGTTTATATATGGCGTGCTTGAGAAGCCTTTCAGAAACTATTTCAGAAGAGCTGAGAAGGCTAAGTTCGGTACAGTCGGTGAGAACCTCATGATCCTTCTTGAGCTCAGACTTGATAACGTCATATTCAGACTTGGATATGCGCGTACAAGAAAGGAAGCAAGACAGATCGTAGGTCACAAGCACGTACTTGTTAATGGCAAGACAGTTTCCATCCCATCATACACAGTTAAGGCTGGTGATGAGATCGAGATCAAGGAAAAGGTAAAGAGCTATCAGAGATATAAGGATATCCTTGAAGTAACAGATGGCAGACTCGTTCCTGAATGGCTTGAGGCTGATCATGAGAAGATGACAGGCAAGGTTCTTCAGGCTCCTACAAGAGATCAGATCGATGTACCTGTAAATGAAGTGCAGATCGTCGAGTTGTATTCCAAGTAATTATTAAGGCGCATGCCGCCAAGATTACTTTCAATACATGATGTTTGCTTTAAATGTAAACTAATAAGGAGGATCCAGGAGTGCTTGATTTTAAAGAACCTAAGATAACAATAGAAGAAATATCTGATGATAAGAAGTACGGCCGTTTTGTAGTTGAGCCACTTGAGAGAGGATATGGTACAACACTTGGCAATTCCTTAAGAAGGATAATGCTTTCTTCGCTTCCCGGCACGGCGGTAAGCCATGTCAAGATCGAAGGAGTAGTTCATGAATTCAGTTCTATCCCGGGTGTTAAGGAAGATGTTACTGAGATCATCATGAACGTCAAGAACCTCTGCATCAAGAACCACAGTGAATCAGATGAACCAAAGTCAGCATATATCGAGGCTTCAGGTGCATCGGGTCCATGCGTGATAACTGCAGCTGATATCCAGGCAGATTCTGATATAGAGATCATGAATCCTGATCAGGTCATTGCCACCTTAAGCGGTGGGGCAGACGTTAAGTTCTATATGGAACTTTCGATCGTCAATGGCCGTGGATATGTAAGTTCTGAGAAAAATAAGCGTGAAGATCTACCTATCAATGTTATAGCTATTGATTCAATATTTACTCCTGTAACAAGGGTAAATATTAAAGTAGAAAATACCCGTGTAGGTCAGATAACTGACTTTGATAAGCTCACACTTGAGGTCTATACCAATGCAACTATAGATCCTCAGGAAGCAGTAAGCTTTGCAGCCAGGGTATTAAGTGAGCATCTTAAGCCGTTCATAGGACTTTCAGAGAGCGGCAGAAACATTAAGATAATGGAAGATGGTGCTAAGGAGACAAAGGACAGCGTGCTCGATATGAGCATCGATGATCTTGAACTCTCAGTGCGTTCTTACAATTGTCTCAAGCGTGCAGGCATCAATACTGTTCAGGAACTTGTAAATAAGACTCCTGAAGAGATGATGAAGGTCAGGAACCTTGGACGCAAGTCCCTTGAAGAGGTGCTTAATAAGTTAAATGAATTAGGACTTTCATTAAATAAAGGCGATTCAAATTGAAGGAGGAAAGAAGATGGCAGGCTATAGAAAGCTCAGCAGATCAGCAAGTCAGAGAAAAGCTCTTCTCCGTAGTCAGGTAACACAGTTACTTTATTATGGAAAGATCGTTACTACCGAAGCTAAGGCTAAGGAGATCCGTAAAATTGCTGAAAGCATCATTGCACTTGGTGTTAAGGAGTGCAAGAATTATGATACAGTAACAGTTAAGTCAAGAGTTCCGCAGAAGGACAAGGACGGCCATAACATAAAGGAAGTTAAGGACGGTAAGAAGGTAACTGTTTATGATGAAGTAGATCGTGAGATCAAGAAGGATCAGCCTTCAAGACTTCATGCAAGAAGACAGATGCAGAAGACACTTTATACTGTTAAGGAGATCCCGGATGACGTTGTAGGACGCCGCAAGGGTACAAAGACTGTTGATGTTGCATCAGTAGTTCTTGATGAGATCGGACCTAAATATGCAGATCGTGAGACAAAGGGCGGCTATACACGTATCGTAAAGATCGGACAGCGCCAGGGCGATGCAGCTATGCAGGTGCTTATCGAGTTAGTTTGATGCATTGAATTTTATAGTGAGTTTATAATTAATTGCGCGGCCGTGAATCTGGAAGAGCCTGTGCTGAAGAGAAGTATCCCTCTGCACAGCAGCCAGGGTCCCGGCAGCGCTTTTTTATTATGTATCAGGTGGATTCATTTTACTTTCGTGGCGGACACTTGAATAAACATTTCTGAATATGCAGAGGGAATAGAATTTGAAAGAGAAAGGCAATATATTTATATGGATCAGATACATACAGAAGACCTTGAATTCGAGTATCCGATAAGGGACGACGACGGGAACGTCATTGGAATAAAAAAGGCTGTGGATGGCATGAATGTTGATATTAAAAAAGGAGAATTCATAGGCATCCTGGGAGGAAATGGCTCTGGTAAGTCAACATTTGCAAGGCACTTAAATGGTCTTCTCTTTCCGACCAGCGGGGCTGTATATGTTAATGGTATCGATACAGTCAATGAAGAAAAGCTCTTCGAGGTAAGAAAGACAGTAGGCATGGTCTTTCAGAATCCGGATAATCAAATAGTATCAGCTACGGTCATGGATGATATAGCATTCGGCCTGGAGAATATAGGGGTCGGGGAAAATGATATGCGTAAACGTATTAAAGACGCTGCTGAAAGAACGGGCCTTTCTGATAAGATCGATGAAGATCCCAATAATCTATCAGGGGGTCAGAAACAAAGACTTTCCATTGCGGGTATTATCGCGATGAAGCCCGAATGCGTGGTGTTTGATGAACCGACATCCATGCTTGACCCTGAAGGCAGGTCTGATGTAATATCTATTATAAAGTCGCTGCACCATGACGAGAAAATAACAGTTATCCTTATCACTCATTTTCCTGAAGAAGTGATCGCATGTGATAAGATAATCGTCATGAAAGACGGAAAGACAAGATTGGCAGGAAGCCCGGGCCAAGTCTTCTACAGGAAAAAAGAACTTGAGGAATGCAGGGTCTCCCAGCCTTTTGCCATTGAAATGGCTGATGAGCTGATAGAGAAAGGACTTAATATTCCGAAGAAAATATACGACCCGGAGTCCTTAAGTGCCGAGATAGTTAAAATGCTTTAATTAATGTGGCTGATGATGCATAAAAGACTTTAATACCGTGGTAAGGTAAATACACGGAACCAAAGTATTATCAGGCAATTGTAATTTGATAAAGGCGCTGCCGTAAGACCCGGTGCTTTAAGCACAAAGAAAGCGCCATAATTCATCAGTAATAAAGAAAAGAGAGTAATATGAAAGATCCATATGAAGAATTAGGCATAAATCACAATGCAAGTGATGATGAGGTTAAACGCGCATACAGGGAGCTTTCCCGCAAGTATCACCCTGACAGCAATGTAAATAACCCTCTTGCAGAACTTGCCGAAGAAAAGTATAAGAATGTCCAGGAAGCCTACAGGGTCATCATGGACGAGAGGAAGAAGGGCTATTCTAATTCCAGGGAATACTCAGGCAAAGAATATGGAAATGACGGTTATTATAATAACAATAATAATAATCAATACAATCAGCCTTATGGAAACCAATATGGTGGCAATCCGTATGCGGGTCAGAATGATTTCTATGGAAGACGGAATCAGAATCCATATAACAATTACAATGCCTGCGGATCCAGGTATAATACAGGGAGCGACGCTAATGATGCCATGAATTGCTGCTGTGATCTCTGGTGCGCGGATACATGTTGTGAGATGATGGGCGGGGACCTCTGCTCCTGCTTTTAAGTAAAGCAGTTAAGTTCAGATCTTTTAACGATATTAAATATAAAAAGGATATGGTATTAAATGAATGTTGATAATAAAGGGAGCAGAACACGAAATATAGCTTTAACTGCGATGTTTGCTGCTATCACGGTCGTATTCATGTGGCTCTCGGTATTAATATCTTTTAATACCATATTTTTTCTTGCTTTGGCTTCATTTATGACAGGCATCATTGGAGGGGCCCTCGGGATCGGCTGGGGAGCAGCTCTTGCAGCAGTCTCATTTTCTGCCGGGCTAATCGCATCTCCTGATAAGCTCTACCCATTTACATATCTGATGTTTTCTATATATGTGCTTGTGGAAGAGTACCTTGTGGAAAGAGCAGATAACAGGAGCAATATGTACAGTGGGCCAGTAGAATCCCGGGGAAAAAGTTCCGGCAGAAATAGGACCGGTGAATGGGAGGAATCCCGTCAGTATAGAACCGGCGAGAGTAAAGATTCCGGCCAGGATGAGACCGGTGAAGGAAATGGAACCTGCCAGGAAGAGACCGATGAAAGTAAAGCCGAAAGTAAAGCCTCCGGAAAGTCAGGGAAAGCTGCATACATCAGGGATTTGGTCTTAAAATTTGCCCTCTTTAATATTATGTATATAACAGCTCTTTTAGTATATTCAAAATTATTCGGCCTCGATCCATTGTTTGATGGAACGGTATTCGAAAAATTTGGAATTGCAGGAAGCCGCCCCCTGGTCTGGCTTATCTTATTTATAATGGGGCAGATCGCATGGCTGATATTTGATAAGGCATATATAATAATTGCCAGGGGTTTTTCGGGCAAGATCAGGAGGCTCTTTAGATGGCAATGATCCTTGAGAAAATAAATTATAAGTATCCTGACAGCAATGGACTGGCAGTGCATGATCTGTCAGTAACAATAGAAGAAGGTCATTTCATAGCATTGACCGGGCAGACCGGCTCCGGCAAATCTACCCTTCTTCGTATACTTGCAGGCCTTTACGCACCATCATCCGGAAGTATTGAGCTCGATGGAGGCCGCGAACTTAAGAGATCGGCAAGACTCGTATTTCAATATCCGGAGGATCAGCTTTTCTGTGAGTCCGTTATTGAGGATGTGGAATTCGGACCAAAGAACCAGGGGCTTTCTCAGATAGATATGGAAAAGAGGTCATTCGACGCTCTTCATGCAGTTGGAATAAGTGATGATCTGCTTGATGTTTCACCATTTGCCCTTTCGGGTGGTCAGAAACGTCTGGTGGCTATAGCAGGACTGCTTGCCATGGATCCTGACATTCTGCTTCTTGATGAACCGACAGCGGGTCTTGATCCTGAGACTCATGAGCACATACTGGATATCTTAAAAGCTCTGGTAGAAGACCGGGGCAGAACAGTGATCATTGCATCCCATTCCATGGATGATGTTGCTGAATACGCTGATACAATGCTGGTCATGAACAGAGGCAGGCTCCTCCTGAATGGCAGCCCTGAAAAAATATTCCAATATGAAGATGCTTTAACATCCGTGGGACTGGGGATCCCTCAGACAGTGCGGCTTTTGTCGGACCTGAAAAGATCCGGTCTTCCGGTCGATACCACTGCCATTACAAAAGAATCATGTCTTAAAGAACTTACTTGTAAATTAGTAAATTATGTGTTATGATAAATATAGTTATCGGTCATTAGAATACGTACCTGACTGCTAATGTATTTAATGACTGTAAAGTACGTCTATTTCCCGTTATAAACTAACTGAAAATACAATATGAAAAAGGAGGTTCACTATTATGATCAATTCAATTAGTGCAGCAGGTGCTTCTTCCTACACCCCTAAGACAGGCAGAACGGATTCTGCCAAGGGCGCTGAGAATGCATCAGGTAAGGCTAATGGGCAGGCTGCTGCAGACAGCAAGGTCCAGACAGGCGCTTCAGAGGGCGTAGTTTACGAAAAGAGCGATGACTCTAAGGTAAATACTGACTCTGCCAAACAGATCTATGACAAGGACACCATTATCAAGAAGCTGAAGGCAGATCAGCAGGCTCACATCGAGAGTATGCAGAATCTTGTATATCAGCTCCTTACAAAGCAGGGCGCAGCTTCTACCGCAGCAAATGGCAATGGTCAGGGCAATGGCATCTTTGATCTCACAAATATTGCAGCCGGTTTTGATCTGACCAAGGCTACAAATCTTGCAGATACATTCCGTGCAGCAGCTCAGAATGCTGATGAAGAGACTGTAAAGAAGGCTAAGGAGTCCATCTCAGAGGACGGCTATTATGGCGTAAAGAAGACATCTGACAGACTGGCAAGCATGGCTATTGCTCTTACAGGCAATGACCCTTCAAAGGCTGATGAGATGCTTGAGGCTTTAAAGAAGGGCTTCGAAAAGGCCACAGCAGCATGGGGCGAGGAGCTTCCTCAGATCTCAAAGGATACCTATGATGCAGCAGTTAAGAAGATCAATGAATGGAAGGCTGGCAAGGCAGGTCCTGATGACTTTGCAGATAATAAGACAGAGGACCCTGCAAAGACGACAGCCTGAGTGGGAAACAGGTAAGAAGAATATTCCCGTTGACGCAATGACGTAAAGAGATGATCCTATCTTCCTGGTAAATGAGAAATTAATGATAAAAAAGAACACCGGTATTTCCGGTGTTCTTTTTTTTATCGCCTGTGCCCGGAAAAAGCCGGCACATGAAGCTTTTAAGCAGCACGAACAGGACAGTATTCATTTTTCAAGCAGCACGGATAATAGGGCAGTATTCATTTTTCAAGCAGCACGAACAGGGCAGTATTCATTTTTATGATCAACTATGCTACAATAGGCTTTAAAAAAGCAGGAAGGAGTAAAGACGCGATGGGAAAGATCAATACGATCGGCCGTTATTACAAGGCTGATTCGGTCATACACAGGCTGGACCCGAGAGCCAAGCTCGCTATGGCCCTGATCTACATCATTTCTGTATTCTTCGTGGACTCCCCCGTGGCTTTCATAGTGCCGGCGCTGGTACTGGTGATAGAGTATAAGCTTGCCAAAGTACCGCTTTCATTTGCTCTCAGAGGTCTTCGGGGCATGCTGATCCTTTTCCTCTTTACCGCTGTTCTGAATATGTTCTTTACACCCGGGCGTGTACTGGTAAGCTTCTGGAAGCTGCATATCACTTATGAAGGAATAGTGCTTGGCATTAAACTTGTGCTGCGCTTCTTATTTCTGGTAATAGGCTCATCACTGCTTACATATACTTCCACTCCTTCAGAGATCGCCGGGTCTTTAGAGACCCTGCTTAAACCCCTTAAGGTATTTAAGATTCCGGTCCATGATTTCGCGACCATGATAAGTATCGCTTTGAGGTTCATACCGCTATTCAGCGATCAGGCACAGCGTCTCAAGCTTGCCCAGGAAGCCCGCGGAGTTGATTTTTCAGAGGGGAGTATCTTCGTCAGGATGAAGAAACTTACAAGCCTCGTGATACCGCTTTTCGTATCTGCCATTACCCGTTCCAATGAGCTTGCCCTTGCAATGGATGCCAGATGCTATAATTCTTCAGAGGGCCGTACATATCTGCACCGCTTCGCATTTTCATTCAATGATTATGCAGCGATATTCCTGATGCTCATATATATGGTGCTGGTCATCATATTCCTGTGAGGCTGCATCTGACACCGGAGGCTAAAATGTCAGACAGGTTGTTTCTCTGCCTGTTGCCCGATCAGTAAGGCGATCAGTAAAGCCGCATCTGACATCAGGACTCTATCGGTACTTTATTTTGCCTGTAATAATCTCAATATTTTCAAATCATTATTATATATCTGTTATTGACATTAGAGAAATTTTGTCTTATTATGTTAGCAGAAACTAACAAATGGCATTTTGCATTATCTGATATTAAAATTGCTATTTTGTAGAATACATGGAGAAATGTTAGTTATGATTAACGCAATTATTGTTTTAGTACTTGTGATCCTTGCAGTCGTCTGTATATTGGTTATTTGTTATCCTGAATTATCAGTCATGAGCAACCATTGACCTGAATGCATCAGCCGGAAATATGAATCTCTCATCAAGTCCCGCGTCACGGCACAGATCTGCTATCTCCTCATGAGAGATATCCTGCGGAGTGCCGTCAATTGCAAGGGGGACTTTGAACTTCCTTGAAAATTCAGCGGAACACCTGATCAGGTCTTTTATGACAAAATTCTTTTCTGAAACTTTATCATTCATGATATGAGATCCTGATCCAACTGTATTCGCTTCCTTAAGAACTGCATCAGTCAGGACATCGGACCCGGGTCCGACAGGATCCGCAGCGAGGGTACTCATAGCCCCATGCAATAGCGGGTCATTTAACACCACAAACCCCATATCGGCACCTGATTCATAAGCTGAAAACAGCACTTCGGTATCCTGAGTCTTTACGATGACAGGCAGGTCGGAGTGCATTTTAATGGTACGTATTGCTGAAAAAGCCTGAAGAGTGCGGTTTGCAGATCTATGATCCAGACAGTCAAGGTTTAATATGATAAGTTCGAAATTATTGTCTTCAGCTTCATTTACCATGTCTGCAATGGTATCAAGAGAGAAGTCATCGTCCGCAAATGTCATCTCGAATGCTTTGTATTGCTTATTGCCATCAGCCTGAAATATTTTCTTACCTATGACCATCTTATCTCCACTTGTTTTTCGGTATAATAGTAATGATGTGCATTCGCCTTTTTGAATAAAACCTACGCGGACCTCTTAAAATATTCAGTGAGCTGCTCTATCGGTATAGGCCTTGAATATTTATAGCCTTGCAGATACTTTGCGCACATGTTTTCGCACATTTCTTCGTCCTTTGAGTCTTCGATACCTTCATAGAGCACTGAATAATTGAGCTCGCTGAACATATGGGCCAGGTAGTTTACCATGGTCTCGCTCTTCCGATCCTTTGACGAAGCTATAACTAAAGACCGGTCGAACTTGATGATATCAAACGGCAACTCAATGATCCTGTCGAAGTTGGAGTATCCGGTCCCGAAATCATCAAGGTAGAAGAGGATGCCGTGTTCCTTAAGTTCGTTGATCTTTGATTTCATAAGAAGGAAGTCGTTGTAGTTATGGCTCTCTGTAATTTCCACAGCGACCTTGCTGATAGGTATCCCGGTATTCATAATGATGTGCTGAATATCCATGCAGAAGTTCTCGTCACGTACGTCAATGACTGAAAAGTTTACGGAAATTCTCTTGACTATGTAGTTATTATCCAGCAGACTCTTTATCTGCTTGCAGGTCTTATTCAGCATTATAAGGCTCAGCATATGAATGTAATTGTGAGACTCGGCAAGCGGTATGAACTGATCAGGGTATACGATGCCGGTGCGGTCAAGCTTGAGCCTCATAAGAGCCTCAGCTGTATCATAAGTGCGTTCAGTGGTGTTGAATACCGGCTGGCAGTAGACAAGGACTCTCGGGTCATCTAAGTTCCGTTTGTGGGTGATGTCCTCGAGCTCATAGAGGATATACTGCATGTCATTATAATCCTCAAACTGCTGCGAGCTTGAGGTCTCGATCGTGTTGAAGGCCATGGACTTTTCGATATATTTGATAAAGCTGATATAATCGTTGCCATGGCTTAAGCCATCATATGTCTTCGTGACTACGAGTTTATAATCATACTTGTAGGCAGTGTATTCTTTTTCAAGTTTATCGCGAAAGAGCTCTGCTATAAACCTGACACGATCCATATTCACCTTTCTTCCCCTTATGACCATTATAAGGCGGCCGTTGGTGATCTTAAAGAGGACCGCTTTTCTGGAATGCTTATTGTAAAAGTCCTTGATCATCTTTTTAAGCGCTGTCGGAAAGCCGATATTTCCTTCGAATTCCGGAATATAGACGCTGATGAAAGCCAGTTCTTTATGGTGCTTGTATTTTTCTTCGATATAGTCGCTGAATGCCCTCTGGTCGAGGGTTCCAAGCCCCGCATCATAAGGATTGGCGTGCATAAGGAAGAGGAGGGCGATCATAGGCATTGCCAGAGCAAATAAGGCAAATGATGACTGGTTATTGAAAATTTCTGTTACCAGTATCATTATGGACAGAAAGAGCGTCCACATGATGCCCTTGAAGATCTGAGGGAAGAGCTGCTTCTTGTGAATGGCGAGCTCTGCTACTCCGAAGGCAAAATATAAGAAAAGCACTATCCTGAATACGCTGATAGAATATGGCCCGCCTTCAGGAGGATTGTCGAGGCTGAAGCCCCAGTGATAGACACTTCCTATGATATCACATGCTATCACGCCAAGATTTATGAAAAATGAAGTCACAAGCATGAGCTCATTTCTTCTCTTACTGCTGCTGATGGCGATAAGAATGTATGCCAGATAAGAGGTCATGGTGCAGAGAGTAAAGAAATGGAAAAACAGCCGGAACAGATATATCAGAGGTGATGTTGGATACATCTCAAGCCAGAGATGGAAAAAGAGACTGCCGCCGCCGGAAAGGGCCACGCATACAAATATACATCTGAATGCAAAGTAGAAACGATCCCTGTTTATGTAGGTCGTCAGCATAAGGATCAGGATAAGTATGCACATAGTAAATATAACGACGTCAACAGCCGGCGTATAATTACTATAGAAAGACAGAGAGTCCGAAAAGTATTCTCTCATTATCAGCAACCTCCTGAAGAATTTTATTGGATACTATTATATTATTTTAACATTTATTGAAGATCATAACAAGCATTTATATGAGGCGTATATGCAAAAATAACGGATATGGTTTATTTATATCATATCTTATTCAAAGTGGGTATTTAAGTATGGATGGATCCGTGGTATAATAAAATATCTATACACTGCCGTATGTCATATCGCAGACCTTATTTTTATAGAGGGAATGAATGACAATGTGCGGCATTTATTATGACTGGGTCCGGTTCATGACAAAGGAGGCAATTGTCCTTAAATCTCCGGGTCAGAGGAAAGATCGATACATAATGAAAAAAGAGATCAACAGTGCCATGCACAACAGCCAGATCACTGCAAGATTTAAGGAACTGCTTGCAAGGTCAGAGCATATCGGCAGATATGTGTATTCTGATTTTCATTCGATAAATGATAAGGCGTTCCTGAAGGCGGCAGGTTTCTCGGGTCCCTCAGATCCGAGGGTAAAGGCCTATGGAGGCATGGACTATGCTGAGAAAGTGATATATCGGTTCGGCGATCCGGATGAGATCGGCTATGAAGAGCCATTTCCTATCGATATCATACTTATAAAGCCCGAAAGCAGCCGCTTTGGCGCACTCACCCACCCGGATGTTCTTGGTACCATCATGGGTCTTGGCATAGAAAGAAAAAAGATAGGCGACATAAGGCTTGATCCTGAAGGGTCATGCGCTGTCGTATTTTCTACAGAGGCAATGACTGATCTGATACTTAACTCAGTTACTATGATCAGAAGAATGCCGGTGGATCTTGAGAAAATAGAGCCTGACCAGATTCCAGCAAACGTCCGTGTCCGTTTTGACGAGAAGAGCATAGTGGTATCGTCGATGAGGGTAGATGCTGTGGGAGCTGCCATAGCTCATCTTTCCAGGTCAGCTCTCTCTCTTGCCATGGCAGGAAAAGAGGTCATATTGAATGGCGAACCCGTAAATAAGGCATCCTCCTCTGTTAAAAAGGATGATGTCCTTGTGATCAGAGGTCACGGCAAGTTCATAATAGGTGAACCGGAGGGAGAGACCAGGAGCGGGAAGCTGCACCTGATGGTGAAAAAATTCATTTGAAAAATAAGGTAAAGACTGAATGTAATATAAGGTAAAGACTGAATGTAATATCAGGCAAACCATTAATGAAATATAAGATAAAGTCTGAATGTAATATCAGGCAAAGCCTGTTTGCAATATAAGGAGTAATATGGAAAAGCTCATTGACCCGGGGACCACGGCCGATATCCTTAAGAAGTTTGACTTTCATTTTCAAAAGCGCTACGGGCAGAACTTTCTGATAGATGAAAACGTCCTGTATAAGATAATAGATGCTGCCCGTATTACAAAGGATGACTTTGTGCTTGAAGTTGGTCCCGGAATCGGGACTATGACCCAGGCTCTTTCGGAGGCTGCCGGCAGGGTGATGGCAGTTGAGATAGATAAGAATCTGATACCGGTCCTCGAGTACACATTAAAGGATCGAAGCAATGTTACAATAGTGAATGAAGATATCATGAAGCTGAATATCAGGGCGGTTGCGGAAGAATACAATGGCGGGAGGCCGATAAAGGTCGCTGCCAATCTTCCATATTATATAACGACCCCTGTCATCATGTATCTCTTTGAGGCGCATGTGCCATTGGAGAGCATAACGGTCATGGTACAGAAAGAGGTCGCAGACCGCATGAAAGCTTCGCCGGGCGGAAAGGATTACGGGGCCCTGTCTGTGGCGGTCCAGCATTATTCTGTGCCGGAAGCTGTCGGCCTGGTACCGCCTAACTGCTTTATTCCGCGGCCAAAGGTCACAAGCCAGGTAATAAACCTGCGCATGGACCTTACTGAAGATGAAAAAAGAGTAAGGAAAGTAAAAGACGAAGAAAAGATGTTCGATCTTGTGAAGGCGGCATTTGGCCAGAGGCGTAAGACGCTTGTAAATGCAGTGCTCAACTCCGGTTCATTTGATGTGACCCGTTTACAGTTAGAAGGGTTTCTTAAGAATATGGGACTGGACGCTTCTGTCAGGGGAGAAAAGCTTTCACCGCAGCAGTTCATAGAGCTTTCAGAATATCTGCCATAAGGAGGATCTTATAAGATGCTTGTTTCAGAGAAACTTGCCATGCTCAGAAAATATATGAAAAAGCAGGGGATCGACGCCTATTATGTCACTACCTGTGATTATCACTGCTCAGAATATACAGGCGGCTACTTCAAGACACGGGAGTATCTTTCAGGCTTTACAGGTTCAAGAGGAGACCTGATCGTTACAGATACTGATGCATATCTCTGGACAGACGGAAGGTATTTCATCCAGGCGGCAGAGGAACTGGAGGGCTCCGGAATAGTCCTTATGAAGGAAAGAGAGGAGAATGTTCCTACAACATATGAATTTATAGAGCAAAAGGCCTGTAAAGGATATACAGTCGGACTGGATGCAAAATGTGTTCCTGCTGATTTCTGCTTCGTCCTGAAAAAGCTTCTTAAGAAGAAAAAAGCCATACTTAAGACCAATGCGGACCTTGCATCAAGGGTGTGGTTTGCAGACTACGTTAACAGACCGGAAATGGTCACCAATCCTGTCTATTCATTGAGCACTGAGTATACAGGAGAGTCACGCAGCGAAAAGCTTAAACGTGTAAGAAAGAAAATGAAGGAATACGGAGCAGATCTGCATATCATAGCTTCACTCGATGATATAGCCTGGATCACGAATCTCAGAGGTACGGATATTCCGTGCAACCCGGTATTCTTAAGTTTCCTTGCCATAAGGGACGATTCATGCGTCCTTTTTGCGGATCCTGAGTGCTTTGACAGCAGGACTATTGAGTATCTGCAGGCAGACGGAGTAAGCGTGCTGCCATACGAAAAGATCTATGATCTCCTTAAGATGGACAGGTACAGCCGGGTGCTTTTAGATATGAAACGCGTAAACGGAGCCATAGTTGAAGCTGTTCCGGATAAGAAAAAGATAATAAACTACCCTAATCCCTCTGTGCTTATGAAGGCAGTGAAGAATGAGACAGAGCAGGCAAATGAAAAACAGGCCCACATAAGCGATGGCATTGCGATCACAAAGCTTATCTACTGGCTGAAGGTCAGATGTACTACAGCTGACGGAGTCCTTAAGGATGAGAATGGCAATGAAGTTACAGAGATCAGGGTGGCAGAAAAGCTCGAAGAGCTCCGGAGCGGAATAGAGGATTATAAAGGTCCTTCATTTGATACCATAGCGGGCTTTGGCCCTCACGGCGCAATAGTTCATTATGAAGCAGACCCCAAGACAAATGCAGTCATTAAAGCGGATGATTTCCTTCTGCTTGATATGGGCGGCCAGTACCTGCGCGGCACTACAGATATCACAAGAACTGTATTCACAGGGAATCACAGAGGCAGCGATGGGGCTCTTCTTCCGGGCAACAGCGCCGAAGCGGATAAAGAGAGAAAGACTTGGTACACTACAGTACTTAAAGGTCATCTTGCGCTTCAGAATGCGGTGTTCAAAAAGGGTACATCCGGCGCAGCGCTGGATATGCTTGCCAGGAGGCCTATATGGGAGATGGGAGCTGATTTCAATCATGGCACCGGCCACGGAGTCGGCTATTTCCTCAATGTGCATGAGGAACCCAACAGGATAAGCTATCACGTAAGCAGGAATCCCGGAGACAATCCGGACTTCGTACCGGGCATGATAACATCCGATGAACCCGGGATATACCTTGAGGGAAAATTCGGCATCAGAATAGAAAATCTCACTCTCTGTGAGGAGAGACATAAGAATGAATTCGGTGAATTCTATGGTCTGACTCCATTAACGCTTGTTCCTTACGAAAGGGACGCCATAGAACCGTCGCTCCTCAATGACCTTGAGAAAGAGGAATTTCGCAAGTACAACGTCTTAGTATACGATGTGATAGGGCCTCATCTTGAACCTGAAGAGAAAGACTGGCTGTATAAGGTGACAGAGCCGCTGTAAGATGATAAAAAAAGGAGAGAATATATGTCAAGATCGATAACATCCATAGATCAGGTTAAGATACCTGATGAATACAAGCTCGAAAGATATGAATATATCAATGAGGTCAGGAGTTTCTGCATGCTGCTCAAGCATGTTAAGTCAGGCGCCCGTGTAATGCTTCTTTCCAATAAGGATGACAATAAAGTGTTTTCCATCGGTTTCCGTACCCCGGCAAAAGATGACACCGGTACTCAGCATATCATAGAGCATACTGTGCTCTGCGGTTCTGATGCATTTCCTGCAAAGGATCCTTTTGTAGAGCTGGTCAAAGGCTCATTAAATACATTTCTGAATGCTATCACATATCCTGACAGGACCATATATCCTGTAGCCTCATGCAACGAGCAGGATTTTAAGAATCTTACCCATGTCTATATGGACGCTGTATTCCATCCCAATATCTATAAATACGAGGAGATCTTCAGACAGGAAGGCTGGCACTATGAGATCGATAAGCCGGAAGACCCTGTAACCTTAAATGGCGTCGTATATAATGAAATGAAGGGCGCTTATTCATCAGCAGAGGATATGCTCGAAAATTATCTCATGAAGCAGCTCTTCCCGGACACTGAGTACTCTCATGATTCGGGCGGCGATCCTCAGGTCATCCCTGCTCTTGACCGTGAGAAATATCTGGATTACCACAGAAACTATTACCATCCGTCTAACTCATATATCTATCTTTACGGCGACTTCGATATCGAGGAGCGTCTTAACTGGATGAATGATGCTTATTTAAAGGATTATGATGCGATCGAGCCTCACAGTGAGATACATTCTCAGAAGCCATTTGAGGCACCGAAGGATGATCATGAGACTTATGCCGTGGCTCTTACTGACAAAGGCCTTGACAGGACATATTACCTGCACGCCGACCTTCTTGACATCACCCATGACCGGGAAAAGTGCCTGGCGGTATCGACCCTTGCCTATGTCCTTTTCAACGCACCCGGCGCCGTTCTGAAGAAGGCCTTTATAGACAACGGACTCGGAGATGACGTTGACTGCGACTTCACAGATATCATGAAGCAGGGATATATAGCAGTTACTACAAGAAACGCGGCTGCCGGACGTCTGGATGACTTTAAGAGGATTTACAGAGAGACGCTTGAGAAAGTCCTTAAAGAAGGACTTGATAAGACAATGCTTGAGGCAACTCTTAACAGTCTTGAATTCAAGGACAGGGAAGCTGACTTTGGCATGTACCCTAAGGGACTGTATTATTATCTTGATGCCATGAAGCTCTGGATATACGATGAATCAATGGCTTTCGACGGCTTAAGATATGAAGATATGTACAGGACGATTCGTGAAAAGCTTGATACAGGCTATTTCGAAGACATCATCAGGACTTATTTGCTTGATAATCCTCACAGTGTTGATATTGAGATGGATCCCGAACCGGGTCTTTCACAGAAGATAGATGCGGAGACCGCAAAGAACCTTGCGGACTTTAAGGCTTCACTTACAGCAGGAGAGATCGATGAACTGATAAAGAAGACTAAGTCTCTTAAGGCTTATCAGTCAGAGCCTACGCCTGATGAAGACCTTAAGAAGATCCCTCTTCTTAGGATAAGTGATATCAGAAAAGATATAAAGAAGCTCGACTTCGAGGAAACTGTCATAAATGGCATAAAGACTGTACTCACAAAAGATGATACCAATGGCATAAGCTATATAAAGCTTTCATTTGACGCCGATAAGTATAAGGAATATGCTGCAGAGCTCAGCTTCTTCATGACCATTATAGGTTCCATAGATACTGAAGATCACAGCTACAATGATTTTGATACCCTCATCAATATGTATACGGGTGGCCTGACCACTCAGCCTGCTGCATTTAAGACAGTTGATCAAGGCGATACCCATCTGCGCCTTGAGATCAACGTAAAATGCCTGGACTCAAACATTGAAAAAGCCGTCGGTCTTATTATAGAGATGCTCTACAGATCGGTATATACAGATACTGACAGGATAGATGAGATACTTAAGGAATCGCTGTCAAGACTCAAGGCTCAGATCATGTCAGCCGGCCACAGCTTTGCATCTGGCAGGGCAGAGAGCTACATGGATGAGACCTCATTCTTAAATGATCAGCTCATGGGAATAGGTCAGTATGAGTTCCTTTCAGACCTGGATAAGAACTTTGACTCAAAGAAGGAAGCTTTTATCGCCGACTGTCAGGCTTTTGCAGATGATATATTTACTGCCGGCAATCTCATTGCTGCCGTAGGTATTGACGAAGAAGGGATCGACCGATATGCCGATAATGTAAGGGCGGATATATTCAAACAGGCTTCAGGAACTTTAGAAGCCGGAACAGTATTTAAGGTGCCTGTGGAAATAGTCAGAAAGAATGAAGCCTTTACTACACCTTCTAAAGTCCAGTACGTAGCTGTTGCAGGTGAAGCCGGGACAGAGATGAGCATGGGTATCAACCGTGTCATCATGCATCTGCTCAATTATACATATCTTTGGAACAATATCCGTGTCCTTGGAGGCGCATATGGAGTAGGATGCAGGTTTTATCGCGACAATACCGGGGTATTCCGTTCATTCCGCGATCCTCACATTAAGGAGACTATTGATATCTACCGAAAGACCGGTGAATATCTCAAGTCATATGCACCTGATGAACGGGAGATGACAAAGATGATAATAGGGGCTGTTGGAACAGTTGATACTCCGCTGACTCCAAGTATGAAGGCATCAAGGAATATCAGCGCATATTTCGCTCATTTAACTAATGATTATCTCCAGGAAGAAAGAGATGCTATGCTTTCCTGCAGTCCTGCCGATATAAATAAAGCAGGTGAGGCTGTTGGAAATATCGGAGCCGGCAAAAACATATGCGTTATAGGTTCTGAAGAGCTTATTAATAAAGAGAAAAACATCTTCATGAAGATAGTTCCGCTTACCTGACAGAACTGTATTTAAAGAGCATCCGGCCATGAGGAACGAAAAGATTCTTTTCTCATGTGCCTTATAAATGTATTTATGTAATGATTCCCGTGTATCTAAGAGCTTAAAACAGGAGAGAAGCATGATGGATAATAATGAGACAGAAAAGGCCGCAGAAATGAGCGGGGAAGAAAAGAACAGGCCGGGGAAAGGCAGGATAATAACTCTGATCTCTATTGGCTCTGTGATCGTCCTTTTGTTTGCAGTCTGTACTGTACTATGGGTAGTAAAACCGGTAGTGGTCAAGGCAGATAAAAGTACTAAAGTAGTAAGACTTAAAGGCCTTAAGAACTTTGTAAATGAAAAATACAAAGGTGCTTATTTTACAGTACGTGAGAAAGGCAATGATCTTACAAGCATTAAGTTTACTGACATCGTGGAGCCCGAATTCTACGAGGACAGAATAAAAGATACGGAATCAGATGGCATGATATCCTATATGTCTGACATGTTTTCAACCAAGGACCTCTACACATGGAAACTTAAGGATAATGGTGCTTACAGGGATATATTCCAGACCATAAATGAGAGCAGGAAGCCCGCAGTAGATGCCTATCTTAAAGAAGGCGACAGGCACTATACCATAGAAGGCGGGACTACGGGTACCGTTATTGACATTGATAAAGCTGAAACAGGCATCCTTTCGGCTATTAAAAAAGGCGAAGTATCCGGTGATCTCAATGATATGGACGTCTACGAAAAGCCCCGATATGTAAAGGAAGACTTTACTGAGGCAGCAGAAAAGCTCAACAGCATATGTACATTCAGCGTTTCATATACGGATGGCCAGAAGTTTGACTGGGACTTCCTTAAGGATTATGTGAAGGTGGATGACTGCAGGGTCACATATCAGGTGGCAAAGGCCGCAAATGCTATCATTGATAAGATAAGAAATGACTATTCAACTATAGGAAAGACAAGACATTTTAAGACTCATGATGGCAGGAAGATCAAGGTCACCGGCGGCACATACGGCTGTGTCATGAATGAAAAGAAGGAAAAGGCACTCATTAAGAAGGCTCTTCTTCACGGCAGGGATCTGGGAGGCCGCGAGCCTGTATTCATACAGAGATCCGTATATGGCGATGGCAACGAAGACCTGGGCGATACCTATATTGAGGTCAGCCGTGATGAACAGCACCTCTGGTACTACAAGGGCGGAAAAGTGATCATGGAGACAGACGTCGTAACAGGAAAATATGGTGAGCATGATACACCTGAAGGGGTATATTTTATCTCGGAGCATATTCCCGGCAAATTCCTGGTCGGCGAGGATTACAAGACCTGGGTCAACCAGTGGATGCGCCTCACAAATGGCGGTGTAGGTCTTCATGATGCCCCGTGGAGGGGAAGATTCGGAGGAACCATATACAAAAGTGGCGGGTCTCATGGATGCATAAACCTCCCGCCCGCATTTGCAGAAGAACTCTTCAAAAAGACGCCAAATAATCTGCCTGTAGTAATATACTGACGTAAAAATTATGAGCAAAGGCGCAATATGCTGCGGCCTATGATCCGAATGCCCGCTTTTTTTGGAGCAGTCAGAGAAAACCCGGAGAGCAAGACCAGGATCGTTTTTTATCGATGCCGGAAATTCCGGCTTGAAAAATCGGGCCTCAGCTGATAAGATAAGAGAACCGGATTTTCGGTAATGAATATGTCATAAGATTTCCGCACTAGCCGGGGAGATAGCGGTGCCCTGTACCTGCAATCCGCTTTAGCAGGGGTGATGTTCTGTCCCGGACATTTTTTGTCCTGGCTGCCCTTTACGGGCCTGCGTTGAAGTCTGGGTCTTACGCAATGGATACCTGTGAACCGTGTCAGGAGGGGAACCTAGCAGCACTAAGCAGGACCATCCGTGTGCCGTGAGAGTGCCTGGGCCGAGCAGATCCTGAAGGTAACGCAGGGCGGAAAAAGTACAAAACAGAATGTGCGGTTTTTATATTTTTATATTTAAACTTTTTATTTTAGAACTTTTTATCGCACTTATTCGTCTTTATCGATGGATATCCTTTTTTGAAGTGATATATTGGTATCGATATACTCTGAAAATATAAACTTTCTCCGGCATACAACGGAATAATATCAGTATTATGAAAAGGATGTGCCTGACTGTAATGAGAGGATAATCTGATAAAAGGGAGGATAATGATATGCCTTCAGCCATAATAACAGGCGCTTCAAGGGGTATTGGCAGAGCTGCAGCGGAATGTTTTGCCGGGCATGGCTTTTCTCTTGCCCTTGTATGTGATAAGAATACTGAAGAGCTTGAGGAAACCAGGGAACTGTGCACGAAAGATGGCACTCAGGTCATTTCGATAAAGGCGGATGTGAGCAGCCCTTCTGATGTGGAAAAGATATTTAAAAAAGTGTATGGGGCTTTCGGGATACCGGACGTGCTGGTCAACAATGCCGGCATATCAATGGTCATGCCATTTCAGGACATGTCATATGAAGAATGGCAGAGGATAATTGATGTTGATCTTACAAGTGTTTTTTTGATGTGCAGGGGCGCTGTGGATCTTATGATGAAGGTGCATAGAGGCCGCATCATCAATGTTTCCAGTGTATGGGGCAATACAGGCGCGTCCTGCGAAGCTGCCTACTCTGCTGCAAAGGGCGGCATCAACTCATTTACAAGGGCTATAGGCAAAGAGCTGGCTCTCTCAGGGATTGCGGTTAATGCTGCAGCTTTTGGTATCATAGATACCGCCATGAATTCATGCTTCACGAAAGAAGAGCTTGAAGATGTAGTGAGAGACGTGCCTGCAGGCAGGATGGCTGATCCGAAAGAAGCCGGAGAATTTATTTATCATATCGCGCAGGCGCCTGACTATATGACCGGTCAGGTGATCGCATTTGATGGCGGATGGATCTGAAAAACTTTACAAGAATTTACCTATCTGCTATAATAATCAAGTTTTTGCATCACGTGTGCCATTAGATTTTATCTGGAAAAGGCACAGGACATGATTGGAGTTCATTACAATGGAAAAAAAGAAGGCTGTAAAGCTGTTTTTTATTAATCTGCTTAAGTCGATCCTTATCATTGCTGTAGTTCTGGGATTTGGCTTTGGCGTATATAAAGGTTCATACTATTTTCTTCACAAGCAGATGCTTGCATCTAATGAGAAAGCAAAGTCCGATGATAAGGAAAAGGCCATGAATGACCTGCTTTCTCAGGCAAAAATAGATGATACATCCAAGAATCTCATATTTGCCGTTGATGATGCTAAGAAAATAAGAGCTATCGTTCTGGAGATCTGCAGCTCCTCTACAGGAAACCTGGATATGGTAAGTATCCCTGTAAGGACCGAGTATACACTGCCGACAGAACTTTTCCAGAAACTTTCGGTAGTTAATCCTGATATACCGCAGATCATAAGATTTGGAAGGCTTTTCAATTATTTTCAGGTCAATACGGAATCAGACTTCAAGGATGAAGATATCTACGGTTATTCATCCCTGATCATCGGCAATGTGATCGGCACGGAGATAAGCTATTATTCTGTGGTTCCATTCGATAAATTCAGGGAAATATTCAGAATGAAGTACAGAAAGGTAAGCTTTAACGGCTATGGCATAGCGCCTGAGCCGGCAGAAGATGATGGCACGGCAGTCGACGGAAACGTCCAGCTTGACGATAATGCCATGACATTTGCCGCAACGGACGGAGCTGTTATAAAACAGCGTATTGCGCGTTTTAAAAAGCCTTTCGTAGAGCAGCTTAACGGATATGTAAGCAATGAAGATGACTTCATCAATTATATCAGGTCGATCTATAGTGACGGTACTGTCACATCCAATCTTTCAGTCGATAATAAGATAGCCTACATAAAGACTTCTTATAATAAGATAAAGCCTGACTTTATTCATTACTGGGGACTGCCGGGCACATACGATGAAAAGATCTTCCATCTTGATACAGAGCAGGTAAGCAGGAATATTCTCGGATTAGAGAATAATACGACACCTTATTCGGCATCTCAGACCGTTAAGGAAAAGCCGGCCGAGTATGCAGCCACCGGAAGCGCATTATCTGAAGGCGATGGAACAGACACCTCATCAGAGACATCCGGTACCGGGATCTCCTCTAAGGGCAAGAAGATCCTGATCCTCAATGGAACGGATGTTAATGGTCTTGCCGCCAGCTTCAAGACGAAGCTTCAGACAGCGGGCTTCACCATTGGCGAAGTGGGAGATTATACGGAAAAAGGTCAGACAGATACCCAGATCCTTGTGACTGGCGAAGGCATGGGCAATGATCTTAAAAAGTACTTTAAAGATCCGGAGATAGTCGTATCCAATTCAGTCCGTATTGGCTACGATATCGAGATCATTCTCGGTTCAGAGGATTCCTGAGTTATATAAGCTTATAATAAAAGAAAAAGGTGAATGCTTATGCCAGAGAACACTATCAAGGTGGGAAGCGTTAAGCTCGATATCATCAGCAATAAGGAACTGGTGAACCGTGTAAATAACTTCCTTCATGATGATATCCTCGATATCATTCTTTACCTTTCACCGGAAATGGTGGAGTCTGCAAGTCTTGATGAAGGTTGCAGCACGGTTATCAGGAATGCGGAGTTGGTACTGCCCGGAAGCAGGCAGATACTGGAGTCATATGGCGGAGATACCTATGAGCTCAGCGGCATTGTCGTAAGCTCGGCAAGCTTTGGGATCATATTGGAAAACATTGCAAAAGAAGCATGTTCTGTCTTTATTATTTCGGAAAGTATGGATATGGCTGAAAAGCTGAAGGAATATTGTTTAAGATGTCAGCCGGAGATAAAGATAGCAGGCCTTTTCGATACAGAAAGCGGCGGCAATGACAATAAAAAGCTCCTCAATGAGATAAACAGTCTTGTGCCTGACATCATTCTGCTGGACATAAGTCCGGGAAAGCAGGAGCATTGGATATCTTCACATATGGAAATGCTCAATGCCAAGCTTATGGTCGCAATAGGCGGCGTAACAAGGGAGCTGCTGCACAGCAGGAGAATGGATTTTTCAAAGTTTCACCTCTTTTCCCGGGAATAGGCGATCAAAGAATAAGCAATACGGAAGACATATACATCACTTCTTCTTAAAATACAGGTTGCAGTGATGTTTTTTATTTATTAAGAAAAGAAAAGTTTATGAAATTTCTGTAAGTAATATACAATAAATCCTCTGAAGATTAGTGTGATTTTTGGGCATTTTTTACAAAATGACTAGAAGGAAATCTGATTTTCGTGTGAATTGCACAAAATATTTGCTGAACATTTGTAAAATATGGCTATAGCAATTTTGGAGGTTTGGGGGTATTATCTTATCTAGCTGAGTGATCAGCAGGGGGCAAAGTCACTATTGTATTTTATTATGCATGAACCAGACCGGAGCTTATCATATCTTTCGGGTAGGTGGTGCTTTAAGTACACAGCCTGGCTTCTGCAGATTAAATATTTTCTAGGAGGATTTTTTTAATGGCAAGTTTATCACTTAAGAACATTGGCAAGACATATCCTAACGGATTTGTTGCAGTTAAGAATTTCAATCTCGACATCGCAGATAAGGAATTCATCATCTTCGTTGGTCCTTCAGGTTGTGGTAAGTCTACAACACTGAGAATGATCGCAGGTCTTGAAGATATAACAACAGGTGAGTTATGGATCGGCAATA
The DNA here is from genome assembly GCA_036343175.1 of Lachnospiraceae bacterium. Lineage (GTDB taxonomy): Bacteria > Bacillota > Clostridia > Lachnospirales > Lachnospiraceae > JAEEJA01. The sequence continues at coordinate 51,870 of JAZASR010000001.1, forward strand.
CACTTGTAAACGATGTTGAGCCTAAGGACAGAGATATAGCAATGGTTTTCCAGAACTACGCTCTGTATCCTCATATGACGGTTTATGATAACATGGCATTCGGTCTTAAGCTCAGAAAGACACCTAAGGACAAGATCGACAAGCTTGTTCACGAGGCAGCTAAGATCCTTGATATCGAGTATCTCCTTGATCGTAAGCCAAAGGCTTTATCAGGTGGTCAGAGACAGCGTGTTGCCATGGGTCGTGCGATCGTTCGTAATCCTAAGGTATTCCTTATGGACGAGCCTCTTTCAAACCTTGATGCAAAGCTCCGTGTACAGATGCGTATAGAGATCTCAAAGCTTCACCAGAAGCTCGAGTCAACTATCATCTATGTTACACATGATCAGACCGAGGCTCTTACACTTGGTACCCGTATCGTAGTTATGAAAGATGGTGTTATGCAGCAGGTTGCTACACCTATCGATCTTTATACAAAGCCATGCAACCTCTTCGTTGCCGGTTTCATCGGTTCTCCTCAGATGAACTTCATCGACTGTCAGGCAGTTAATGACGGCGGAGATGTTAAGCTTGTATTTGGTTCTTATGCAGTTAAGATTCCTGATGCCAAGGCAGCTAAGCTTGTTGAGGGCGGTTACATTGGCAAGGAAGTTGTTTTGGGTATCCGTCCGGAGGATATCAAGGATGAAGAAGTATTCGTAAATCAGGGCGGAGACAATGTACTCCAGGCTACAGTAAGAGTTTACGAAATGCTTGGTGCAGAAGTATTCCTTTACTTCTCAGTTGAAGGACATGATATCACAGTTCGTGTAAATCCACGTACAACAGCTCGTCCTGGTGATACAGTACCTATCTATCTTGATACTCAGAAGATCCATATCTTCGATAAGGAGACAGAGAAGACTATCACAAACTGATAGTATCTGATTTCCTGAATTGATGCATACGGCATAAGCTGTATGTGTCGGCGCGATCTATCATGATAATTATCCTGACAGGGCCATATAATGGACTCTGTCGGGATTTTTTATTTTACAAGATACTTTTTACATGCTATTATTTAATGGGGTTACGGAAAATGCAATTATCAGCAGGTAAGATCTGTTAGTCAGGAGGAGAGTATAATGATTTCTAATCAGGTTCTGCAGACAAATTTAGATGGTATAAAGAATATTTCCCGCGTCGATCTGTGCGTATTGGATATTGAAGGCAAGCAGCTGGCATCGACTATGAGCCGCGATGAAGATTACACCGAGTCGGTCTCAGCCTTTGTTGATTCACCTGCTGACAGTCAGGCTCTTCAGGGATATCAGTTCTTTAAGGTATATGATGATCATCAGCTCGAGTACATACTTCTTGCCAAAGGGGACAGTGATGACGTATATATGGTAGGAAAGATGGCAGCATTCTATGTGCAGAACCTGCTTGTTGCCTATAAGGAAAGATACGATAAGGATAATTTCATAAAGAATCTCCTGCTCGATAACCTGCTTTTGGTGGATATATATAACAAGGCAAAGAAACTTCATATAGAGTCAGATGCAAGGAGACTTGTATTCCTTATTGAGACAAAGTATGAGAAGGATCAGAATGCGCTGGAGATAGTGAAGGGAATATTTGCCAGCAGGTCAAAGGATTTCATTACTCAGGTAGATGAGAAAAATATTATCCTGGTCAAGGAACTTTCAGAGGATGAAACGTATGAAGATATGGATAAGACAGCCAATACCATACTTGATATGCTCAATACTGAAGCAATGTCAACAGCATGTGTTGCATATGGGACCATAGTCAGCGAGCTTAAAGATGTTTCAAGATCCTATAAGGAAGCAAAGATGGCCATGGATGTGGGAAAGATCTTTTATTCTGAGAGAAACGTAATAGCGTATTCGAGTCTTGGCATCGGCAGGCTTATATATCAGCTCCCTCTGCCGCTTTGTAAGATGTTCATACATGAAATATTCGGAGATACAGATCCAACAGAGTTTGACGATGAAACTCTTGAGACTATAGCAAAGTTCTTTGAGAACAGCCTTAATGTTTCAGAGACCTCCAGACAGCTCTTTATACACAGGAATACGCTCGTATACAGGCTCGATAAGCTTCAGAAGGAGACAGGTCTTGACCTGAGAGTCTTCGATGATGCCATTACATTTGAAATTGCCATGATGGTGGTAAAATACATGAAATATATGGAGAGATATGAATTCTGATCATGGCAGATAAGTGTGAATGATCCTGAATTTAAGGATCGCGGGATAAAAGTATATTTTGATATTTTTGAGGTGATTATGTCGGGACGTGAAAAGGAAAATAAAAATATATATGATCAGAGTGGGGATGATGCTGCCGGCAGTAATGCCAGCAGCATTATTGACGCTCTGGATTATACAGACGCCTCCGGAAAGTCGGAGAACAGCATTTTGAAAGAAACTGCTGAAGCGGTTAAAGTTCCGGATGATGTTAATGATACCGGGATAGACAGTTCCATGGAAAATGATATCGAATTTGAAACTCTCATGGAAAAGAGCGATGAGGTAGCTCTTCGTGCATCAAAAGCTGCGGAGCCGGCAAAGGCCGTGGATAACGCTTCCGTATCCGCCCCTGTGCATCCTGACCGGACTGAAAGTGCGAAGGAAGACTTAAGGCTGCATGCACAGGCAGAAAAAGCTTACGAAGACACAGACGGATCAGATGAACTTAAGACAGATGAGCCCGAAGAAGATCATGCTGACAGTGAGCAGAAAAGCCCCCTTCTTTCAGAAAGTACGGAAGGCTCCAACTTCACGACTGAGGACACATTCCATGATGAATCCGTTATCATCAATATGAATGATGTAAATCTCACATATCCTAATGGAACCATAGCTTTGAAGCATGTATCCATGCAGATCCGCAGGGGTGAGTTCGTCTTCATGGTAGGCAGCAGCGGATCCGGAAAGTCGACACTTATAAAGACCCTGCTTGGCGAGCTTAGACCGACCTCAGGCAGCATCATAGTCGATAAGAATGATCTGGGAAAGATAACCAGGAAGCAGCTTCCATATTACAGAAGGAAAATAGGTGTTGTATTTCAGGAATTCAGATTGCTCGAAGACCGCAATGTATTTGAAAATGTTGAGCTTGCTCAGCGTGTTATCGGTATGAATAAGACCAACCGCCGTGAAAACGTTAAAAAGGTCCTAAAGCTTGTAGGGCTGTATGGGAAGAGGAAGAGTAAAGTAACAGAGCTTTCAGGAGGAGAGCAGCAGAGAGTTGCCATAGCGAGGGCAATGGTCAACAAGCCTCTTGTGCTTCTGGCTGATGAGCCTACAGGAAACCTTGACCCGAACAATTCATGGGAGATCATGAAGCTGCTTGTGGAGCTGAATAAGATCGGTACTACAGTCCTTGTTGTAACCCATAATGACACCATGGTAAATGTCATGCAGCAGAGGGTAATAACTCTGAATAAGGGTGTCATTACAAATGATGAACAGGGAGGTTACGTACAGTGAGCACTTTTTTTTACGGCATTAAGCAGGGCTTCAAGGGTATGTTTCAGAATAAGATGTTCACTCTTGCAGCCATTGGAACCATTACAGCCTGTCTCTTCATACTTGGCGTATTCTATACATTATTTGCCAACTTCAGGTTCATGGTATATAAGGCAGAGTCCAATGTCGGTCTGACGGTCTTCTTTGACCAGCAGGCAACAGATGCAGAGATAAAGGGCGTAGGTGAACAGATAAAGGATATTGATGGAGTACGCGATATCAAATATGTTTCTGCGGATGAAGCCTGGGAAAAGTTCAAATCGCAGAAATTTGAGGGAAAAGATGACCTGACCCAGGCATTCGGGGATAAGAACCCACTTCAATATTCATCTTCATATGAAGTGTATTTTGATAAGGTCGCTGATCAGGACAAGATAGCTGAGGAAATAAAGTCTCTTGATGGTGTACGCAAGGTCAACGGTATTCAGGGTGCAGCCGGCGGTCTTTCTAACTTCAACCGTCTGCTTGCATATGTATCCATAACCATCATAGCCATGCTTATCCTTATTTCTGTATTTCTCATAAGCTCCGCTGTTGCCATGGGAATTGCAGTCAGGAAAGATGAGATCGCGATCATGAAGCTTATCGGCGCGACCGATGCCTTCGTAAAGATGCCATTTTATTTCGAAGGGATATTTATGGGACTTATAGGTGCCCTGATACCGATCGGACTGCTGAGGATCTTTTACGGAACGGTAGTAGGACTTCTGGAGAAGCATTTTGCAAGTATTCATTTCCTGAGTTTCCTTTCCGTGGTCGATATTTTTACGGTTGTTATTCCTGTCCTTATCGCAGCAGGCGTTATTATAGGGCTTTTAGGAAGTATACTTTCTGTAAAGAAGCATCTGAATATCTGATCTAAAGTCAGTCAGAGTAAGTTTTTTTATCATTCAGGAAGGTGATCATATGAAGAAGAAAATTATTATTGGTATTTCTCTCTGGCTCTGCGGCGCTTTTGGAGTCTATTTCTGGAATCCTTTAGGGACGGACAGGGTCTCTTATGCAGATAGCTTTGATTACCAGATAGAGCAGGAACAGGCCAACCAGAACGAGCTTAAGAGCCAGAAAGAGGAAATAGAAAAAGACCTTAAGGAGATCAAGTCTCAAAAGAATGACCTGATGGCTTATGTTACCAGCATAGATAGTGAACTTTCCAAGATAAACGGCCAGATAGAGGCTAATAAAGAGAAAAAGGCTGAACTGAATGAAGATATTAAGAAGCTTCAGGATGAGCTGGATACTGCTGAGCAGAAGCAGGCGGAGCAGCAGGAGCAGATGGCAAAAAGGATCCAGTATATGTACGAGAATTCGGCAAATACATATCTTGACATAATATTTTCATCTGAAAGCCTTGCATCCCTGCTCAACAATATCGATTATATCAATGATATCACGAATTATGACGATTCCCTGCTCGATACCCTGGTTCAGGTCAGCGGTGAGATAAAGGCCAATAAGAGCGAAGTGTCTTTAAAGCTATCTGATCTTAAAGAATCAGATGCAGTCCTTAAATATCAGAGAAGCTCTATTTCTTTATTGAAAAAGCAGAAGAGGGACCAGATAAAGGCAGTAGGATCCAGGATCGATGAAAAAAAGAATGAGGCCGACAAGTATACTGCGCTTATTATAGAATCTGAAAATAAAGTGGAAGGTCTGCTTGCTGCCCAAAGAGCGGCTATTGCAGCCCAGGAGCAGGCCAATCAGGTCGTATATGTGCCTCCTGTCTCAACGGAGCCGGTTTCCGGCAGTTCAGTAGGCAGCAGCGGCTTTATGTGGCCTCTTCCATACTCGGCCCGCATCACTTCCGGCTTTGGTCAGCGTGTACAGCCAACTGCCGGAGCCAGTGTATACCACCAGGGCATTGATATAGGCATACCGGAAGGCACCCCTGTACTCGCCTCAAAAGCAGGAAAGGTCATAACAGCCAGATATTCATCATCTGCAGGCAATTATGTGTGCATATATCATGGCAATGGAGAATACACGTATTACATGCACGGATCACAATTGAATGTGGCTGAGGGTGACCAGGTCTCCCAGGGCCAGCAGATAGCCCTTTCAGGTTCGACCGGAATTTCGACAGGCCCTCACCTCCACTTCGGTATCTTTATGAACGGATCCTATGTAAATCCGCTCCTCTATGTGTCACCATGATGAAAGGATATCTGACCGGCGGACTAAAAAGTTGATGAAATATAATGCAGGCATTCCCTTACCTCAAGGATGCATGACCTGATATTGTTGTTTGCAGGGAGTTATTATGGAGATAGATAATGAAAATAAAGCGGAAGATGAGCTTAATGTAGCTTCCGATGAAGAAAAAAAGTCAGCAGAAGCTGATAATACAGCAGAAAGTCCGGAGGCCGATAATACAGCAGAAAGTCCGGAGGCCGATAATACGGCAGAAGGTCCGGAGGCTCATAATATCGAAGAAGATCCGGCGGATAATGAAGTAAAAGATCCTGAAAATGAAGATGACAGGAAATCATCCCGGGAGAAAAATCTTATATATCTGGAGGGCATTATTTCAGGCTTTATGATCGTAGTGATCGTCGCGTCTGTCCTTACCATGACAGGCCTTATGGATCCGGGATTCCTGTTTACAAAGTCAGCATCAAAGTCGGCATTTACCAATGAAGATGCCAGTAAGCTAAAGACCCTGACCCGCTATATAGACCGTTTCTATGACGGAGATGTCGATCAGGACCAGATGGCTGACGGGGTATTCAAGGGGCTCGTCGCCGGACTTAATGATCCATATGCGGCTTATTTCAATAAAGATGAGCTTAAGAGTATGCAGGAGACCACCAACGGCTCCTACAAGGGCATTGGGGCAGTCATGACTCAGGATGCCACGACCGGCGCCATTATAGTGGTCGAGGTCGTTAAGGACTCACCGGCAGACAAAGCCGGTATTGGCTCGGGAGATGTTTTTCTGAAGGCTGACGGCAAAGATCTTGAGGGCATGACTCTCGATCAGGCAGTTGAACTCGTCCGGGGAAAAGAGGGTACTAAAGTCTCCATAACTATCAGAAAACCATCCGGTGAGGAAAAGACAGTAGAGTGCAGCCGTGAAGAGATAAAGAGCGAGACTGTCGGCTCGGCTTCGCTTGATGACGGACTTTTCTATATAAGGGTCACTGCATTCGACGAAGTGACAAAAGATCAGTTCAAAAAGGCATTGGAAACAGCTGAGAAAGAGAAGGCAAAGGGCCTCATCATTGACCTGAGGGACAATGGCGGCGGGCTGCTTTCCACAGCTCAGGATATGCTTGACAGATTCCTTCCGGAGGGTAAGCTTTTAGTCTATACCAAAGACAAGAATGGCAAAAAAGAAGAGCTTATGGCTGAAGATAAAGACCAGTGCGATATTCCTGCAGCGATCCTTGTAAATAAGAATACTGCCAGCGCCTCGGAGGTCTTCTCGGGCTGCCTTCTTGACTACAAAAAGGCAGTACTTGTCGGTGCAAAGACCTTCGGCAAAGGTATAGTACAGACCTCATATGCTTTTGATGACGGTACTGCTATCAAATTTACGACGGCAAAATATTATACTCCTAAGGGAAAGAATATTCATGGCACCGGATTTACGCCTGAGATAAAAGTCCCATCCGCGGATACAGCAGATATGTCAGCGCTTGGTCTCGACGAGGCAGATCTTGAGGCAGACGAATGTGTTGCAGCGGCAATTGATTATTTAAAGAAGGAGTGATTTATTATGATGAAAGAACAGCCGGACAGATTCATACTTCATTCCGAATACAAGCCGACGGGCGACCAGCCGCAGGCTATCGAAAAGATCGCAGAGGGCTTCAATGAGGGTGATCAGTTCCAGACCCTGTTAGGTGTTACAGGCTCAGGAAAGACATTCACTATGGCAAATGTTATAGCAAAACTTCAGAAGCCTGTTCTTGTTATAGCTCACAATAAGACTCTTGCTGCCCAGCTTTACGGCGAATTCAAAGAATTTTTCCCTGAAAATGCAGTTGAATATTTTGTAAGCTATTATGATTATTACCAGCCCGAGGCTTATGTGCCGCAGACCGATTCATATATTGCAAAGGATTCATCTATAAATGATGAGATCGATAAGCTTCGCCATTCAGCGACAGCATCTATCATCGAGAGAAGAGATACCATAGTGGTCTCTTCAGTATCATGTATCTACGGACTCGGAAGCCCCATCGATTATCAGAATATGACTGTATCTCTGCGTCCGGGCACTCAAACAGAGCGTGATGAAGTAGTAAAAAAGCTCATAGATATGCAATATGAACGCAATGATATGGACTTTCACCGCGGTACGTTCAGGATAAACGGGGATACTCTTTATGTATTTCCTGCCTCCGAGACCGATAAAGCGGTCAGAATAGAATTCTTCGGCGATGAAGTCGACAGAATATGTGAAATAGAGTCTTTGACGGGAAACGTCATCTCCGACCTTATGCATGTGGTAATATTCCCGGCTTCCCACTATGTAGTTGAGAAGGAAAAGATGGAAAAGGCCATAGCCGGCATAGAGAAGGAACTGGAGGAGAGAATAGAGTACTTCAAGAGCGAGGATAAGTTTATAGAGGCTCAGAGAATAAAGGAGAGGACCGAGTTCGACATAGAGATGATGCGGGAGACAGGATATTGTTCCGGAATTGAGAATTATACCCGGTATCTTTCATCTCTTGAACCTGGAGAACCGCCATTTACCCTTATGGATTATTTTCCGGATGATTATATCCTCATGATCGACGAGTCACATATGACTGTCCCGCAGATAGGCGGCATGTTCAACGGCAACCTTTCCCGCAAGAAGACACTTGTAGATTATGGTTTCCGCCTCCCGTCAGCCCTTGACAACAGACCCTTGAATTTCGGCGAATTTGAGGATCATATCAATCAGGTCCTTTTCGTATCAGCAACACCCGGGCCTTATGAAGCATCTCACGAGATACAAAGGGTAGAGCAGCTTATTCGTCCGACAGGCCTGCTTGACCCAAAGGTAGAGGTCAGACCGGTCGAAGGCCAGATAGATGACCTTATTTCTGAGATCAATAAAGAGACAGCTAAGAAGAACAAGGTAATAGTTAATACTCTTACAAAAAAACAGTCGGAAGATCTGACAGAGTATCTTAGAGGCGTCGGGATCAGAGTAAAATATCTTCATAGTGATATCGATACTCTGGAAAGGGCGGAGATAATAAGAGATATGCGTCTGGATGCTTTTGATGTTCTGGTCGGGATCAATCTGCTGCGTGAAGGTCTGGATATACCCGAGGTTTCAATGATCGCCATACTTGACGCCGATAAGGAAGGATTCTTACGTTCGGAAACGTCACTTGTCCAGATTATAGGACGTGCAGCAAGAAACTCTGAAGGTCATGTTATCATGTATGCGGATACTGTTACCCAGTCCATGCGCAAGGCTCTGGATGAGACAGCAAGGCGCAGGGGCATACAGGAAAAATACAATGAAGAACATGGCATAATCCCTCAGACCATTAAGAAGCCTGTCAGAGACCTGATCAGTATCAGCAAGAAGCATGAAAAGTCCGGTGGCATTAAGAAAGATATTGAGTCCATGAACAGAAAAGAGCTTGAAAAGCTTATTGCAAAGATCAACACCGCTATGAGAAAGGCTGCGGCAGAGCTCAATTTCGAGGATGCGGCAGTGCTTCGTGACCAGATGATAGAGGTCAAAAAATACCTCGACTGATACTGCTTTTCTAAGCAGGACCAATTACATCGATCGTGCTTGTGAGATATTTTGATGAAATGCAATGACTTATATTTTATTTACTTAATAAAAAAGTATGTTATAATGAAAAAGTCTTATTCTGGCAGATTTTTATGTTCTGCGGAATGAATATTGCGATGGTTTTATATGAATAATAAAGGAGAACGACCCAAATGGACGATGGCAGTGCGGGCAAGCCGGGCAGAACCGGCGAGATAATGGTAAAAGCACCGGCAAAGATCAATCTTACACTTGATATTACCGGTACAAGAGAGGATGGATATCATCTGCTTAAGATGGTCATGCAGACAGTATCCCTGTATGATGAGCTTGAGATAAGGAAGAACAGTTCAGGAAAGGTAACACTCTCTTCTAACAGGCATTTTGTTAAAAAACTTCCCGCAAAGGACAATCTTGTATATAAGGCAGCGGTTAAGATGCAGGAACTGTGTCCGGAAGGAACCGGCTTTGATATTAAGCTTAGGAAGAACATTCCTTCAGAAGCAGGCCTTGCAGGAGGGAGTGCTGATTGTGCAGCGGCTCTTAAAGGCATCAATCAGCTGATGGGACTTGGTCTGTCAGAGGCTGAGCTTGCAGATATTGGAGTTAAGTTCGGCGCAGATGTCCCGTTCTGTGTATATGGAGGAACGAAGCTTTGCGAAGGTATAGGCGAAAAGATCACCCCGCTGAATGATCTTGCCGGAATACCGGTCCTCATAGTAAAGCCTAAGAAAGGTATGTCTACAGAGGAAGTCTATAGCGATTATGACCGCGAAGATGATATAGAACATCCCGACAATGAGGCAATGCTTGACATAATAGCTGAGATCGATGCCAACAGTGCAGCGGCTGAAGAAGATGATTATACTAATGCCGAGATAACGGATCATGTCTATGATATATGCAGGTATATTGGAAATGTCCTGGAGACTGTGGTCATCCCGGAACTTCCTATAATAGGCGAGATCAAGGAAAATCTTGAAAACTACGGCGCTCTCGGCAGTCTTATGAGCGGCAGCGGATCCGCGGTATACGGACTTTTCGATTCTGTGGAGGCAATGCTTTTTGCTGAACATGAGATGAAGAGAATATACAAAGATTGTAAGATCTATTCCTGCATGACCGTTAACGAGAATTGAGCAGGCGGTTAAATGTAATTTAAGCAAGTTGTTAATATTAATCGATAACGTGGTTAATGGGACTTTATAAAACGGTAAATGAGCATCGGCAAAGCAGTTGACAGGACCTGATCAAGCAGTAAATAGAAACCGACAAAACAGTTAACGGGACTCTATCAAGCAGTAAATAAGACCTGATAAACAGTTGATGAAAATTAACTGGGCAGTTAATGAGAATAAAATAATAATACAGGCAGATTACCCCTGAATCCGGTATTGTCCGGGACAGGGGTAATTTTTATCAATCTATGATAATTATTTCTAAAATGTTTACGTTGGCTTTTAAGAAATAGATATTATTTTCGTATGGATTTCGTATGCTGTCTGGCATATTGCACAATAGAAATCAAAAACAATAGGCATAAAATTGGTCAATATTAACAATCGTTTAGTAAAAAGTTCATGTTAACGAAAAATTTTCTTATGCAATATGTTGGAAAATTTTCAAAAATTCCAATTTTTTTTGTTAAAAATATTCACATTGGACTTAAGTTATGGTATAATTTTCGTAATTTAGAAATGAGAGAGGTGATAATGTGATCAAGAAGGAAATGATAGCTATGCTGCTTGCAGGTGGTCAGGGCTCAAGACTTGGCGTACTTACAGCCAATGTTGCAAAGCCGGCTGTATCTTTCGGTGGTAAATACAGGATCATTGATTTCCCACTCAGCAACTGCATAAACTCCGGCATTGATACAGTAGGTGTACTTACGCAGTATCAGCCATTGAAACTGAATACTCACATCGGTATTGGTATCCCGTGGGATCTCGATAGAAATGTCGGTGGTGTCTCAGTTCTTCCTCCTTATGAGAAGAGCACCAGCAGTGAATGGTACACAGGTACTGCTAACGCTATTTATCAGAACCTGAAGTACATGGAGTATTACAACCCGGATTATGTCATCATACTTGGCGGTGACCATATCTACAAGATGGATTACGAAGTAATGCTCGACTTCCACAAAGCAAACAAGGCAGACATCACATTAGCTACGATACCTGTACCGATCGAGGAAGCAAGTCGTTTTGGTGTTGTTATCACCGATGAGAATAAGCAGATCCTTGAATTCGAGGAGAAGCCTGAACATCCGAGAAGCAACTTAGCCTCCATGGGTATTTATATTTTCTCGTGGCCGGTACTTAAGGATGCACTTATCAAGCTTAAGGATCAGCCGGAATGCGATTTCGGCAAGCATATCATTCCATATTGCCATAAGAAGGGTTCACGTATATTCGCATACGAGTTCAACGGCTACTGGAAGGATGTAGGAACACTTGGTTCATATTGGAAGGCCAATATGGAGCTCATCGATCTTATCCCGGTATTCAATCTTTATGAAGAGTTCTGGAAGATCTATACAAAGAGCGACAGGGTCCCTCCGCAGTACATATCTTCCGATGCAGTCATCGATAAGGCGATTATCGGAGAAGCAACCGAGGTATATGGCGAAGTACATAACTCAGTAATAGGCTCCGGAGTTGTTGTCAAGAAGGGAGCTGTCGTTCGTGATTCTATCCTCATGAACGGATGCGTGATCGGCGAGAATACTGTTGTTGACAAGTCGATCATTGCAGAAGACGCAGTAATAGGTGCTAACTGTCATCTTGGAGTAGGGGAAGAAGTACCTAATAAGGTTAAGCCAAAGGTATATGCATTTGGTCTTGCAACCGTAGGCGAGAAGTCCGTTATCCCGGATGGTGTATCTATCGGCAAGAACACTGCCATATCAGGTGTTACAGAGATCTCTGATTATCCGGACAATTTCCTGGCAGGCGGAGAAACACTTATAAAGGCAGGTGAAGAATAATGAGAGCTATAGGCATAGTACTTGCTGGTGGCAACAGCAGCCGTATGAAGGAACTGTCAAACAAAAGAGCCGTTGCAGCAATGCCAATGGCCGGTTCATACAGATCTATCGACTTTGTACTGAGCAATATGAGCAACTCTCATATTCAGCAGGTTGCGGTATTTACCCAGTTCAACGCCAGATCACTTAATGAACATCTGAATTCCTCAAAGTGGTGGAATTTCGGAAGAAAGCAGGGTGGACTTTATATATTCACTCCTACGACTACACCGGATAACAGCTACTGGTACAGAGGTACCGCAGACGCCATTGCACAGAATCTTGATTTTCTTAAGAGCAGTCACGAGCCTTACGTAATCATAGCATCAGGCGATGGCATCTATAAGATGGATTACAATAAAGTCCTCGAATATCATATTCAGAAGAGGGCTGATATCACTGTAGTTACGGCTCATATCAACGAATTCGACGATCCGAGCAGATTCGGCGTAGTAAAGGTCGATGACGAGGGCCGTATCACAGATTTCGAAGAAAAGCCGATCGGTGCTGAGTCACAGTTGGTTTCAACCGGAATCTATGTTATAAGGAGAAGACTTCTCATAGAGCTCATTGAGAAAGCCATGCAGGAAGAAAAGTATGACTTCGTTAATGACATACTTATAAGATACAGGAATATCAAAAAGATATATTCTTATAAGATGGACACGTACTGGTCAAACATTGCATCAGTAGAGTCATATTACAGGACCAACATGGATTTCTTAAAGCCGGAGATAAGAGATTATTTCTTTAATCAATATCCTGATATCTATACAAAGGTGGCGGATCTTCCGCCAGCTAAGTACAATCAGGGCTGCTATGTAAGAAATTCTCTGGTTGCAAGCGGTTGTATCATCAATGGGAATGTTGAGAATTCCATCCTCTTTAAAGAGGTCTACGTTGGCAATAACGTAACGATCAGGAATTCCATAATCCTGAATGATACTTATATCGGCGACAACACAGTCATTGAGAACTGTATAGTTGAGAGCCGTGACACTATCAGAGCAAATACAAGCTATGTTGCTGATCCTGGGGACATCAAGATAGTTGTAGAGAAGAATGAGAGATATGCACTCTGATACTTAAAGCAGATCATTAAGAGCTGCAGACTTATAGAAGCTGCATGTCTCGCAAGGTAAATTCAGACGGGAATGATAAGGCAGCAATTTCGTTAATGACAGGAGGTGTGCATTGCCCGCGTGTTACTAGGAGGAGCAGGTCAATGCAAATTAGCGAGATCAGGGTCCGGGAGTTAAAGAATAAGGGCCGAATGAAAGCTATTGTTTCCATTACCTTTGATAACATGTTCGTGGTACACGACATCAAGGTCATCGAAGGAGATAATGGACTGTTCATAGCAATGCCTTCAAGACTTTCTTCCGATGGGAAGTACAGAGATATTGCACATCCGATCACACTTGATACAAGGAAGTGGATCGAGGACAGTATTCTGAAAAAGTACGAAGAAGTCACAAAACAGAATGAGGGTCAAACAGGAGAAGATTGATCCTTATCCTTTTCAGGTTGGTATTTTTGCTGACTATAAGGGTGTTTACGTGAAGATCGCCATAAGCGTTAGAGCTTATGGCGATTTTTAGTTTGTCGGTTTATAAACTGATTGCCCTAAAGAATTATCAGTAATAAAATTATAGAAGTGCTTTTTATTATGTGATATAATCAGCCCATCAAAAAAGGAGGTCCGGAGAATTCCGGTAAGAAAATGGAAAAAATATTTCATTTAAAGGAAAATGGCACGACAGTGAAGACTGAGATCATCGCCGGTCTTACAACATTCCTGACTATGGCTTATATTCTGGCAGTAAATCCGAATATACTTGGAGCGGTCATGGATAAGAGCGGTGTATTTGTTGCAACTGCTCTTGCTTCAGCTATCGCCACATTTATCATGGCTTTTCTCGCAAACTACCCTATTGCACTCTCTGCAGGGCTTGGTCTTAATGCTTACTTTGCTTTTACTGTATGTCTCACAGAACTGAAAGATGTAGCAGATCCTTTCACCGTTGCTTTAACAGCAGTTCTTGTAGAAGGTATCATCTTCATCATCCTTTCCCTTTTCAAAGCGCGTGAGCAGATACTTAACGGTATCCCTATGAATATGAAGAATGGTATCTCAGCAGGTATTGGTATCTTCGTTGCATTTATCGGTCTTAAGGGAGCTGGTATCGTTGTGACTCCGGCTGATCTCTCCACACCGCTGAGCCTTGGCGATTTCTCTACCCCTCAGGTAGCGCTTTCTCTGATCGGTTTTCTTATCATCCTCATCCTTGTGCATCACAAGGTTAAGGGTTCGGTTCTTATAGGTATCCTTGCTACATGGATCCTTGGCATGATCGCTCAGGAAACAGGCTGGTATCAGGTAAACCCGGACGCAGGCGTTCTCTCTGTATTCCCGGATTTTTCAAATGGTCTTAATCTCTCAGGCATCAAAAATACCGCATTCCACTTTAACTTTACATGGGCCGGACAGCATATCCTTCAGTTCATAGCTATCGTATTTGCATTCCTTTATGTCGACCTTTTCGATACAGTCGGAACAGTGGTCGGCGTTGCCGACAAGGCAGGCCTTCTTACAAAGGATGGAAAGCTTCCAAGAGCGGGACGCGTACTTCTTTCCGATGCTATCGGCACAACAGTCGGCGCCTGCCTTGGTACATCAACTATTACATCATTCGTTGAGTCATCAGCAGGTGTTGCAGAGGGCGGAAAGACAGGACTTACAGCATTCACAACAGGCTGTATGTTTGTACTTTCACTCTTCCTTGCACCATTTTTCCTTGCGATACCTACATTTGCCACAGCACCGGCTCTTATGTATGTCGGAATGCTTATGATCTCATCTGTTAAGAAGATCCAGTTTGACGGCGACCTTGCAGATACAGCAGGTGCTTACCTCGCTATCATCATGATGCCGCTTGCATACTCCATTGCAACAGGTATCATGTTTGCAGTGCTTGTCTGGACGATCCTTAAGGTATTTGAAGGCAAGGCAAAGGAGATCTCACCGGTCATGTGGGTGATCTTTGCGCTCTTCGCAGCCAGGATCCTTACGCTCGTAATGGGATAGCAGTGACATTCCATCATGGAATCGGAAATGTATACTTTTCCGATTACTGAAGACTGATGATGGGAGCAGACCGGAAATGGTCGGGAATTATAAGAATTCTTTATATATGGTAATGATCCCTGTGATTATGGCTTCAGGCAGGAGTTTATGACTCATGCCTGCAGGAGCCGTATTCACAGGGATCTTTTATTTCCTGTATATCATACTAATATAGTATGAATAATATGCCATTTATTATATATTAAATACAAAGTATTTTATAAATGTTATGCAAATGAAGGAAATTTGAAAAAACATATTGTAAGAGTGATAAATGAAGGCTATTATGCAGACAGTTCATATGAAAGACATTGAATAGATAATGATTTATATATGATTTATTATCGCTGGCCAGAAAAATTCAAATGAAACATATGATGAATGAAAGTTTTTAAGATCAGCCTGAATGACAGGGGATAAGAGCATTAAAGAGGGAGATGCGTGGATCTGACGGATGCGTATTCTTCGGGCTAAGATATTTTATCTTCAGGCGGCAGGTTAGATTTAAATGATCAGAAAGGAAGGGCCAACAAATATGAGAAGTTACAATATCATTTCAGAAAGAATACGATCAAACAAATCACGTTCAAACAGAATACGATCAGGCAAAATTACAAAGTATATTGAGAGGGTAATGGGAATTATTATTTCCATGGGGATAGTTATAGGACTTGCAACAGGATGCGGCTCATCGGGAACAGCTGCTAAAGAAAAGGCGGCTGTCGGAAGTGATGCCGGGACATCAGACAGCAGCGGGAATGGCCCTACACCATTAAGGTTCGGAGTCATGACCGGAAATATCGATCATCAGATCACAGCTGTTGGAATTGAAAAAGGATTTTTCAAAGAGAATGGTATAGATCTGACATATACAGAATATGCTGCAGGCATCAATACAGTAGATGCGCTGGAAACAGATCAGGTCGACGTAGGCATAGCAGCCGATTTTGCCATACTTAACAGGATCGGAAATTCCAATGGTTCAGATCTTAAGATATTGGCAAATTATGGAAATGTGGCTCTTTCTCAGCTTTACATAGATCCGGCAAAGATCACAAAACTTGAGGATCTGAAGGATAAAAACTTTATCGTTCTGCCGGGTACGATCTGGGAATACTGGACTATCCTTGCTATCGAAAAGGGAGGACTTGATAAAGGTCAGGTCAATATCGTGAATGTGGATAGTGTTCCAAGCGCGGTTGCTGTAGCACAGAAGGGCGATGGCGATGCATTCTGGGCATCAGGTGATGCTGCAAAGAAGCTGGCTGACATAGGCTGGAAGCCATTGATATCTATAAGTGATATTGATGCTACAACTTCACTTTTCTTTATTGCAAGAGACAGTTATGCAAAGTCCAATCCGGAGATACTTAAGAAGTTCTATAAAGCCTTCCAGGAAACGATCGACTATATCACTGCCAATCCTGATGAGTCGGCTGATATCATAGAGAAGAAGACCGGCATTATTAAAGATAATGTTCTTCTCGGGATAAAATCATACGATCTTGGGGTAAGCTTTAAAAAGAATATATATGATTATCTCGATAAGGAAAACACATGGCTTTCCGAGAATAATATTTATTCAAATAAATTTAAGACTGCTGATTACATCGACGTATCTGCTCTGAAAGAGCTCTACCCGGACAAAGTTGAGATAGAGTAAGGAGGCAGGAAATATGTCATTATCAAATAAATCAGTACAGACTTTATCAGATAAAGCAGAGCAGATCTACATATATGCTTTTCCTCTTGTTATCACCGAGATCACAAGATGGGGCTCTAAGAAGAACGGACTTGAGCATTACAGGACATTCCCGGATGACAGGACCTCAAAGGTAGTAAAACTCAATCTTGATACACTTTATTCCATTGCATTTACCAGTCTTGCGAAGACTCCATATATTCTGCATATTCCAAAGATCGAAGACAGATATTATTTATTCCCTGTCATGGATGCTTATACAAATGTAGTTGAGTCGATAGGCACCAGGACTCCTGAATGGGCGGATGGGGATTACATCCTTCTTTACCAGGACAGCCCCGTACCTGCCGGGTTTGAGAATTACAGGGTGATCAGATTGAAGGATTCCCTTAATTCTATACTGTTAAGGATAGAGACCAGGGGTAAGAAGGATTATAAATATATTAATGAATTGCAGGACAGATTTTCCCTGAAGGCTTTATATCCTGAAAAGCTTGAGGAGGTGCCGCCTTCAAAAGGGGCTCCTGCCTTATATATTGAATCTTTAAGCCCGGAGGACTTCTTCAATTTATTTCACAGACTTTCAGTTGAAAATCCTGTCAGAGATGGTCAGATAAGATCATGGATACATGAATTCGGTCTTGATGATGAAGAATTTTCATTTGAAAACATTGACAGTTCATTAAGGCAGGCCCTTATCGATGGGGCTTTAAGCGGATTCAAAAAGGTAAGTACGAGCTGGCCCGCAGCAGAAAATATCATAAATTCTAATGGATGGGAATCCAGATTCACTGACATCGGAAGATATGGGAATAATTACCTTGCAAGAGCGTCTGTATCACTTCACGGGTGGGGTGCAAATATTCCGGAGGACAGCGCTTATGCAACGGCCTCAGCAGATACTTCGGGCGATCCATTTGACTCAGCAAAGAAATATAAGATCCATTTCAAAAAAGACGGGTATCCCCACGCGGCTGTATTCTGGTCCATGACCCTCTATGGAGAGCGTTATCTTGCTGAGAACAGGATAGGAAGGTATTCATTCAATACATATGATCTGGAGGATGGAAGACTTGTAAAGAATGACGACGGCTCCCTGGATATTTACATTTCAAGAGAAGAACCGGAGTCGGCAAAGGAAAAAACAAACTGGCTTCCTGCACCGCTCCATGAGGATACATTTTCAGTATCCATAAGAATATACTGGCCTGATGAATTTACATTGCAGGGCAGGTGGGAAGGACCTGTTATCAATGAAATAAAGGATTAATTATCGTCGAAACAAAAAGGATAATTATCAGAGAAATACAGAAAGAATAATAAGTGAAATATGAGGAGAGTAATATGAGTATACCGGAATTAAATTCAGAAATTAAAGGACCATCAGAATACACAAAGTATAAGAATAAGGAGCAGGCAGATGACCTTGGCATAGATATAGATGATGCTAAGGTGACTGAGCTGGAACTGGCATTTGACAGGTGCATCCTTCCGATCAGTGACCTTGAACTTAAGAATAAATATACAGGATCGAAGGCATTTTCTGTAAAGGAATACAGCTTTTTTGATCAGAAAGAGGTGCCTGATACAGTCAATCCAAGCCTCTGGCTCAATGGAAAAGGCAATGCAAAAGCGGGGGTATTTGAAGTAATACCCGATAAGATATATCAGGTAAGAGGCATCGATATTTCGAATCTTACTGCTGTCAGAAGTAAGAGGGGATGGGTCATTCAGGATGTCATGACTACCATTGAGAGCTCATCTGCGGCTTTAGATCTTATCTCAAAGGCTATAGGTGAAGACGTAAGGTCTAATATAAGAGCCATTATCATAAGCCATTCTCACGGTGACCACTTCGGCGGCATAAAGGGAGTAGTTGATGAAAAAATGGTAGGACCTGATCCTGAGACGCAGGTCCAGATATATGTACCTGCAGGCTTTGACGAGGAGTGTGTAAAGGAGAATATTTACGCCGGTACCGCTATGGGCAGGAGAGCGGAATATCAATTTGGCCATAGTCTGACCAGAGGACCTCTTGGTTTCGTATCGGCCGGTCTTGGAGTATCCTCACCTGCAGGAACATCTACATTTATAAAACCGACGAACTATATCGTTAAAAATGGTCCGGTACTGATAGACGGCCTTACAGTTGACTTTCAGCTTACTCCGGGCACTGAGGCTCCGGCAGAGATGAATAATTATTTCGCCGATTACAGAGCTCTCTGGGTGGCGGAAAACTGTACAGGGACCCTGCATAACCTTTATCCTATCAGAGGCGCACAGCTTCGCGACTCAAGTGCCTGGGCAGGATTTATCCTTGAAGCTATGACAAAATTTGCAGATAAGTCTGATGTAGTATTTCAGTCCCATAACTGGCCGCACTTCAATACAAAAGAGAACCCTGATGCAGTACGGGACTATCTTCTTAATAATGCATCGATCTATAAATACCTCCATGATCAGACACTGCTCTATGCCAATGAAGGCTTTACTGCAAAGGAAATAGCTAAAAAACTCAGGATCCCTGAGCATTTGAAGAAGAACTTTTATGCGAGACCGTATTATGGGTCTGTACAGATAAATGCCAGGGCTGTATATACCAAATATCTCGGCTTCTTCAATGGTAATCCTAATGATATCGACCCGCTCACAGAGGTCGAAGAAGCAGATGCCTTCGTATCCTATGCAGGGCCGGCAGAAAAAATACTGGAAAAAGCTTATGAGGACTTTAAAGAGGGAAACTATAACCGGGCAGCATACGCGGCCGGAAAGGTGGTGCTTTCCGATCCGGATAACAAACAGGCGCGATATCTTACGGCCGATGCCTTCGAGCAGCTCGGCTATTCTTCGGAATCTTCTGTCTGGAGAAATGCCTACCTTCAGGGAGCGCTCGAACTCAGATTTGGTACTGTGGATCAGGGAAAGACCGGTACAGGAGGATTAAAGAAGAATGATCTTGCCCAGTGCATGTCGCCAGAACTTCTGCTTGGCTATATAGGAATACTTTATGATTCTCACAAAGCTGATAATGAAGAATTGAAGCTTCGCCTGATAATAGATGAAGATACATATGACGGAAAGTCCGAGAAGACTTTTGTACTTCAGATCCATGCGGGTGTTGTGCTTACATATCCGATCGAAAAGACTGCTTCAGAAAATACCATAAGGGATTTCGTAAAGCTTCCTAAGGATGCTCTGTTTGCGATCATTAATAAAAACCTTGCTTCCGTAAGAGATCAGATAGAAGGAAATGGTCTCAAACTGCTGGAGGAAGTTGAAAAGAATATTACAACCATTGCCGAATATAGAAAATTCCAGCTGATAGTATCAAATGAAAGAAAGGGGAATGTCTAATGGAATATGCGATCAATTCATCTGAAAAGAGAAAAATAAAAGAAACAAACGTGACACAGGTCAGGAGTGACATAAAAAAAAGAATAAATGAAACGGGAAAAAGTCAGAGCCTCAGTCAACGTGCAGGGGTTCGGATAGATCCTGTACTGAAGGTACTTAAGACAGGCATCATCTCATGGATCTTATTGCTCCTCATATGGTCAGTGGCTGCCAAATTCAATAATCCGGATTATCTGCCGGGACCGGCAGCAACTTTAAAGGGCTTTATAGAACTTACAAAGAGCGGGGTACTCCTGACAGATATACTGATAAGTATGCGCAGAGTTTTATTCGGCTGGACCCGCGGCCTTCTGATCGCCATACCTCTGGGTCTGCTGATCGGAAGATTTAAATACGTAAAGCTTATAGTTGAGCCGCTTATCAACTTTTTCAGATTTGTTCCCGCAATAGGCTTTATAACACTTTTCCTTATGTGGTTCGGAGTCGGCGAAGAGTCAAAGATAGTCCTAATCACATATGCGGTAGTTTTCCCTGTAGTAATAAACGTGATAGCAGCGGTTGCATCGATAGACCCCGTAAAGTATCAGGCGGCCGCCTCTCTTGGCGCGGGAAGGGTGAGGACGTTCTTTACTATAACCATCCCGGGCAGTATACCGGGAATGCTTACCGGTGTGAGGCTCGGTCTCAGCGGCGCTATTATTTCAATAGTGGCAGCGGAAATGCTCGCGGCAAATGAAGGCTTAGGATATCTGATATATACTTCAAGACTTTATTACAGGACAGATTGGATATTCGTCGGAATATTTACACTCGGTATATTGGGCTTCCTGGCCGACAAACTTATAAGATTTTTAGCCTATAAATTCTTTAAATATTATGGAGTAACAAGATAATAAGGAGGGGCATATATGTCAGATGCAAAAATAATCGATGTAAGTTTACTTGCTGAAAGAAAAGAAAATGAAAACGTAATAGAGGTAGACTCTGTCGGGAAGAAGTTTGAGCAGAAGGATAAGAAGCTCTTATTTTCAAAAAATATTAATCCTGACGCAGTATTTCAGGGTGTCAATGACGGATATGTACTAAAAGGCGTGGATCTGCAGATCAGAAAAGGAGAATTCCATGTATTCTTAGGTGCCAGCGGATGCGGCAAATCAACCCTTTTAAATATTATTGCCGGCTTTTTGAAGCCTACGGAAGGTCATGTTACTCTGGAAGGGAAAGAAATAACCGGACCGGGGCCTGAGAGAGGCGTTGTATTTCAGAACGCTGACCAGGCGATCTTTCAATGGCTTACAGTATATCAGAATGTTGAATACGGCCTGAAAGCCCAGGGAGTAAAGAAAGAAGAGAGAAAGCAAAAGGTCGAGGAGGCCTTAAGACTTGTCGGGCTTCAAGGACATGCAAAGAAACATCCTTCGGAGCTTTCAGGCGGCATGAAGCAGAGAGTGCAGATAGCAAGGAGCATAGCAAGCGACCCCAAGATCCTTATAATGGATGAGCCATTCGGTGCTCTCGACGCGCAGACACGCCGTACCCTTCAGGATGAATTTATCCGGATATGGCAGAGTACAGGAAAGACGATACTATTTGTAACTCACGATCTGGCCGAAGCTGTATACCTTGGGCAGAGGATAAGCATATTCTCAGCTGCACCGGATGCAAATATATATACCCAGGTCACAGTACCATTTGCCTACCCGAGAAAGACAGAGAGTGCTGAATTCGCGGAATTCGAACATGATGTTCATGAGAAGCTCAATGAAGCCATAAATATTCATGGCGAGACCCAGGTCGATAAATCAGCCTGATACTTTCTGCATAAATACTCCAAAGTAGTTTAATTATCATATCTTTTGTGCCTTTTAATTCTTCATATCTCCGGCAACTCCTTTAATCAGAATAAAGCCAGGTTTCGGAAAAAATTCTGTGGAATTGACATCCGCCGGATACAATGATATATTCCCTACAACACTTAGAGGTCTGCAGGAGAGCTATCCAAAAGATGGACATTCTACCACCTGCAAGGCTCTGGATGAGCCGGCGGGTGTAAAGCAGCAAACCATTAGCCTGTATGCTGCCGGACAGGCGCAGCATGCTGCAGATGTGGTTATAAATACAGCTGATCGAAAGCAGTAAAAATGGAAGGTATGTATTAAAACATGAATATAAAAGACAGAAAGATCCTGCTTGTTGATGATGAAACAGAAATTCTAAACTTTGTATATAAGAGTCTTGACAGGGAGGGATTTAAGAGAATCTTCAGGGCATCTTGTATTAAAGAAGCGGTGAAGATTTTTCAGATTAATAAGCCGGATTTGCTTTTATTGGATATTATGCTTCCTGACGGAGATGGTTTGGACTTTTTCAGGGAAATAAAAAGGTGCAGTGATGTTCCGGTTATTTTTCTGACAGCAAAGGATGAGGATACAGATAAACTTATTGGACTGGGGCTGGGAGCAGATGATTATATAACAAAGCCGTTTCTTGTTAAGGAACTGGTTTTCAGGGTTCAGGCGGTTTTAAGAAGAACATATCACGAGGAAGCTGTTGAAGATATAATAATAAATCTTGGAGACATAAAGATAAACATGGCAGAAAATCTGGTATATCACGGAAAAATGACAATTCCTTTGACAGCTAAGGAGAGAGAAATACTCTTTAAATTATATGAGAATAAAAATATGGTTGTAACTGGTGATGCTTTGTCTGAAGCAGTTTGGGGAGATGAACTTGATGGGTATGAACAAAGTCTTATGATGCACATCAGCAGACTTCGTTCAAAAATAGAAGAGGTGCCCTCTAATCCCAAATATCTGATCACAATGAAAGGCATAGGATATAAATTAATAGTTGGGTAGCTTAATAGTACACAGGAGTTCAGGAATGAATGAAATATTGAAGAGATATTTGAAGATAACAATTTTCATTGTAATAGTAATCTTTACAATGAATTTAATTCTTATAGATGTCATGTTGAAACATGGTGAAACAGACAGACCGTCAGAAAACAGCTTTCTTCTTAACAGTATACGTGTTTTAGACAACAAGTGCGAGCTTTCAGCAGCCGGAAAAAATATATAGAGAGTAACGCAGAGTGGGCAATGATCCTTAATGATGAGGGTAAGATCATATATGACTATAACTTGCCTGATGTATATAACAGGACATATAGCATTGGAGAGATTGCTGATATTTCTAAATGGTATATGGATGGTTATCCTGTAGATATTCTAAATGCTCCCGGGGGAGTTGTAATTCTGGCAAGGCGGAAAAACAGTATTTGGAAAAGAAATATATCTATAAATAAACATGTTGTTGCCAATTCAATTGTATTGATGCTTTTTCTTAGCATTGCCGTTTCTTTGATCCTCTGTTTTCTCCTTTCAAAGCTCTTTATAAAAGATATAAGGACAATTATAGATGGAGTGTTTGACCTTGCGTCTGATAAAGCAGTAAAACTTACTGAAAAAGGATATCTGAAGGATGTGCATAAGGCAGTAAATTCGGTGTCCGAGAGTATTTTGGAGAAGAATAGAACAATTGAAAAAAACAATGAAATGAAAAAGAACTGGCTTATAGGCGTTACTCATGATATAAGAACGCCTCTTTCTATTATTGTTGGAAATGCGGAGGAAATATCACAGGACAATGCAGATACCGGCATCGCAAAAAAGGCTGAAAACATTAAAAATCAGGCTTTTAAAATAAAATATTTACTGGATGATATAAATCTTATAAGTCGTTTGGAAAACTATCTGATAGATGTTCCGAGGACAGGCATAGAATTACCCAAAGTCCTCAGAGAAAGTATGGCTGAGGTTATAAATTCCTATGGGACGGATATCTTCAGTTATGAATTTTTTAATGATTGTGGTGAGAAGATTAATGTCCGTGCGGATGGACATTTGCTGAAAAGAGCATTTGAGAATATTCTTATAAACAGTGTTGTACATAATCCCGCTGGTTGTCATGTCGCTGTTCAGCTCAAACAGGAAAATGAAGGCGTAATAATTGTTTTTGATGATGATGGGACAGGTGCCGGAGAAAAAGAAATAGAAGATCTCAATAAAAAAACAAGTGAAGATACCGAACATATTCATGGGTGGGGTACGATTGTAACTAAGCAGATAATCGAATTATATAAGGGGAAGGTAGTATTCAGCGCACTTGATTCGGGCATGAGAGTGTCCATATACCTGCCTGCTGAAAAGTTAGATAAAAGTTAGGTTGCATTTATTTTCCTGGTATATTGCAGTATTAATATGAATTTGCAGTCAAGAGTATTGTAAATATACAGGAAAGGGGCGATTATTATGCAAAAGTCAATTTGTAAGATTGCAGCAACAGCTGTGACAGTGTTTATGCTGTCAGTACCTGTGGCAGCTTTTGCCGCAAATGCAGCAGGAGGAGAATTGATTTTCACGGGCGGACAAACATCAAGTGTGGTATATTCTGATATCCGTGATGCAAAACCTTATAATTCAAACAAATATAAGGTACTTGCAATTGTTAAAGTGGGAGGTAATAAATACACCAGTGGCTGGAAGAATGATCAGGCATATGTTGAACATATAAGACATTGGTATACAGACGAAACTTCACATTATGATTATTATAAGCGATAATTTTAATTATACATTACTCTTGTTCTGCTTATTGAGGAGATATTATGAAAAAATTATTAATGATATTTTTGACAGGGCAGATGCTTGTAATATCATTTATATACGGGCAATCGATATATGATATATATCTGTTGAACCATATGGGGGAAGATGGCCTTACATCTTATTATCTGGAGGAGGCTTCCGGAAGTAATCTTATGTCTCTTTACGATGCACTCATGGGAGCCGGTGCATCTGTGGAAATTATCAAAGAGCCGATTACTTACGATAATATTCTGGAATATGACGTATATGATACAGAAAATATTTCTGTCAGGCATAAAGTGCCTGTAAGCAAAGATAAAAGAATATTATATAAAAAGCTCAATAAGGACGAATTTGTTGACTCTACAGGAAAATTCAAGAGCGATATTGGAGAAAGTCAGATCCGAAAGATCAATGATACATTGGATATCAATATTAGAAAATATAAGCAGGATAACGTGAAATATAGCCAGGTACTGAAAAATAATGCCATTAACTTTATTATTCTGATCCTGCTTTCACAGTTTGTATTATTCGTGTTTACTTTTTCCCGTATTAAAATTAATGCAATAAAAAAGTTTCAGATATAATGCGAGGTGAATAACATGGAAAATATTATTGAACTTCAAAATGTGTCAAAAAAATTCTCACAGGAAACAGTCCTGTCAGATATCTCACTCAAAATAGCCCTGGGTGAGATGGTTGCAATAACCGGAGAAAGCGGCTGCGGAAAAACAACGCTTCTTAATATACTTGGATTGATAATGAAACCAACATCAGGAAATTATTATGTTGATGGTATTAAAATTGACAACATAAATTCAAAAAAAGCTATGTTGTTAAGAAGAAATGAGATAGGTTACCTGTTTCAAAACTACGGTCTCGTTGAAGAAGAGACTGTTGAGTAAAATTTGAGACTTGCATATGCATATAAAAAAATAAACAAAGCAGAGAGAAATGACCAGATTAGAGACATGTTGATGAGGTTTAACCTAACTGATGTAATGAAAAAGAAAGTATATGAATTGAGCGGCGGACAGCAGCAGCGAGTTGCACTTATAAAGCTTCTTATTAAGGATTCTGATATTATACTTGCTGATGAGCCGACAGGTTCTTTAGACCCCAAAAACAGAGATATGGTAATGAAGTACTTAAAGGAATTTAATGAAAACGGAAAAACGGTAGTTGTTGTAACACATGATCCGGTCGTTGCAGATATGTGTAGAAGGAAAATTGAATTATAAATACTATATGAAAAAAGAGCTCACATTGCATTTCATGCTTCTGTGGGCTCTTTTATGTTTTTAAACGACAGCAGTTCTTCTTCAGAGGAGTGATTAAATACAAGGTGAAGCAGCGTTAGAGAGTCTAATAGCACTTTGTGGTAAGGTAATGCTTCTGGACTGTCCTTTATCGCCCTCTGAATATACCATCTTGTAGAATGGTTGAATACGTGATAAAATATATAGGATTATGTTTAAATGAAGTGAGTCTGTATTGCTTTGCTTTTACGGACCGGCTTATTTCTGGATGATCAAATAAGTGCTGATCGGGAGGTTTATGATGATAGCAAAGAAAATGGTAAAGTACGTTGAGGGCAACTCCGTTATCCGCGCCATGTTCGAGGAAGGTAAGAATATGGCTGAGAAGTACGGTGCAGAGAACGTTTATGATTTCAGTCTCGGCAATCCGAGCGTTGAGCCGCCTGAGAGCGTTGCTAAAAAGATAAAGGAAATACTTGATACTAAAGCGCCTAATTATGTGCATGGCTACATGAGCAACGCAGGATACGAAGAAGTAAGGGACAAGATGGCCTGCCACATAAAGAATACATTTGGTACTTCTGCTGCGGCAAAGAATATCATCATGACTGTAGGCGCTGCCGGCGGTCTTAACATAATGCTCAAGACATTGCTTGATCCCGGCGATGAGGTAATAGTATTTGCGCCATATTTTGTTGAATACAATAATTATATAGCCAACTATGACGGCGTTGTCGTAAAGATAGCCCCTAATCCTCCTTCATTCCACCCAGATCTTGATGAATTTGAAAAGAAGATCACAGCAAAAACAAAGGCTGTTATAGTTAATAATCCCAACAACCCGACAGGTGTTATCTACAGTGAGGATACAGTTAAAAAGATGGCTGATATCCTTGTAAATAAGGAAAAGGAGTTCGGCACATCCATCTATCTTATTTCGGATGAGCCTTACAGGGAGCTTGCATTTGACGGTGCAGAAGTCCCTTATTTACCAAACTATTATCACAATGCCATCGTCGGATATTCATACAGCAAATCGCTTTCGCTTCCAGGTGAGCGTATCGGATACGTATTCATACCGGACAGCGTTGATGACTGCGATAATGTGATAACCGCAGCTACGATTGCTAACAGGATCATAGGCTTTGTAAACGCGCCTTCTCTTATGCAGCTTGCAGTCGGTGAGTGCGTTGAGGAGAAAACAAATATCGCTGCATATGATGAGAACAGAAAGCTCCTTTATGAAAGCCTTACAGACATGGGCTTCGAGGTCGTAAAACCTGAAGGCGCCTTTTACTTATGGCTCAAGGCTCCTATAGAAAATGACAGCGAGTTTTCAGCAAAGGCCAAGGAGTATAACCTTCTCCTGGTTCCGGGTTCGTCATTTGCAGGTCCCGGTTATGTGCGCATAGCATATTGTGTATCCAATGACATGATAAGAAAAAGCCTGTCGGCATTCCGGAAACTTGCTGATTATTACGGCCTTCATAAATGATGCAGCTGTCAGGATAATATCGTAATATGGTACTGATAACGTCAGTTTCATTATGATAGTAATAGCTGTCATGGCAATATCGTAATATGGTATCTATAATGTCAGTTTCATAATGAAGATCAGAATATACACACCCGGACACATTTTTAAGCGCCGGGTCAGAGGAAATATTAATGCTAGAAGAAAATTTCAGATCGGTCGTTCCCTACACGCCCGGTGAACAGCCTCAGGATAAAGACGTCATAAAGCTTAACACCAATGAGAATCCTTATCCTCCTTCACCCCTTGCAGCAAAGGCTATAAGTGAATTTGATGCGGACACTTTAAGACTCTATCCTGATCCTGCATCCACTGACCTGGTTAATGCGATCGCGGAAACTTATAATGTAAGCCCGGATATGGTATACACAGGAGTCGGTTCAGACGACGTACTTGCGCTTTCCTTCCTTACATTCTTTAATTCAGGAAGACCTGTGCTTTTCCCGGACATCACCTACTCATTTTATACTGTATGGACGGATCTTTTCCGGATACCGTACGAACAGCTTCCTTTAAAAGAGGATCTCTCGATCGAACCTGAGGCTTATATGAACAGGAAGAACGGCGGCATAGTCCTTGCCAACCCTAATGCTCCGACAGGCCTGTACCTTGCTGATGAGTACGTTGAAAAGATCGCGGCAGCAAACCCGGGATCCGTGGTCATAATAGATGAGGCATACGCAGACTTTGCGGACAGCAATTCTTTAGGCCTGGTAAGTAAATATGAGAACGTCATAGTGGTCAGGACATTTTCAAAGTCCAGATCCATGGCCGGATTGAGAATAGGGTATGCAATAGGATGTCCGAAGCTCATAAAAGCCCTGAACGACGTCCGCTATTCATTCAATTCATATCCTATGACAAGGGTATCGCAGGCAGCGGGTGCAGCAGTTCTTAAGGACAATGACTACTTTGAAGAGACAGTAAAGAAGATAAAAGCGACACGTGAATGGACAAAGAAGGCCCTCAGAGAACTTGGATTTACATTCCCTGACTCAAAGACAAATTTTATATTTGCCTCTCCTCCTGAGGGCGGTAAGAATGCAAATGAGCTCTTTTTGGAACTTAAGAAAAGAAGGATATATGTCCGCCATTTCAACGGAGAACGGGTTGAAGACGGCTTGAGGATCACCATCGGCACTGATCGGCAGATGAAGCAGTTCATAGATGTACTTAAGGAGCTTTTATCATGAGAACTATCATTATCATGCTTTGCATAATCATATTCTATGTGATATGCATAATCCTTTTTCCGGCAGGATGGCTCATCGGCCTCTTCGATAAGAGAATGAAACACGCCTACAGCCAGACGATCATCCGGTTTATGTTCAGACTCATCTTACTTTTAGGAGGGGTCAGGGTCACGGTCAAAGGACGCGAAAATATACTGACTGACCGTTCAGCCCTTTATACATTCAACCACAGGGGCTTTTTCGATATCATAGTCGGATATGTAACAGGACCTGATCTCATGCTTTATGTAGCAAAGAAGGAGCTTGGCCATGTACCCCTTATATCCAGGTGGATGAGATACATGCACTGCCTCTTCCTTGACAGAAAGGACCTTAAAAAAGGCATGCAGATGATAAAGGATGGCATAGGTCTTTTGAAGGACGGCTATAATGTGTTCATTGCGCCTGAGGGAACAAGATCCAAAACTTCTGAAATGGGACCGTTTCACGAGGGGAGCTTCAGGCTTGCCACAAAGTCGGGATGCCCGGTCATTCCTGTAGCTATCAATAATACAGACGAGGTTTTTGAAAAACATCTGCCCTGGGTCCATAAGACTCACGTGGTCATCGAGTATCTGCCGGCAATATACATGGAAGACCTCGATAAGGAAGAGATGAAGCATCTGAGCGTACGAGTCCGCAATATCATCGACGCAAAGGTGAAGGAGAATTCAGCGCTCGTCTGAAAGGCGCATTATCATTATTCAGAGAGTAAATATATTTACAGATACAAAAAACATTTATTAAGGCTGCCGGCTGCATTATGAAATGCCCGGGCGAGACCTCAGAAAAACAGATCACAAAAAGCAGAAAGGAAACATTATGTTATTAAATGGTTTATTGGCAGTCAAGGCAGGGCTCATAGTACTGATAGTAGTACTTGTAGTCCTCATCGCAGCAACTGTTGCTCTTACTATCTATGGAAAGAAGCTTCAGAAAAGACAGGCTGAGACACAGCAGCAGATCGAGGCAGCGGCCCAGAGCATGAAGCTTCTGATCATTGACAAGAAACGTATGAAGATCAAGGATTCAGGACTTCCTCAAATGGTTATCGACCAGACGCCAAAGAGATTCCGCGGGACCAAGGTGCCTATAGTAAAGGTAAAGGCCGGCCCTAAGGTAATGTCAATGATGTGCGATGAGAAGATCTTCCCTATGATCCCGGTAAAGAAGGAAGTAAGGGCGAGAGTCAGCGGTATATATATACTTGACGTAAAGGGCATCCATGGAAGCCTTGAAAAGAAGGATGAGAAGCTGTCATTCGGTCAGAGGATGAGAATGAGGGCTCTTGATGCGGTAAATAACGTAGGAAAGAAGAAATAATTCCATAATTTTTAATATGGAAAATATTTGCAGCGGACAGACGAAATGTCATGCCCGGAATATA
Organism: Lachnospiraceae bacterium; assembly: GCA_036343175.1. Lineage (GTDB taxonomy): Bacteria > Bacillota > Clostridia > Lachnospirales > Lachnospiraceae > JAEEJA01. The sequence continues at coordinate 82,409 of JAZASR010000001.1, forward strand.
AATAAGACAGTAAACATGAGTATTAATGGATCATTCGATCAGGCAGAAAGCAGCAGGTAACGGAAGCTATGGATGAGAACAATAGAAGAAGGCCGGTCCGCAGAGACAGTTCATCAGATTCTTATGAGGATGAGATTGTAAATTCTATTGATAAGAATCTTCAAAGGATGTACAGCGAAGAAAATATCGAAGACATAATTCCGAAAAACAGGACATCAGGCGGAAGAAGTTCTGCCGGCAGCCGCAAGGGTTCATCGGGAACAAGAGGAGGTGCATCCGGCAGCCGCAAGGTTTCATCGGTAACAAGAGGAGACGCAGCCGGCAGGCGCAGCACTTCAGCATCAGGCGGACAGAGAAGTATACGCAGCTCAGCAGGAGATGAAAGCCGGAAGGGCACAGTTTCCCGCGGCAGGACAGATGAAGAAAAAAACGGAAAAATAAGCGCAGCAGGTTCTTCAGTTTCCGGAGATCGCAAAAGCAGGACCGGCTCAGCGGCCGGCGGCAAAGGAAAAAATGATCCGGCTGTGAAGACATCCGGAGATAAGGCGTCTGGCAAAAAGGGAAAGAAGAAAAAGAAGCATAAGAAATTCTGGATGGGCGTGAAGATATTCTTCCTGCTCATATTAATAGCCATACTTGTCGCGATATTTGTATTCTATCATAAATATGGAAAGACCATACTTCAATGGCAGAAAGAAGCCAAAGAGACCATCGCCGGCACGACAGAGGAAACTTTTACATCCGATCAGTCGTCTATTATATATGCGTCCGATAAGACCAGGATCGCGGAGCTTAAAGGCGATAAAGATTCATATTATCTGACATTTGATAAGATTCCGGACAATGTTAAAAATGCTTTCATAGATACCGAAGACAGAACATTCTATGAGCATAAGGGAATAGATATGAAAGCAATATTCTCTGCCGGTATCCAGCTGATCAGATCGAAGCTCACCCATACGGATATCCAGCGAGGCGGCTCTACCATTACCCAGCAGCTGGCAAAGACAGAATTCCTATATCCTCAGCAGACCTATGAAAGGAAGATCCGTGAGATATTCCTTGCCATGGAGATGGAGAAAAAGTATTCCAAGAAGCAGATACTTGAGTTCTACATCAACAACGTCTACTTCATGAACGGCTATTATGGAATAGAAGCTGCATCCAGAGGATATTTTTCAAAGAAGTCACAGGAGCTTGACCTGGCTCAGACTGCTTTTCTCTGTTCCATACCTAACAGTCCGACATATTATGATCCTTTAAAGCATTATGACCATGTCGTAGAGCGTAAGAACAGGATCCTGAAAGAAATGTATGAACAGAAGTCCATTACAGAATCGGAATACCAGGAGGCTCTGAATGAAAAAGTAAAGCTCAAGCGTGAGCATAAGCTGAAGCTTGAGAACTATATGACTACCTTTGCTGTACATTGCGCAACAGAGGCCCTTATGAGCAATGACGGCTTCGAGTTCCGAAACAGCTTCTCAAGCGATGCCGACAGGACTGCATATCAGGACTCTTATGACGAGCTTTATAACCAGATCAAGAATTCGCTGTATTCCAATGGATATAAGATATATACTTCCTTAAATAAAAAGAAGCAGAACACGCTGCAGAAAACTATCGACAATGCCCTTTCAGCCTTCACTGACAAGGATAAAGGGATATACAAATTCCAGAGCGCAGCTACCTGTATCGATAATAAGACAGGAAGGGTCGTAGCTATAGTTGGCGGGAGATCCCAGAGCAGAAGCACAGGATATACCCTTAACCGCGCTTATCAGTCATACAGACAGCCAGGATCTTCTTTCAAGCCTATCGCAGTATATACGCCTGCTCTTGAAAGAGGCTACAATCCCAATACTATCGTAGATGACTCTGAGATAGAGGACGGACCGCAGGATGCTGACGGCAGGTTCTTAGGAAAGATGACCCTGCGTACTGCAGTTGAGAAGTCAAGAAATGCAGTTGCCTGGAGGATCTTTGAGGAGCTTACCCCTCAGGTCGGATTGAGCTATCCGATAAATATGGACTTCAGAGGTCTGACATCTGCGGATTTTATACCCGCAGCTTCTATCGGCGGTCTGACCCACGGTGTCACGACTACGAATATGGCTTCTGCCTATGCAACCATAGAAAATGGAGGAGTATTCAGAACTCCGACATGTATAGTCAGAATAAAGGATTCACATGGAAATACAGTAGTAACACCGACACAGTCTATCAAGGCAAAGAACATTTATCTTACTGATGCTGCTCACATGATGACAGACATCCTTCAGGGCGTTCTGATCCGCGGTACTGCGGCAGGACATGCCATACCAGGTATGTCATGCGCAGGAAAGACAGGAACCACGAACGATCATAAAGATGGCTGGTTCTGCGGTTTCACGCCATATTATACGACTTCAGTATGGGTCGGATATGATAACCCTGTATCCGTATATGGCCTGTCCGGCGCATCTTATCCATTGAGCATCTGGCAGACATACATGACAGAGATCCACCAGGGACTAACTAATGTCGAGTTCGACTTAAGCACTGAGAATGGTCCGTATCCGGAGGTATCTTTAACACCTCTGCCAACTGAGACTGCGGCGGAAAAGACACTTGATCCTGACGCGCTTGGACCTGATGCGACTACAGAGGTAATCGATGACGGCGGTCAGGTTGATAATGGGACAGATAATGGCGGTACGCGGGGAGATAACGGACTTCCTTCTGAAGTGACGACCCCGGTTCCTTCTTCAGGAGGAACAGATAATGGCGCAGGAGGAGATAACGGTACTCAGAACGGTGGAGGGACTAACGAGAATACCAACAACGGTGCAAATGGCGGTGCCGGCGGCAATACTCAGGTAGACGGCGGAACAGGTGATACCGGAGAAACTGTTGAAACCGCTCCATAAGAGGACAGAGGATATGGAATTCAGACCTGAAAAGAAGATGAACAAAGTTAAAATGTGCAGAGTATGCGGAAGAATACTTCCTGATGGTTATCAGAAGGATATCTGCATTTTCTGTGAGGAGAACGAGCTCTTTGATCAGATAAGGGATTATATAAGAAAGAACGATGTCGATGAAAGGGCAGTTGCTGATCATTTTAATATACCTGTTGGCAAGGTAAAGAGATGGATCAGGGAAGGCCGCATCGAATATAAGAATGAGAAGATCCACGTCAGCAATGACAAAGTCTGCAGGATATGCGGCAAGCCGGTACTTACAGGGGACCTTTGTCCGCAGTGCGAGATGCTTCAAAAGGTTGAGATCATCGCGGAGGCAAAAAAGAAGAAGCTTGAATCAGAGCCTAAGAAAAAGCATAACGGCATCAGCAGAGTCGACAGCGGGCTGAGGATAAACCGCTGACGGATCACTTGATATACAGTCAGCTTAAGGATAGGATGATTGGAGACATAAAGCCATGGATACAATTAAAAGGTTATTAAAAGGGGATAAAAAGACCAGAACTGCCTTTCTTATCATTTCGGCCCTGCTGGTTATAGCCATATATGCCTGGGGATTCTCCGTAAAGGTCTCTTCATTTTCAAAGAAGAGTGCCGCCGGAAACACGCCGGCCGGTAATCAGACTGAAAGCCGGACTGTTTCTGATAAAGGTGGTTCTTCCTCTTCAGGGACTTTAACTTCAGGCTCCGATCAGGCAGACCCGGAAAGCTCTTCTAATGAAGGGCCGTCAGATACACAGGATGCAGGATCTTCAGATACAGACAGCATAGCTTCATCTATTATGTCGGAAGTTAAATTCGATACGGAGCTTTCCGAGACTGATAAGTCAATAGCTATAGCAATGCTCAGCGTATCAGAGGATTCGAATGTATCCATGTACATGGGTGATGGTTCATTTGCCGATACAGTCATAGTCGTAGAGTCAAAAGATGAGGAAACGGCGGTTAAGGATGAGAGAAGCATCAGGGCATATCTTAAAGATGTCAAAGCCTCATTCAGGGACTATGAACCAAAGGAAGCTGAAAAGATGAATGGAGCTGTTATCGTAAGGAACGGCGCTTTAACAGCAGCAGTGGTGGCAGGTGACAAGAAAGGCGCTGCAGCGGCAGTTAAGAAAGCTCTTAAATAATAAAAAGAAAAGCAGGGGATAAGGTTGAAGATCAATGGTAAATTATTAGGAGCAGTCATGCTCCTGAGCGTGGCTATGCTTGCAGGATGCGGCAATACGTCAGGGCTTGGCAGTACATCAGGGACGGGTACAGATCAGTCAATGACTGCATCGTCCGCAGATGGCAGTACTGAGAGCTCATCTGATTCCGGAGATGTCTCATCAGCAGGAGGCGCATCGTCGTCATCAGATCCTGAAAGTTCTTCTGACAATAGCGAAAGCAAAGATGATTCTTCTGAAAACACTGATGAAGAGACATATGAATATAAGAAGATCCGCGTCAATGCCAGGGTCCATGACTATGGAAATATAGTGACCGTAGGAAGATCCGGCTACGAGCTTTATTCTTATGTTCCGTCCGATGCAAAGACATATGCGGCAGTCATCAATAAGTTTGCAAGGTCGCTTGATGGTATTTCTGACGTTTACAATATATTGATCCCAACAAGTACGGGAGTCGTTTTCCCCGATAATAAGCTTAAGGAGATAAACTCTTCCGACCAGAAGAAGGCAATCGATAACATATACGGCATGATAGACGACAGCGTCAATAAGGTGCCTATCGTAGATCGTCTGCTTGCTCACAGGACAGAATATGTCTATTTCAGGACCGATCATCATTGGACAGCCCTCGGAGCTTATTATGCATATCAGAAGTATGCTGAAGCAGCAGGTCTTACAGTGCATGATCTGTCAGAGTACAGGCAGGAGACATTCAAAGGATTCACAGGTTCGTTTTCAACCGATACAAAGGATCCTAAGCTCAAGGCTGACAAGGTAACAGCTTATCATCCTATTGATGAGGATCAGGAAAAGCTTGTCTATACCAATAAAGACAATGTGAAGGTAAAGTGGCATATTATAAGCAATGGCAATGAATATTCACCTGTATTCAAGTACCTTTGCTTTATAGGCGGTGACAATCCATTGACAACTGTAACAAACTCGTCAGGGAATGCGGAAAAAGATACCTGTATACTTGTAAAAGAGTCATTCGGCAACTGTTTTGCCCCATTTCTTTTTGATGAGTATAAAAAGGTCTATATAGTCGACTACAGGTATTACAATGGAAGCGTGGTAAAGCTTGCAAAGAAAGTAAATGCAGACGACGTGATATTTCTGAATAATATTTCAATGACAAGAAACTCTTATCTTATCGGTCAGCTGGCTAAGAGAGGTTAGTGTGAAAATCTTTTTATTAGTCCCTCACTTAAAAGCGCTTTACGCATAGAGGTTAATATGGTATTCAGCAGTCTTGTGTTTTTATGCATGTTTTTTCCATGCGTGGTCACAATTTATTATCTGATTCCCGGAATATCAGGGAAGCACTTCAGCTCAGAAAAAAACAGCCATATATTCAGGAATCTTTTTCTGCTTATCGCGAGTCTGATATTTTATGCCTGGGGCGAACCTGTATATATATTAATAATGATCTTCTCAACGGTCTTTGACTACATAAACGGCCGTCTCATAGGGAATTTTAAGATATCAGGAAAAGACAGGGCTGCAAAGGCGGTACTTATAGGTTCTATAGCTGTTAATCTTGGAATACTCGGACTTTTTAAATATTCAGACTTTATTATCGAAAACATAAATAAAATTTTCAGGACAGATCTGGGACTTCTGTCTCTTGCGCTTCCTATAGGGATCTCCTTCTATACATTTCAGACCATGTCATATACCATCGACGTCTACAGAGGAGAAGTAAAGGCACAGAAGAGCTTTATAAACTTTGCCATGTATGTGGCCCTGTTTCCCCAGCTGATAGCAGGACCTATAGTCAGATATAAGACGATAGAGGGAGATATAGGCCATAGAAATGAATCCCGCCGCAAGCGTGTACGCGGCATGCAGCGCTTCATTGCAGGTCTCTCAAAAAAGGTGATACTTGCCAATCAGATAGGCGCCCTTTACACACAGATCACAGCATCCCTGGGAACCTCAGATATGACCATGTGCTATGCATGGCTCGGAGCTTTAGCTTATGCGTTCCAGATATACTTCGATTTCAGCGGATATTCTGATATGGCCATCGGACTTGGCCTTATTTTCGGTTTTCATTTCCCGGAGAACTTTGATCATCCATATGAATCACGCAGCATAACTGAGTTCTGGCGCAGATGGCATATGACACTCGGTACCTGGTTCAGGGAATACGTTTATTTTCCGCTTGGAGGAAACAGAAAAGGGCTTGCCAGGCAGATATTCAATATATTTATAGTCTGGGCGCTGACAGGTCTCTGGCACGGAGCCGCCTGGAATTTCGTGCTTTGGGGTCTCTACTTTGCGGTCCTGCTGTTCATTGAAAAAATATTCATGCTGAATGTCTTAAAACGTCTGCCTGACTGGTTCGGCCGTATCTGCACATTTATACTCGTGGTATTCGGCTGGGCAATATTTGCGAGCGATTCGTGGGACATTCTTACACAATATATCAGGGCTATGTTTGGAATAGGCGTGAACTTTTCAGGTCCCAATACAGTATATTTCTTCAAAGAATATCTGATACTCTTCATAATAATGGCGCTGGGTTCGACGACCATACCTAAGAGATCTGTAAGGAGGATCGCGGCAGATTATGTAATAGGCGTTCACTGGAAGAGAAAGCTCTACATAGTAAGAACGATCTATTTTACAGTGAGTATTCTGCTGGTATTCGTATCTATGTCATTCCTTATCAGCGGCAGCTACAATCCATTTTTGTATTTCAGATTTTAAAGGAGGGCGGACGTGATGAAACACTTATATTCATTATTTTTTATGTTCTTTATGATCATATTCGCATCCTGCGGGATCTTTTTGTTTGTACTGCCGCAAAAGGCATATTCACCTGAAGAAAACAGATATCTTACCCTGCTTCCTGATGCTTCTGTACCCTCCGTCCTTTCAGGAGATTTTCAGGACGATATGGAAAAGGCGGCGGAAGACCAGTTTCCATTAAGGAACTTCTGGATGAGAAATGCGACAGGCCTTAAGAAAATGGCCGGCCTCAGGGTAATAGACACCTGTATAAAGGGAAAAGATCATTATTATTTCACTTTGGATCTGGCATCCGGCGTAAATACGGGCAGATACTTAAAGAACCTGAGGATAGTTAATGATTTTAAGAAGGCAAACGTGGGTCATTATCAGAATTTCCGCTTTATGATGGTGCCGACCAAGTCGACTGTCATGAAGAAAAAGCTTCCTGACGGACTTGCCCTGTATGACGCCGATAAGCTCGAAGGAATGTATGAGTCGATGTTTCCGGATGATGAAGTAAAGGCTCTGGATGTACTTAAGTCCGCAGCCAGTAAGGATCAGGTCTATTATTATACAGACCACCACTGGAACGCATTGGGCGCCTATGCGGCATACGAAGTATATTTGCGTACATTAGGCAAGTCCGCGATCGGATATGATTCATTTGACCCGGAACTTGTATCCGATGATTTCTACGGCTCGCTCGATTCAAAGATCCTTGACAGAAGCGCTGTACCTGACAGTCTCTGGATAGTGAGACCTTTCGGCAATGATGAAAACGCGTTAAAAGTCACATGTGATGGAAAGACAAGTAAGCTTTATGATATGGATGCCCTGAAGGAAAAGGATAAATATAAGGTCTTTCTGGGAGGAAATTTCGGAGAGGTTGACATAACGAGGACCGGCGCGGATGCTTTCGATGCAGGAGGCGGCTCCGGTCAGGATGCGGAAGATGACAGTGATGCAGGAGGCGGCTCCGGTCAGGATGCGGAAGATGATGGTGATGCAGCAGCTTCTCTGCCTGCCGCAGGTACTGATGCCGGCGGACGGTCCATCCTTATAATAAAGGATTCATTTGCCAATTCCATAGTTCCATATCTGACCCGGGATTATGATAAAATAACAATGGTTGACTTAAGGTATTATAATAAAAGTGTATCTGCTCTGTTAAAGGACAATGATTTCACAGATGTGCTGGTGCTGTACGAGATGACAAACTTCGCAAATGATAACAACGTCGTGAAGCTTAAGGGCTGATACAGATCATTTTACTGAGATGCCTGCAGTATTAAAGACGATCGAATGTCAGGCAGGGCGTAAGGCAGGGCTTTTATTAGCGCAATATGGAGAGTGTTTTATGGATAATGATGAGAAATATGATGAGAATTTAAAAAATGATGATGAACAGGCTGTGAATGGTGCCGGCATGGATGATGATTCAGACAGCACTGAAGCTGCCTCCGGTCAGATGAGTGACAGTGAAAATACACAGTCAGGAAGCCATAATGACGATAAAGGTCCGGGTCAGCAGACCGGGGATATCTGCTTTGTCTGCAGGAGGAAGGAAAGCGAGGTCGGGCCGCTCGTACACATCATGAACGGTATGTCGATCTGCCCTGACTGTCTGAATAAATTCACCAGCGGCTTTTCCAATATGGAATTTTACATGCCCGGAGTCGGCGGCTTTGCATACGTAGATCCGGCCGCAGGAGGGAATAGTGCCGGCAATGGCGTCAATTCAGGAAAAGACAGTGACTCTTCCGACACCCATGACTTCCGGGAGACTGTTACACCGGCCAGTGTTATCGATCAGAATGGGAATCCTGTATCTGAAGCCCAGGAGGATGATGATGACAATGATGAAGAAGCAAAGGGTCAGGGCAATCCGAATATCATAAATCTCGGCTCGATATTTGAGAACTTCGGCATACCTCAGATGCAGACAAGACGGCCAAAGAAGAAAAAGAAGAATGATTATCCAAAACTTGATATCAATAATCTTCCTGCCCCTCACATCATTAAGTCAAAGCTGGATGAATATGTGATCGGTCAGGAAAAGGCAAAGAAGGTAATATCTGTTGCCGTATATAACCATTATAAGAGAATACTTACCATGAAGCCTGAGGACAATGATGTGGAGATAGGCAAGTCCAATGTCCTGCTGGTCGGTCCAACCGGTTCGGGAAAGACGTATCTTGTGCAGACCCTTGCCAGAATATTGCAGGTACCTCTTGCGATCACGGATGCAACGACTCTCACAGAAGCAGGATATATAGGTGATGATGTGGAATCTGTTCTTTCCAAGCTCCTGCTTGAGGCAGATAATGACGTAAAGGCTGCTGAGCATGGCATCGTATTCATAGATGAGATAGATAAGATCTCAAAGAAAAAGAATACCAACAGCCGTGATGTAAGCGGTGAAAGCGTACAGCAGGGTCTTCTTAAGCTTCTGGAGGGAAGCGAGGTCGAGGTTCCTGTAGGCGCCAACAATAAGAACGCCATGGTTCCGATGACAGTTGTGGATACTACAAACATTCTCTTCATAGTCGGCGGCGCATTCCCGGGCATAGAGAAAATAATACGGAACAGACTGAATGAAAAGGCAGGCATAGGATTCAATTCAGCCCTTCAGGATAAGTATGACGACGATAAGGATCTTCAGCTCAAGGTCCGTGTTGAGGATCTGCGTGAATTCGGCATGATACCGGAGTTCCTTGGGCGTCTTCCTATTATCTGCGGCTTTCAGTCACTTGATAAGGAAATGTACAGGGCTATCCTTACCCAGCCTAAGAATGCCATCATTAAGCAGTATCAGAAGCTTCTGTCTCTTGATGAAGTAAACCTAAAGTTTGAAGATGATGCCATAGAGGCCATTGCGGAAAAAGCAGTCAAAGAGAAGACAGGCGCTCGTGCCCTCCGCTCCATCATAGAAGAGTTCATGCTTGATATCATGTATGAGATACCAAAGGACGATAACATTGGTACAGTAACTATTACGCGCAGCTATATAGAAGGTCATGGATCACCGGTAATAGAGATGCGGACAGAGGAAAAGCACTGAAATATTTATAATTGACAATCTCTCTTCAGATTTGATATAATACATATTCGTTGAGCTCTCATAGTTAAATGGATATAACAGCCCCCTCCTAAGGGGCAGTTGTAGGTTCGATTCCTACTGGGAGTGTTTTTTAATGCTTAAAACCCGCTGAGAGACGAAAGTATTCTCAGTTTTTTTGATATATATGGAGAAGATCTATGTCAGCAAAGAATATATTTAAAAGGTCAATGACCCTGATACTGGCTGTAAGCCTCATGCTTTTTGCTCCTGTCTCACTTCCGGGTACGGAATGTACAGGCAGCAAAAGCTCCGGCGCAGGCATGGTAAGTAAAGCATCCGCGGCTAAGAAGTTCGACAAGAAGGACCTTGGAGCAAAAACCGCTGTGCTCATGGATGTGAATACCGGTACGGTGCTTTTCAGCAAAAAGCCGCATAAACATATGTATCCTGCCAGTATTACAAAGATAATGACCACATATCTTTCCATCATCAATTCATCCCCGGATGAAGATGTTGTATTCAATAAAAATACAGCATTCGGCACATCACCTTATCTGCAGTGGGATGCATCGAATATCGGCGCAAAACCTGGTGAAAAGATACCAATGCGTGACTGCTGGTACGCTATGATGCTCCAGTCGGCAAACGAGGTCTGCTTAGGCGCGGCGGAGCATGTGGGAGGCACGATTGAGAACTTCGTAAATATGATGAATGAAGAGGTCTCGAGACTCGGACTTTCCGACACTCATTTCAATAACCCTAACGGACTCCACGACCCTGATCATTATACAAGCGCATATGATATGGCAGTCATAGCTTCTGCCGCATATAAGAACGATGAATTCAGGAACGTTACGGGTACAAAATCCTATGTGATACCAAAGACCAATAAGGAAAAAAAGCGCCCTATAGTAAACCACCACAGCATGCTGTCAGGCAGCAAATTCCCGCAATATGCCTATAAGTACTGTACAGGCGGCAAGACAGGATACACAAATGCAGCCCAGTACACCCTTGTCACATTTGCGGAGAAGGATGACATGCAGCTGGTATGCGTTGTCATGGGCGACAGGAATCCGCAGGTCGACCATAAGAACGAATATTCAGATTCCATAAAGCTGTTAAATTACGGCTTCAATAACTTCGAAATGAAGCAGGTCGGTGGTACGGGCGCTGATCTGAATGAAAGCCGGTCTGATGACGGATTATTTACAGAATTCTCAAAATATCTGGATCCGGCAAAGTCGCCGCTTGACTCTGAGCAGGGCGGCGCAGTGATACTGCCGAAGGGAGCTGACATGTCCCTCCTTACACGTGAAACTGAAGTGTTTACTTCACCTGTGACACTGTCTGCAGCCCAAATGGCTATAGGCAGGGCCACATATAAATATATGGGAGAGACTGTCGGGAGCACATATATCACATATGATGAGTCAAAGTCACCAAAGGTCAGCCTCACTGACCTGCTCGAGGGTAAGAATAACGCCTCTCTTTCAGCAAAGAAAAAAAATCCGCTTTCGAGAACTGTAAATAATATCAGGTTCACATTCATGACGGCATCAGGAAATGTACACAGCTTCTTTAAAGGCCGTATTGCTCTGCTGATACTCCTGGTACTTATACTTCTCATGATGATCCTCATGATCGTGAATTACAGAGAGGTCCTCAATAGCCACGGCTCAAGAAAATACGCTCTCAGAGATAAGAATAAAGACAATTCCGCATCCATGATGGAGGGATCCTTATCATTTGGCGGCGGAAAGAGAAGGAGGAGGAAAAGAGGATACAGCTTAAGCTCCAGTACTTCATTCCTTGAACAGGAATCAGGCAGCCTGAATTTTAAGTCCGACGATAAAAGGCGCCGTAAAAGGAAAAAGACTCAGCAGAGGGTTGACCGCGACAGTATGATGCGTGAAAGGGCACCGCTTCATTTCAGTGCGAAGCATAACGTAAAGAGCATAAGCTTCGGCAAGGATCTTGGCTCGGTGGAACCTGAAGGGCATAAGAAGACAAGAGCTTCCGGCGTCACGGATGAGCGCTTAAGACCGGAAAGAAATATAAGCGATGGTCTCGAAGGCATGGATCTTACTTCAAGAAAATCCAGAAGAAGACACAGGAAGACTACCGAAAGCTTCGGCACCAACTATTACTATTATAAGAATAAAAATAATAATTCCAGGCATAAGTAAATCTTGAAAAGGCGCATTCAAAGTAGTAGAATAAGTGAAATCATTATTTAAGGAGGAAGTAATTATGGCATACGTAATCGGTGATGACTGTATCAGCTGCGGATCTTGTGTTGATGGATGCCCGGTAGGCGCTATTTCACAGGGCGATGCTCATTATGAGATCGATGCAGACACATGCATCAGCTGTGGTGCCTGCGCAGGTACATGTCCGGTTGGAGCTATTTCAGAAGGGTGATATTACTTTTTTATATGCACACAATGTAATCTTACTTCAGATGAAATAAAGCAGAGAGCATGCATTTATTATGTATGCTCTGTTTTTTTTGCTTTTTTTTAGCTTAATGAACAGGATTTTATTGAATTTATAGTCTTTCATAAGTATAATGATATGCGGGGTAGTATTTTTATATCTTAGGAAGGTAGGAGCTGTAGTATGAAAACTAGAGAAAATTCTGTAAAACTTGCACAGATAAAGCAGCTGGTTACTGAAAAAAAGTATCAGCAGGCTGCCGCACTTTTAAGGACAGTCGCACCTAATCAGATAACATCCGTACAGGATATGAAGCCATGTGCCATAGTGTACTACAAAAATGGTTATTATTCATCCGCCAGAGAGCTGTATGAGCAGCTCTTTAAGAAGGAGAAGAACAGACTGTATCTTCAGCAGCTCGTATATATATGCATCCATATGAAGGATTTCAATGCAGCTGAGAATTATTATCAGCAGTTTGTATCTATGAGCAAGAGCAAGAGAGACAATCTTATACTCTACTACAGGATACAGAAGGCAAAAGGCGCATCTGCTGATGAGCTTATCGCTATCCTTGAGGAGCTTAAAGATGAAGAGTACCTTGAAGAATGGGCATATGAGCTGGCAAAGCTCTACCAGATAGCAGGCCGCATAGACGATTGTAAGAATGAATGTGAGAACATTAAGGCCTGGTTCGGCAGCGGCGAAGTCGTAGAGAGGGCGTCAGTGCTTCTCACATACCTCAAGGTGGATGACAAGCTGCCTGAGTACAAGGATAAGGATTATACCTTACCTGAAGAGGAAAAGAATCCTTTTGATACAACTACTCTTCCAAAGCTCGATCCTGATATTCTCAGACAGGAAAGAGAGTTCAAGAGGAGCAAGAAAAAGAGGGATAAGAAGACCCGTGAAAGCGAAGAATTCATAGATGCGGATCTTGATGAAGGACTTCCGGATGACGTAGAGCCTGTTAAGAAGAAGCACATCATATCAGACAGGCTCGAGGAAGCAGGACTGCTTCGTAAGAGCCAGCAGGAAGCTGAAGCACAGGCCATTCAGGCAGGACAGGAGAAAACTGATGAAAATTCTGATAAAGATTCTGAACTTTCTGATAAAGCTGATAACAAGGCTGCAGAAGATACTGCAGACATTAAAGAAGTTCCTGCAGAGGCTCTCAAAGAAGACAAGGAGACTGCAGAAGAAGTCAGCGCAGATACAGAAGATACTGAAGTAAATGATGATGTTTCAGAAGAAGCCGCAGATAATGATGCAGCTGATAATGCAGAGGCTTCTGTGGAAGAAGACAGTAAGAAGGCTGAAAATGAAGCAATAAACGCAGATGCAGAGACAGCGGAGCATGAGAATGCTGAGCCGGATGAAGCAGCTGATGAGAAAGCAGAGGTTTCAGATGCGGATGCAGAGCCGGGTGCGGATGCAGATGAGACCGGGGAAGCTAAAGCGGAGGCTTCAGGCGCAGGAGTCTCTGAGATGAAAGAGACAGCTCAGGATATGCTTGCAAGGATCATGGCAGAAGCCAAGGCAGAGGATCAGAAAGAGAAGGAAGAAGCTGCCAGAAGAGAAGCTGAAGAAAAAGCAAGGATAGAAGCAGAGGAAGAGGCGATCAGACAGGCTGAAGAGCAGGCAAGACTTGAAGCTCTTGAGAGAGAAAGAAAAGAAAAAGAAGAGCAGGAGAGGATCATTGCCGAGCAGAAAGCAGCAAAGGAAGCTCACGAGAAGGATCTTGAGGAAAGCGCAGAGAAAGCTATCCTCGAGGGGAGTGACTCTGTTGAAGATACACAGAAGATCGAGCAGGCAAGGCAGGATGCCTTTGACGTCATGATGCTCAATGATGAGAATGATGACACCATCGGCGACGATCTTGGTGAAGAGGATGAACCTGATCTTCAATATGACCCTATGATGCAGGAACAGTTCATGAGGGATTCACAGTCAGGTACAGGTATTACTCAGGATCTTTCAAGAGAAATATCCGCTATATATAATGCAGAACAGACTGGTGGACAGCTGACAGAAAAAGCAGTTCAGGACGTTATGAGCGGCCAGATGCCTCAGGCGCCTGGTTTTATGCAGGACCCGAATGCGGCTGCCATGGATATGAATGGCTACGCTCAGGATGTCAATATGGGCGGACAGTTTTATGCCGGTGATCAGCAGGGACAGTTCCCTGGTCAGGATGTAAATGCCGGTTATGCGTATCAGCAGCCTGAAGGTATGTCAACAGACGTTTCCGCATTCCAGTTCATGGATGCTCCTGAAGGCATGAATGAGGTAATGCCTGATACAGGCATGATGCCTCAGGCAGAGTTCGCTGACATCACTGCGGATATGCAGGAAAGCCCTGCAGCTGAGCCTCAGATACCGGTTCAGACACCTGCAGATGCAGAGTCAGCGGAAGCACCTGCAGATGCAGAGTCAGTGGAAGCGCTTGCAGATGCAGAGTCAGTGGAAGCACCGGAAACACCGGCTGTTGAGAATGCTGATGATCAGGAATTTGTATCAGCCACAGAAGCGCCGGAAGCAGGTGAAGCTGTCCTAAGTGCCGAAGGAAAGGAAGATTCGGAAATGGATGTTATGAAAGAACCGGAAATGCCGGAATTAAAGAAGGCAGTTCCATCGGAAAATACCAATGATAAGCCGCAGGAGAAGAAGGGGCTTTTCCGTCTCTTCTCCACTAATGCCAAGATGAAGAAAGATGAGGCTGCGAAGGTCAGCGAAGCAGGCGGAACTGATGATGCGCTTCCTGACAGCGATCTTCCTACAACAAAGGCTCTTCATAAGAGCATTCAGGATATGCTTGTACTTATCAATGGTGAGCCTGAGCCTACACACTATGTGCTCATTGGCGAAGGCACAGACAGGATACAGGGGATCACAAAGAAGATCATCAGGATCATGCACAGAAAGAATTTCGTATCTTCTACAAGGATAGCAATGATAGATGCAGAGCAGCTCAATTCGATCTATCTGCCATCTGTTAAGGAACAGCTTAAGGGCGGATGTCTGCTTGTAACAAATGCATCAAGACTTCTGTTCACTACGATCGGCAGCATATTCAATCTTATGGATGAGTACAAGGGCGATATCGTAGTAGTGCTTGCTGATGAAGGCAAGACTCTGGATAATCTCTTCAAGATCACACCGGCATTGTCAAAGAGGTTCCAGTATGTGATCGATGTAAGCGATTATGAACTTGAAGACTATATGTAATAACGACAGAGGTGAAGTATGAAGAAGTTTTTATCATGGCTTCTGTCTGCAGCGATCATTATCTCCGGCTGGGGAATTTCTTCAGCCGGTTTATTTATTTACAGCTCTGCTGCAGTTCACGGAAGAGATATGACTGAAGTTATAGGCACGATGGAAGGACATTGGGATAACTATTTCGGCACGATCGAAGACAATAGGGTGATACAGCTTTCCAACGAGCTCAAGCTTGATCTGGGCATGAAAGTTAAGGCTGAAAGATCAGCTGATGAGGGGATCAAAGATCTCCATGTTATTGCCGGATCATCTTATGCTCAGAATATTGCAGGTTCCGCCGGAAAGTATTTTGATGAAAAGGGGGACCTGTTCGAGAGTGACCTTGACAGGATCGTAAACTTCAGGGATGGCATCAGCATTTATAAGGCATCCGGCGCAGAGATCCGCGATTTTCTGGAGTGGTCAGCTTCGAATTATGCTGAGACCGGTAAAAGTATCCTTGTGGACGCAGCCACTAAGGCTGCTGCAGTGATATCTGCTGTCGCAGTGACGTCTGATGCTTTAGTTTTAGTGACCTCTGATGCTGCAGCTGAAAGAGATGCATCGGAAGCTGCAACTGCAAAGGATGCACCGGAAGCTGCTGACTCTACTCTGCCATCTTCAGATCCCTCATCCACATCAGCGGTAGAAAGAATAGTTTCTACAGGTCCTGCCTTTGAGAAGTACACATATGGGAATCCTGAAAATATATTTGACGTAAAAAGCTTTCCCGGCAGACGCGACCTTGCCGCAAGTCTCGACTATAAGATCACTGGTACAGAGAATTTATATATCTTCGATGGTATAACATATGCGGTAAATACGTCTGTCCCTGCGAGATTCAGGGCTGACGGCACACTAAAGAATGCCGGCAGTCACAGGATCGTAAATCTTAAGGTCAATGGCACTGCTGTGAGCGATGCCGATAATTTTCTTTTTGTTACTGACTTTGATGATGCACAGGAAGGAAGGCCTTCATTCTTTAAGAACAGGATAGAATTTATCCCTCCTGCTGATGTTAAGGATTTTGTTGTTTCTGACCTGAAGGATATCAGTTCATTTGGGAATATTAACTCTGAGCCGGACGATAATTTCCTTCTTTATAATGAAGATGGATGTGACTATGCGGTATTTACCTCTACAAGGTCAGCAGTCCTTGGGAACCGGGATAAAAGTAAAGTCAAATGGACAAGGCTTTCGACAAATGGCGCTGCATATGCAGGGATCTCCAGTGATCCTGCCTTTACGGGGTCTCAGGCGATCCCTGCAACAAGCGGGACTATTGATACCATCGATCGCGATCCTTATATATCTGCATATGCTTTAAAGGAAGAGGAAGATCCCGCACCGGCTGAGATATGCATTCAGATAAATAATGCCTGCAGGGGAGATACAGTTAAAACACTTCAGGGCAGGTACAGTCTGAATTCCGATATCTGGAAAAATGCTGCTTCAGAGAAGCTTAAAGGAGACCAGGTCAATGTCGAAGCTGAAGAAAACGGCATTTACAGCATTTTGCTGCAAAGAGCTGACGGAAGACGCTTCATAAGATACTTAAGGATCAAAAATATCAATGCAAAGGCTCTCAAGACTCCGATAGCTGATGAATATTATAATACAAGTGAAAATATTACCGGCATAGCATCGCCCGGAGTCATCGTATGTTTCGAATGCCCTGACGGCAAGGTGTATTCAACTGTTGCGGGAAGCAACGGTACATTTAAATACGCGCTTCCGGGACAAAAGGCAGGAACAAATATTTATCTGTACGCATCTGAAGAAGACGGCAGCATCAGCCAGAGAAGGGTCGTTTCCGTAAAACGCAATGGTCCCAACATGCCGTCGCTTGATCAGATGACCACAAAGACAGTTAATATCACGGGAAATATCAATGATGAAGTGCTGTTCCCGGTCCTTGTGACCGATAAGACCGTATACGTGTCCGATAATTCCGGGATCGACTACTATAAGAGCTCTGCAATATATGATGCAAATAAGGAGATCGAAGAGATCCCTATGAATATCGATGACGATGGGACTCTTTCATTCCAGATCTTAAAAGCCCTGAAGGCCGATGATAAAGCGACCCTCTACACTCTCGATCTCAATTCGCGTGTAAGCCGCGGGTGTACGGCCAAGGTCGTTCAGACCAAGCCTGCAAAGCCATTCGCATTTCAAAAGGATATAAGCAATAAGAGCAAGAAGACCATTATATATTCTTATGAGAACGTTCAGATGACGGTTACCTTTAAGGGCAAGACCTATAAGAAAAAGAACGGAACCTATGTAAAAGCCAAAAAGGCTTATAAATATAAATTCAGTATTAAAAGAACCGATTCAGGCAAGAAGATAAAGGCTTTTGCAGAGAATAACCTCGGCAAGTCGGGTACAAAGTCATTTACAAGGATGGAGCTGGTTCCTGATACACCTGAGGTAAATAATGTGTATTCATCCAACAGACGTGTGTCCGGCAAGGTCGATCTGGTCGGCGCCCCTGAAGGTCAGAAGGCAGCTGTATCAAATACAAAGACCAAGGTATATGTGGTCCGCAAGGACAAAAAAAAGAAAGCCTCCATTGCGAGCGATGGAAGCTTTTCGTGCACACTCTCCTATGTTAAGAGCGGTGAGAAGATCGAGGTCTATGCTGAAAATCTCAATGGCAAGAGCATGAGCCGTACCGTGAAGGTAAGGTAGCAGGAGCATCAAGGCCATAAATCAGTCTGATTCCTTAAGGGGGTCATTAAGTGCCTCGGTACCGGGAAGTACGAAGAGGCCGTCTTCTATGATAGAGGTTTCGCTTCCGTCGGCGTGCTTCACTATGATAGAGCCCAGCTCACTGTATGGAATAGTAATATCAGTATGGCAGTTAAAGTAGGCCTTTGCAGGGTCTGTAGAACGTTTCTTTGAAAAGTCGTTCTCTTTAGCTGTCATTTTTTTGCCATCAGGATTGTAGGTCACAAGATCCTCTTCATGCGAATAACATGTATCTCCAAGGGCAAAGTGAGGGCCTGTCTTTTCTTCTATGAGTATGGGCATCATTGATTCGATGCCGTATTTTCTGGCCATGACGTAAGCGGTGGTATTGGTACCGATAGCGAATTCACCAAGGGGCAGGGTGTCGTGGTTAAAGAGAATATTGCGGGAAATGTAGTCGCGGCCTACCTTCGCATTATTATGACCGTTATCCTCTGGGGCATCTGCAAAATTACTGCATGAATAATCTGTTACCAGGCCGTCCTTAAGCCATATATTAAGGTCAAGGAACTGAAGCCCGTTCAGATATATATCTGATACATTTAAAAGTCCGGTAGTTCCTTTAAGAACGGGTGAAGTGAAGACTTCGCCCAGTGGAATATTCACGTCAGCAAGGCAGTTTTCGAAAGCTGTCTCGTGTTCCGGGTCCTCAGGCGTATTAAGCGAGACCCATATATCGGTCTTATTACCATTGCGGCCGGTTACATGGGCGGCTGTGCCTTTGTCGAGCTCATCGATCAGCGCCTGCTGGATATCTCTGTATTTGTCATCAGGAAGGGTATTCAGGGCAATGGTATCCCGGAATATATTCTGATAATCATTTCCGATCTCAGGTACAGGATAGGCTATGATCGTGAAGCTTACCTCTGATGACTTTATGTATTTTTCAGTCAGCTCTGAAAGCAGTGATCTGTAGTGAGTGATCTCATAGCGCTGCTCGCGTGTATATGAAACTGCCGTGTCCTTCATGACCGGGCTGAATGGCTTCTCACCGAAGATCTCCATGACTGCCGGGCCCGCAAAGGCATGAGCCTCATTCTCATATTTATCATAGGTATTCTTAATGACATCGAGGCGCCTGTAAAGATAAGCCTTGTCGAGGAAGAGGGCGTCGTCTTCACGGTGGTCATAGTCATATTGAGGATTAGGTGAAGTCGACTTATATCCTATGGAGATGCCGCGGTTCTTATTTATAAGGTTTGTATAAGCGCGGTATATCGTGACTTCGAGTCCCATGGCATTGAAAAGCTTTATCTCTTCACGCACCAGCCTTTCGAAACCTATATTATAGCGGATGTTTACTGTCTTCTTTTTCTTAAGGTCTATATTATAGAGCTCGTAGCCCTTCCTGAAGCCATTGACGAATGTTTCAGCCATGGAGCAGATCTGAGATGCAGAAAGAGAATTCAGGTATTCAGCTGTTTTTACCTCATTAGGACCGATGTGATCACCATACATGTAAAGGAAGGAGAGATCAGTGAGGTCAGAGTCACAGACGATCTTCTTAATGAATTCCGATTCATCGGAAAGAACATTGATGACGTCGTCCATGTGGCTGGTATCCTCAGAGTAATGCTCATTCGGCGTCATCTGAGAACGGATGCGGTCAGCCAGCAGTACGTCCGAATAATCGGACACGTAATAGTAGAGGGCGTCCTTTATGAAAAAGAGACGGCCGCTTTCCTTAGAACCTGAGCCGCCAGAATTTCCATTTTGATTGCCGGATATATATGTGTATTCGTCCTTAAATGAGATCTCATCAGTATTATCTTTGACAAGCAGGTCGTGCTCCATGTCGCAGTAGATCTCGATGAAGACCTCCATGAGGGCAGTAAGTCCGAGAATGTTTTTTTCAAATACATAAGGGATCGAAGACCTTATCTCCGCATAGAGACCGCAGAGGGTCTGGGCTGTCTCCTTATCGGGCATTACCCTGCAGCAGTAGTCGGGGTTTGCGAAGCTCTCCTCATAGTGCTCCGGAAGAAGCTCATAGTAGAGCTTGGCATTTATTTTCTTAAGAGATTCGAGACTTACAGCATCAAAGTCGGTATCGTAGAGTCTTACAAGATAATCAAGCAATGCTGCCGCCCTTTTAAAGAAGTTGTAGTATTCCGGAATGATAGAGTCCCTGTTGCCTGTATCTGTCGCAATGTCATGTATACGGGCACGGGCAAGATCAAAACGGTTAAGGTAGTCGTCTTTATTGTATATCATAGAGTTCCCTTTCTGGATATATTAATGTGGATCTTTGCAGGTCCGGGCGAGTTCGAAAAAGCCATGGCCAATGAATATTATTTATTATGGACATTTGCAAAGCATTGATATTATAGCATGTATGGGAGTTGATTTACATAGATTTATTTCTGCAGGGGCTTAAGGGGTGATGAATATATTCAAATCGGTGAAAAAATATTGTAAAATGACGATAATAACATTATAGAAACTTTTCCGCTGAGCAGGGTAAAATGGTGCCCGGGCAGGAATGTGTTTCTCATGTGGTACTTAAGATTTATATATCAGTTTCCAATAATAATACTATTGAGGAGGTATAAGAATGATAAGAAATTTTAAAGTTTCCTCTGCATTTGCAAGGGCAACGGCATTCGTACTGGCATTTGCCATGCTTATTACATTTACGCCGGTGGTCCCTGGGGCAGGAAAAGATGCAGAGGCTGCGGATGGTGATGCTGTATCCAACGTAAAGACAGCAGGCAATATCAAGTTAGGAAGTCCTACTGATTTCGATAAGAATAACTATACTTATAAGTTTGGCAAGCCTGATGTTGATTTTAGTGCAGGCAGCGGACTTACGATCATTTTGATCCACGTAAACAGCGGATCTTTTACAATATCTTCATTTACTGATGATAAAATAAAGGATGGCGTAGAAGGTCTTAAGTTCGGAGCTGTAAGTCTTGATTCTAAAAAGTATATTAGTTCCTTAAAAGAGGCAGAGGACAGCAAGCTCACATTTTTTTCTATTACTGCCAACAATGAAAATGCCAAGCTGACATCTGCATCAGTAGAAAATCTTATTAAGAATATCACATTTTATCAGACAAAAGGCACGGCACAGAAGGTATCCGCAGTTGTAAGCGCCGTTGATCTTGATGGTAAGAGCGCCATGGCAGATGATAACGGCAGACTGCATTTCTATGAGTTTGTTCCATATTCAGCAAAAGACATCACAGATAAAACAGCATCATGGCAGAATGCCTATGCTGAAGCCAAGACAAAGACATTTAACGGGCTTAAGGGATATCTTGCCACTATTACATCTGAAGATGAGCAGAAATTCGTTGTAGCATCTCTTGGAACTAATGAAGGCTGGATCGGCGGTACCAGAATGGTCTATGATCCTGATATTGCAAAGGATGCTTCAAAGGCGGATGCCGACGGCGATACATATTCCCTTCCTGAAGATGTGGTAGATAAGGGCTTAGACGATGGAGGACTCAGCTATGACACACCATACAATAAATTAAATATCTGGTATTGGGTAGACGGGCCTGAAAAAGGAACGCCTTTCTGCTATGGCGTCAATAATTCAGAGGTTACCAGTGATACAAATAAGGAATTAAATAAAAATACCTATTTTACCTGGTGCCAGGGTGAACCTAATAATACACGCCAGGATGAATTCTTTGTAACCTATGCTTATCAGGGCCAGGCAGACGGCAGATGGAATGACTGGTCAAATAAGGCAGTTTATAGTAATGAAAATAACAATACTGGCTGGGGAGCTTCAGGATATTATGTTGAGTACGGCGGATATCCTGAAGAAGATAACGATGCGGGCGATGATGATCCTAAGGCACCTATAGCTAAGGATGTCCAGACTATCGACCTTGATAATGCTGATCAGGCTATAGCTATCCAGATAGCTGTATTTAATGACAAGCACGACAATGTAAAAGAGGAAATGATCCCTACATATGATCAGAACTCTACTACAGTAGGAATAAAAGATAATCCTTATAAGGTGATAATTCCATATTCAAGGGATACTGAGACTGCTACCCTCAATGTAACCCATTTTGGTCAGGTTACAGTAGATAAAGTAACATCTGCAGATGGTAGTAAGACATATAATAAAAAGTCAGATGATGATCCTGATAATTATAAAATTGATCTTAATGTCGGCGACAATCCTGTTGTAGTAAAGACAAAGCAGACCGTTGATGGTAAAGAGGTAACAAAAGATTATTATGTAACTATTGTAAGATCTGCTAAGGATACACCATTTTCTGTAATTCCTAAGAATCCTGACTCATCCGATCAGACTAAGGGATTTACGGGTCCAAAGGATGATCCGAACCACACCAATGATTCTGCAAATGAAGATGGCTCAAAGGATTCGTACTTTACGATAACAGCAGATAACACAACTAATACCTTGAAGCTTGATCCTGTAGAAGGATTCGATGTTAGTAAGATAACAAAGGTAACATATAAGTCACCGTCTGATTCTGCAGAGACAGACATCACAAACGGAGATAACAGGTATGACAGGACAACCGGCATAACGACAGTAGATACCACCGGTCTTTCAAAGGATAAGAAGACAGAGGTCATTTATACAGTAACCGAAAAAGATGGTGATAAGGATATTACGCACAGATATCATTACACTATCGATAAGGAGGGTTTTAACGTAGAAGTCTCTACCTCTCCTACTCCGGGCGCGGCAGAAGGTCCTCATGATACAGCGGAGGATACCACAAAGAACAGCAATCCGGATACAGATGATATCTACCATCATATAACCATCACAGATAATGTTGATACACTTATTGTGAAACCAACAGGAGTTGATATATCGAACATTACAAAGGTCGTTGTAAGCGGGACTTCTGTAAAGACCACAGTAAAAGATGATAATACCAGTGATAAAACTTATGATGATAAAGATGGCAGTGTAAAAGTTGATGTAAAAGACCTGACAGAAGATAAGACTGAAGAGGTCATTTATACTGTTAAAGATTCTGATGGTAATCAGACCAATTACCACTATATCATTGATAAAAAGGTATCTAAGACACCTGATGATGGCAAGGATGATAAATCTGATGATACGACCCCTTCGCCGACACCTGGCGGCAATTCTTCACCTTCGTCGACACCTGGCGGCTCTGATTCACCAGCGCCTGCCAGGACAGCAACACCTGGAGCAGCTGCTACTCCTGCTGCGGTCACACCTCCTTCAACAGGACCTAACGGCATCGCAGATCCTGGCAATGGCGAGAGTACAGGAGATGAGGGCATTACTGTAACACCTAAGACCACACCTGCTCCAGATGGACAGAATAAGGACTTTACATATGATGTAACCACAAAGAACGATACCATCACGCTTACTCCTGATACTAATGTTCCTGCAGATAAGATCACTACTGTTACAGTAACGATAAATGGAAAGCCCGGAGCTTTAGGGACTGACTATACGGCAGATACCAATAAGATAGTCACTGTTACAGGACTTAAGAAGGGTACACCGGTCAGCGTTACTTACACAGTTACAGACGGCAGCAATACATTTACATATACCTATAATATTAATAAGATCACCGATGACGGCACCACAGGTCTTATAGTTGACGAGGGCACCACTATCGATATCGATAAAATTCCTGAAGGTCAGCTCGACTTAAGCAAGTACATATACGGCGATCCGGAAGAGGTTATTTACCATAACTGCTCGCATACCCTTTATGCTATCGATAAGGATGGTCTCATCAGATGCATGAAGCTTAAGAAGAATAAGAAGTTTGCGGCAGCAACCATTCATATCCTTATCAGGAATAAGGGAAGCAGGACATTCCAGAAGACATATGTGAATATCAGGACTACGAAGGTCACTCCGTTCTCATCCTACAATCATCTCTTCAAGGATAAGAGAGGTCTGGAGTACGAGGTAAATGGCGAAAACACCTGCCGTGTAAGCGAGAGAAACTATAAGACAAAAAAGAAGAAGATTATAATTCCAAATACTGTAAAGGATCCTGGGACAGGTAAGGTATATACAGTAAATGAGATCGCCCCTTACGCTTTCCTGCAGAGCATGTACATCCAGTATGTAAAGATCGGAAAGAATGTCGAGACCATCGGCAATACATCATTTACAGGTATGCAGAAGCTTAAGAAGTTTGTGGTCGCACCGGGCAATAAGTACATAAAGACTGCTTCAAAGCGCGGTAAATACGCTCATATTATCCTTTCAAAGGATGGAAAGCACTTACGTGTACTTGCAAATATCAGAGGCTCCATAAAGATCCCTGAGTCTGTACAGCAGATAGACGAATATGCATGCGCTACCAACCATATCACGAAGCTTGTGATACCTAAGACCGTAAAGAGGATCGATCCTTGCGCATTTGCCCACAACAGGGTCATGACAAGCGTAAAGATCTCAAGTAAGTTCCTGATGCCGTTTGAATGTATCTTCGACCGTATGAGAAGCCCTAAGGCAAAGGTCTATGTACCGAAGAGATATTACAGGTATTATTATAAGGAATTCAAGAAAGCCCATGATGAGGCCGACCCGCAGTTCCCTTCTATGAAGCATCTTAAGAAGAAATGATCTGTAAATAATATTTAGGGTAAAAAAAGACCCCCTGTCCGTGATATGTACCGAGAAAACTGGACACATGTTATGACTCGAGGCTAACAGATGGATGCCATACTGTATTTTGCAGGAGGCATCCATTTTGCTTTCTTTTGGATCCTGCGATTGTTGTAGTAATCTATATAAGTCCATGTCCTGTTAAAGTTGCTGTGTTTTAATACTTCAGGACCATTTGCATCTACCGCCCTAGCCCAACGTCTGACTATACTGTGAAAATCCTCTATATTTTTGGATGCCATCTGGACATGGTGCCCATTTACCTTGTTTGTAAAGATTAACACACCCCAATTTGAATTCAAAACTATAGCGCATAAAAATACCCTCCTTACTGGTTTTTGTACAGTAAAGAGGGTACATATCACTGTTTAATCGGACAGGGGATCTTTAATTTAACTTATCCTCCTTATCTGATCAGACAAGAGATTTATTGATCTCATTCGTAGTCCTTATCTGACCAGAAGTCAACAGGCTCGTAATCCTGAAGCTTTGCAAGATATCCTTTCTTTCCGAGGGCACCCTGGATAGCATCCAGGGCTTCATTGGTCTCGGCTGTTACCGTGTGGTAGTGATAGCCAGAGGTGTTGTGCATAAGAAGCTTTGATTTGCCTGTCTTTATCTTCTCGATATAATCGTCTATATCCTTGTGGGTGCGGATATTTAAGTCGCCCTTAAGGACACCGTAGACCCTGTGGTAGATGAACACGTCCTCGACGATACCGCCAAGATCTATGATGGTAGAAAGCTCGTCCTCGGCCTGCTCATCGGTGTGTATATCCTTAAAGACCCTTGAGCAGCGGCTTTTCTTGCCCATCTGATAACCTTTATTAAATGAATAAATAGTGTGGCCGGATGATCTTAGCAGTGCTATATCCTGGACTATCACCTGGCGGCTGACTCCCAGCTCATTAGAAAGGCGGCTGCCTGAAATGGGTTTGTCAGACGCACCAAGCTTTTGAAGTATCAGTGTCCTTCTTTCTTCACCGTTCATGTTACCCCTTTCCGCTCGTATTCCGGGCTTTAACAACAAGCATCTTTATATCAAACATAAGAAAATATCATTAAGAAATTCAGGAAAATATATTGCCGGGTCACACCGCATGCAGATTCTTAAGGGACAGATCAAGTATCGGCGCTGAATGTGTAAGCGCCCCGCTTGATATATAGTCTACCTTGAGATCTTTTATAGCATTGATCTTTTCTGCTGTTACATTTCCTGATATCTCGATCTTAGCTCTGCCGTCTATGATATCTATGGCCTTCTTCATGGTATCGTGGTCCATGTTATCGAGCATGATGATGTCGGCTCCGGCTTCGGCGGCTTCCTTTGCCATTTGAAGATCCTCGACCTCGACCTCGATCTTCTGAACAAATGAAACATAGGCTCTTGCCATCTCAATTGCCTTCTTAACGCCGCCGGCAGCCCCGATATGGTTGTCCTTGAGCATGACCGCATCAGAAAGATTGTAGCGGTGATTGTGGCCGCCACCGCATTTAACAGCATATTTCTCAAAGATACGCATGTTGGGAGTGGTCTTCCTGGTATCGACAAGTATTATATTGGTGCCTTCAAGAAGTTTAGCCATTGCGCGGGCCTGGGTGGCAATTCCTGACATTCTCTGCAGGTAATTAAGAGCCGTGCGCTCACCCGAAAGCAGGACTCTTATATCACCGTATACCTTTGCAAGAAGCTGCCCCTTTTTTACCTGGTCGCCGTCTGCGACTATATGTCCGGGATCTTCAGGAGCTGAAATAAACTCTACCCTGGTCTCTTCATCAAGCATGGTAAATACTCTTTCAAATATCTGCAGGCCGCAGATAATGCCATCCTCCTTGCATATAAGGTCAACCTCGCCGGCCGTGGCTTTCGGCATGACTGCATTGGTAGACACGTCTTCGCTTGTGATGTCCTCTCTGAGGGCGCTTAATATATATGGATCCGCATTGAGCTTTAATGTAACTGAACCGAACATATTTCCTCCTTCGAATATAAAAAACGAATTTTACAGTTATATAATGCATTGAATTTTTTCAATGATTACCAGGTAATTACCTGGCTTTTTTGTACATTATTCAACATACTGATTTATTTTCAGCTTTTAAACCTTATTTCCCTATACAGGCTTTCGTTCAATTTTACTATTTATCCTTTATTAATAATGATACCTGTCCATCAGAACGTTCTGTATGAAGCAAGCGGCTTCTGGTTTCCGTTCTCACGGTCGATCTCATCCATGACCATATTGTGGCATCTGTCCTGGAAAGCCCTGTAATCCCTGTATTGATCAAGGTCCCAGCTCTCGACCATTTCATGCTCGTGAGTAAGAAGCTCTGTTCTTTCTGTCATGTCGAAGGCCGCGCGCTTTGCGAATACCAGTGACTCAAGCAGGGAGTTGGAAGCAAGCCTGTTCTTGCCGTGAACACCGTTGCAGGCTGTTTCACCGATTGCATAGAGCTGAAGCATTGAAGTGTGGCTTTCGTGGTTGACCCATATGCCTCCCATGAAATAGTGCTGGGCCGGTACTACAGGTATGCACTCCTTAAATACGTCATAACCGGCTTCCCTGCAATGCTCTACTATATTCGGAAAATGATTCTTAAGGACATCCGGCGGGATCGGGCGCAGGTCCTCCCAGACGAACTTTGTGCCGTCTTTCTTCATCTGAGCCCTGATGTCCTGTGACAGGAGGTCGCGCGGCTTGAGCTCATTGGTAAAGCGGTGCATATCCTTGCCATAGAGCTTTGCACCCTCGCCTCTGACGGATTCTGATATGAGGAAGCTTCTGTTTTCCTGATCCTCAGAATAGAATGTAGTAGGGTGGATCTGAATATAATTGATGTTTTCAAGCTTTACCCCGTGCTTAAGGCAGGCAGCGATACCGTCGCCGGTCAGGTGCCTGAAGTTTGTGGAATGCCTGAAAAGACCGCCTATGCCGCCCGTGGCAAGGACTGTATAGTTGGCCTCTATCGTATAGAAATTATCTTCAGAGTCCTTTATAACGGCCCCGTAGCAGGAGTTGTCTTTTGTGATGATATCGACCATGGTATTGTACTCGATGATCTTTACATTAGGCAGGCTGCGGACCTTAGCCAGCAGATGGCTTGTTATTTCCTTGCCTGTGATATCCTCATGGAAAAGTATCCTCTTGTCAGAGTGCGCGCCCTCGCGTGTAAAGGCAAATGACCCGTCATCATTTCTCTGAAATCTGACACCGCAGTTAACAAGGTCATTAATGACAGACTGGGAAGAACGGATCATGATCTCTACAGACTTCCTGTCATTTTCATAGTGTCCTGCTTTCAGGGTATCCTCAAAATAGCTGTCATAGTCCGACTCATCCTTGAGCATACATATGCCGCCCTGGGCCAGAAACGAATCATTGCTCTCGGCATCCTGTTTGGTGATAATAGTGATCTGCCAGTCGCCCGGAAGATTCATGGCGCAATAAAGACCGGAGCATCCGCATCCGATAATAAGTACATCAGTCTTCATATTATTATCCTCGTAATCTTAAGTAAAGTGAAATGTTAGTCTGCATTATATACTCACTTATAGTGACTGTCAAGACACCTGTAAAGAAATTTATTTACAGGTGTCAAGTTTATTTGACAATTGTCTTGACAGTGGGCTTATATAACATTATAATCAGTAAAATTCACCATTTGACCGGGAATTCACAGGCTAATATAACTATATTATGCACGATCAGATATCGTCATTTGTTGATGAGAACGTAAATCACTTCCCGGCACTCATGCAGATGCAGTTACAGATACGTCAGAGGATGTTGAATTTGTAAAGAATATCAAGCAGGATGAGTTGCTGATATACAGCCGTTTTTGATATTTCTGATCTCTTAATTAATATTAAGAGCATGATGAATGATATTAAATATTGGAAGGTAATAATATGACAACACGCGAATTGCAGGATAAAATAATGGAACTCAAGAAGGAAAAGGATTTCTGCATCCTTGTACATGCATATCAGAGTCAGGATATATGGGATATAGCGGACTATGTCGGCGATTCATACGGACTGAGTGTACAGGCTCAAGATGCACCTCAGAAAAATGTAATAATGTCGGGCGTCCGCTTCATGGCAGAGACTGTAAAGACCCTGTCTCCGGAGAAGACCGTCTATCTTGCGAATCCTACTGCAGGCTGCCCTATGGCCATGCAGATGGACAGGAACCGTGTCCTCGAGATGAGAGAGAAGTACCCTGACTATGCAGTAGTAGCCTATGTAAATACCACTGCGTCATTAAAGACCGCTGTAGATGTAGTCGTTACATCATCATCTGCCGTAAAGATACTTAAAAACATGCCCGAGAAGAAGATCATGTTCATACCTGACTGCAATCTCGGAGGCTGGGTAAAAAAGCAGGTACCTGATAAGGAATTCGTATTCTTTAACGGAGGGTGTCCGACCCATCTGCGCATGACTATAAAAGATGTGAAATATCAGAAGTTCCTTCATCCGGACGCGCTTCTTTTAGTCCACCCAGAGTGCCACGCAGAAGTTACCGAGTGTGCCGATTATGTAGGCAGCACAACAGGCATCATGAAGTTCGCAGAGGAGTCCGATGCGGATGAATTCATCATCGGCACCGAGAACTCCATAGTGCAGCACCTGCAGTTCAAGTGTCCCGATAAGAAGTTCTATCCTCTTTCAAAGGAATGTGTATGCCACAACATGAAGGCTACTACCCTCATGGATATATACAATGTCCTCCGCGGCCAGGGAGGCGAAGAAATAGTCCTTCCTGATGAAGTTATCGAAAGCTCGCTGAAGCCGATCAGGAGAATGATAGAGCTTGGAGGGTAAATGGTATATTGTGCACAGTGTAAAGCATTAGAAAGGAGAAATGAAATGATTTGTCCGGTACTTATTATTAACGAAGAGGATTGGATAGTTGCCAAGGATTGCGAGACAAACGTTGCTTCTCAGGGAAAAACTGTGAAAGAAGCCATGGATAATCTCAAAGAGGCCCTTGAACTTTACTATGAGGATAATGAAGTAGAAAAAGATACTCCTGATATTTTTCTTACAACCATGGAGGTAAATGTTTGATGCCTCACAAATATCCGATATTAAAGCCTGAAGAGGTTATTAAAATTTTAAAGAAAAATGGATTATCAAATGTTTCACAAAAAGGAAGCCATCGTAAATATTCAGATGGTTTTCATGTTGTAATAGTACCGATGCATGATACATTAGCCCGAGGCACGTTGATGAGTATAATACAGCAGTCAGGTCTTTCATTACAGGATTTTATAGATAAATAGTTTGGTACAGTTATGGATATTACAGATGAAATAAAAGGGATCCTTCGCGGGCATCATCCGGATGCGGTCGAAGAACATCTCTGGAAGCAGTATCCGGAATATACGACTTTCCGCGATCCGGTCACCGGTAAATGGTTTGCGCTCTTCATGCTGGTAAGGAAGAGCTGCTTCGGATTACCGGGTGATGATTCTTTGCCGGTCGTAAATGTCAAGGCCGATAAGGACTTCATAGCTCTGATGTCAGGAAGAGATGGTATATACCCTGCCTATCATATGTCGAAGAAGTCGTGGATATCTCTGTTCCTTGATGGCAGTATGGAAAAGGAGAGGATCATAGATCTCATAGAGACAAGCTACAGGCTGATCACAGATACGCCGACAAAGAGGATCTATGAAGCTGTAAAGAAGATACCTGAGGGCAAGGTGGCGACCTATGCCCAGATAGCTGCAATGGCCGGCAATCCGAGAATGTCCCGGGCTGTTGGCAATGCCCTCCATAAGAATTCTGATCCTGACCATGTTCCCTGCTACCGCGTTGTTAATTCCAGGGGAGAGCTTTCCGGAGCATTTGCATTCGGCGGTCCCGACGAGCAGGCAAAGAGGCTTAGGGCAGATGGTATTGAGGTAAAAGACGGGAAAGTGGACCTTGAAATTTATCAATATAAAATATAAATTCAGGCAATTTAATCTTTAACAGTACATCAGGCCTTATGGAGAGGGGATCATTCGTGAAAAGTTCTGTAAATATCGATATTAATGTGGATCCAATAGATCCGGAAGAACAAAAGATCCATGAAAAATATATGAAAGAAGCCATTAAACAGGCGAAAAAAGCCGCAGTCAACGGGGATGTCCCCATTGGCTGCGTTATAGTTTATAGCCATAATTTTCCGGCTGCAAATGCAGAACCCGGTCAGATCATCGCCCGTTCCTACAATAAGCGCAACAGGATGAAGACAAGCCTTGGCCATGCGGAGATCCTTGCGATCAGAAAGGCCTGCAAAGTGCTTGATGACTGGAGACTTGAGGACTGTACCATGTATGTGACGCTTGAGCCTTGCCAGATGTGTGCCGGAGCCATTATTCAGTCCCGTCTGAGCCGTGTGGTGATCGGCGCCATGAATCCCAAAGCCGGCTGTGCAGGCAGTATCATAGATCTTCTCCATGTGAAAGACTTTAACCACGAGCCTGAGGTCATAAAGGGAGTAATGGCAGACCGGTGCAGCGGTCTGCTGAAGGAGTTCTTCAGGAGCTTACGCAGTAAGTGACTTAAGACCCTTGGATAGTGAGCTTCGACTCTTATAAGTCAGTCCGGATCGGTTTGCATACTTGAAAAATGCCAGGCAGACAGGTCGAAAAATCAAAACAGATCATTCGAAAAAATTTAAATAGATCATTCGAAAAACTCAAAACAGATCATTCGAAAAATTATAAGTAAAACGCTCGAAAAATTCAAAACGAATATTGATAAATTCCGTATTTTATGATATTCTTGCTATATTAAGAATTGTTATGAATAAGGTATAGGAAGGGGTGATAATATGGAATATATCAGGCGTGTTGTCGATACTGAGATCGACAGGAGGACTGAAGCCTTTAATGCCATAAGTATAGTGGGGCCGAAGGGCTGCGGGAAGACAAGGACAGCAAAGGAACGTTCAAAGACTGTCATAGAATTTCAGGATGAAGAAAAAAGAGATGGCTATCTGTCGGTTGCAGAGTCAGCACCAAATCTCTTATTAATGAATAAAAAGCCTATACTTCTCGATGAATGGCAGGATACTCCGAAAATGTGGGGAGCAGTGCGTAAGGCATGTGATGATGAGCCGGATAAGGTCGGAGAGTATTTCATGACCGGCTCTGTCAGTAAACAGGCAGAAACTCCTCATACAGGCACCGGCAGGATCAGCCAGGTCACAATGTACCCGATGACACTTGCTGAAAGCGGTGAATCGAATGGACAGATCTCCATAGCTAAGCTTGTTGAGGATCCTGATTCTGATATCGATGGCATCATGTGCGATCTGAGTCTGCCTGATCTTTTTTATGCAGCATGCCGCGGCGGTTGGCCGAGATGCCTTTCCATAAAAAGTCGGACTGCAAAATTAGAGATCGCCAGGGACTATTACAGACAGATATATAATAAAGATATCAGTGCAGTAGATAATGTGACCAGAAATCCCGAGTGGGCAAGGACCCTGCTTTGGTCATATGCAAGGAATATGGCGACAACAGCGAAGAAGTCTGGTATATATGCAGATGTTAAGGCAAATTTCACGGTCTCCGATGCGACGCTTGCCTCATATATCGATGCTCTTGAACGGCTGTATGTTATCAGGGATATTGATGCCTGGACTCCTCAGATCAGGTCGAAGACTGCGATCAGGAACGCCAGGAAACATATCTTTACAGACCAGTCTATCGGACTTGCAGCCCTTGGAATCTCACCGGATTATTTTAATAATGATCTTGACCTCTTCGGCCATGTTCTTGAAAATATGGTGATAAGGGATCTGCTTGTATCGGCTGAGGCGCATGATGCCAGGATCCTCCATTATACTGACGATATGGGACTTGAGGCGGATGCCATCTATCAGATGAATAATGGCAGCTATGGCCTTATCGAGATAAAGACAGGAACCAATCAGATACCTGCGGCTGAAAAGTCATTGCTTAAGTTCAGGGATATCATAAAAAAGCACAATGAAGCAGCTCTTAAAAATGAAAAGCACCCCAGACCTGTGTATCGTGAGCCTTCAGCACTTATCATTATCTGCGCCACGGCTCAGATGGCCTTTTCTACAAAGAATGGCATAAAAGTCGTGCCTGTAGGATGTCTTGGAGATTGAGATCATATAGTTTAAGGAGTACCCATATGAAAACTGCTTCGTACAGAAAAGCGCTGGAAGAGTCTGATATCACCGCTGAATATGATGAGAAGAAGTCACGTTTTATAGCCCGGATCCGGGGCGTAAGGTCTGAGGCCGACGTCAAAGAGATGCTTGAGAGCGCCCGCAAGACCTGGCCGGATGCAAGGCATATCTGCTACGCGTATGTTCTTGGTCCTGAGGGCACATCGGTCAGGTCATCTGATGACGGCGAGCCTTCCGGAACTGCAGGCAAGCCGATATTGAATGTCATCCAGACCCACGAGCTTTACTATACCTGTATCACCGTGACGAGAATATTCGGCGGCATCCTGCTTGGCGCAGGCGGCCTTACCCGTGCATATTCAACAGCTGCAAAGATGGCATTTGACGCAGCACTGTCTGAAAAGGCTGTAGTCCGTGCATGCCCCGGTAAGCTTTTATCGGCGGCAGTTGACTATTCATCCTATGAAAAGGTAAAATACTTTCTGGATACGGAAGGTATCGGTATCCGGGTCACCCGGTATTCAGATAAAGTGACTGTAGTCTTTGCAGCTGAGACACCGGATATCGAAAGGATCACATTAAGGATAAATGACATCACTTTAAGAACCGCAGAAATAAAGGATCACGGGTACACGGAAACTTATAAGCCATATTCATGAAAATCATGATCTGCCTTCTTATAGGATTTAATGTTAATTGTTGTAATTACAGCTTAAAACTAAAGCCGGCCTGCCTGTGATAGCAGTCAGGTTCAAAAAGCAGAATATAACATACACGTTTGAAAACAGGAGAAAATTGTTTCATGGATATCTTCGATTACATGAATGAGATAAATAAAGAGGATGACGCTCCTCTGGCTTCGCGTATGAGGCCGAAGACTCTCGATGAGGTCGTGGGCCAGGAGCACATCATAGGGCATGACAGACTGCTCTACCGTGCCATAAAGGCCGACAAGCTCAATTCAGTCATATTCTACGGGCCTCCGGGAACGGGAAAAACGACCCTGGCTGAAGTTATTGCAAATACTACGAGCTCTGAATTCGTAAAGGTCAATGCCACAACCTCCGGCAAGAAAGAGCTTCAGGATGTCGTCGAGACAGCCAAGCAGAAGGGCGGCGGCTACCATAAAAAGACCATCCTTTTTGTAGACGAGATCCACCGCTTCAACAAGAGTCAGCAGGATTTTCTACTGCCATACGTTGAGGACGGGACAGTGACCCTGATCGGCGCGACTACTGAGAATCCTTATTTTGAGGTAAATCCCGCATTGGTTTCCAGGTCGCTTATATTTGAACTTAAGCCCCTGTCCAATGATAATTTAAGGGAACTTCTTAAACGTGCCCTGAAAGACAGTGAAAGAGGAATGGGTGCCTACAACGCCGAAATAGACGACGATGCGCTTGATTTTCTGGCCGATGCGGCAAACGGGGATGCCCGCGAGGGACTGAATGCTCTGGAGCTGGGAGTACTTACCACTGACATGTCTTCTGACGGAGTCATTCACATCACTCTGCCTGTTGCTGAAGAATGCATACAGAAAAGAGCTGTAAAGTATGACCGTGACGGCGACAACCATTATGATACAATATCTGCTTTTATAAAGAGCATGCGGGGATCTGACCCCGATGCGGCGGTCTACTATCTTGCAAAGATGCTCTATGCCGGCGAGGATCCTGCCTTTATAGCACGAAGGATCATGATATGTGCTGCTGAGGACGTTTCAAATGCAGATCCGCGTGCTCTGATAGTTGCGGTGAATGCAAGCCTTGCAGTCGAGCGTCTTGGCATGCCGGAGGGACGGATACCCCTTGCCCAGGCGGCGATCTATGTAGCTGAAGCGCCAAAGAGCAATTCTGCCATCATGGCTATAGACAAGGCCCTGGCTCTGGTTAAAAACACACGTACGGGTGAAGTACCCGGCCACCTGAAAGATGCCCATTATAAGTCTGCCGGAAAGCTTGGCCACGGCCAGGGATACAAGTATGCGCACGATTTCCCTGACCATTATGTCGACCAGCAGTATCTGCCGGATGAACTTGCGGGCATGGTATTCTATGAGGCCGGAAGTCTTGGGTACGAGGCTGAAACGGCGGAAAGACTTAAAAAGATCAAGGAAAAGTATAAGGAGAATTGAGATGGAAAGTTTCAAGAGAATAATGGCCTGGTTCGGTATCATATTTCTTGCAGGCATGTATATCGCTACACTGGTTGTTGCCATAACGACCACAGGTCAGACCATGAAATGGCTGTATGCCAGTATCTTTGCTACGGTCGTAGTTTCTGTAATACTATGGGCTCTCAATATGATGGCAAATATTTTTAAAAACAGCGCGGACGAAGAGGCAAAGCGTGCCGCAAATATGATGGCTAATGCCATGGCAGCCGCAAAGATGAATACCAGGAATATAGAAAATGAGAAGACAGACCGGGAAAAAAGCAGTACAGATACTATAAAAAGCGGTGCAGCAGCAAATACAGAAACAGACAGCTCTGCCGGAGCAGCCGGATCATTACCGGCAGAAGATCCATCAGCTGCATCAGCAGCACAGGATAAGGCTGCAGCTGAAGACAGTTCAGATCCATCAGCATCTGAGATCCCATATGATTATGCAAAGCATTTCACACAGGATACGGCTCCGCATGCAAATATTGCGGGACGCATAAATTCCGGCAAAGAATGATGTAAAAAAAGACCGGCGTCTTTCACATAGAAGTGCCGGGAGATCCCCGGCTTTTTCAGAGCAGGCGGCAGTTCACTATCAGACCGGTTTGAATTTATGCAGCGGCCAATAAAGATCAGGAAAAAATATGACGACACCAATTTTCGATTTTGTTAAGAATTATGCGGAAAAAGACCCTGTTCGGGTACATATGCCAGGACATAAGGGTCTTTTTTCCGGCTTTGAATATAAATATGACATAACGGAGATAAGCGAAGATCTCTGCCTGTACGAGGACAAAGGAATAGTACGGAAGAGCCAGGATAATGCGAGTGCTATATTCGGGACAGGCAGAACATACTACTCTGCAGAAGGCTCATCTCTTGCTATAAAAGCCATGCTTGCTGTGATATCTTTGTACGACAGAGCAGTCCGCGGAGAAGGGGCAGAGGCCCGGAAAAATATTAACCCGGCGGCAGAAAAGATCACGGCAGAAAATCGGTCAGGAGGCCTGTCAGAAAGCCGGAATGAAAGTCAGTATCACACAACGGTCCTCGCAGCGCGAAACGTCCATAAGTCCTTCATTGCAGCTGCGGCCGCCCTTGACCTTGATGTTATATTAATGGATCCGGAGCTTGAACCGGATAATGCAGAGGGGGATGTTTATACATCTGGAAACCATGCATATAAAGAAGCTGCCGGACAGGCGGATCCCGGCAATGAAAGAGGGGCAGGATACCGGACGGACTCAATTATAACAACTCCTATTACTAAATATACCATTGATCATTATTTAAAAAAACATAAAGACCGCCATATTGCCGCGGTCTATGTTACCAGTCCGGATTACCTGGGCACCCTTTATGACATTAAGGGCTTTGCTGAGGTGTGTCACAGGCACGGCATTCCCCTTCTGGTCGATAATGCCCATGGCGCTTATCTTAAGTTCATGCCGGAGGATATCCATCCTGTAACCCTCGGTGCGGCCATGTGCGCTGATTCTGCCCACAAGACCCTGCCCGTGCTTACCGGAGGTGCCTATCTTCACATATCAAAAGAATATATCGGTGATTTTAAAAAGTACGTATACAAGGCCTTTGCTATGTTTGCATCGACCAGTCCGTCATTTCTCATATCCATGTCCCTGGATCAGGTAAATCCTTATCTGGCCGGTGATGTAAGAAAATTTAAAGAGATATGCGATAAGTCAGGTGGTCCTGAAGGCGGATCAGGAGAAGATACGGCTGAAGAAGATCCATACCTGACAGGAAACTTCCGGGCTGACCTGAAGGCCTGCATTGATAAGGTCTCCGACCTGAAATGCAAATTAATAAAGCTTGGATTTATTATCAAAGACACAGAAAGATTGAAACTCGTGCTCGATGCATCCAACTTAAAATACACCGGTGAAGAGATCTATAAGAAACTTTATAGTGAATACAATATTTCATGCGAGTATGGCGACAGCCGGCACCTTGTAATGATGTTTACACCTCTTAACAGAAATTTAGATTTCTTTAACATATACAAGGCATTCTATGATATAATCAACAAAGAGAATGTTTTCATAGATGCCGGGAATACGGATGAATTTTATTGCCCTGTTATCCATCATGAACAGGTGATTTCCATAAGGGAAGCATGGATGAGCGATTATGAATTCGTTCCGGTAAAGGAAGCAGCAGGGCGTATCTGTGCTCACGAAATAGTGACATGTCCTCCGGCAGTGCCGATAAATATCTGCGGTGAACGGATCACTGAGGGTGATATCGCTCTGTATGAGCATTATGGGATCAGGGAAGCAGCTGTTGTTAATTAAGAAAGGGAGAAGAAAATGAAAGAGGTTAAAGATTTTTTCGGTTATACTTCGAAAGGGGCTGAGGTTTTCAAATATACGCTTGAGAACGATAACGGAATGACGGTAAGCGCCATAGATCTCGGCGCTGTCATTACGAACATTATAGTAAAAGACAGGGATGGCGTGGATACTGACGTGGTCCTGGGCTATGATGATGTCCGCGGCTATGAGGTAAATGGTCCGAGCTTCGGCGCTATAGTCGGCAGATGTGCTAACAGGATCGGAAATCACGCTTTTACCATCAATGGCTCTACATATAAGCTTGAGGCTAACAATGGCACAAACAATCTTCACGGCGGCCACGAGAGATTCAATCACAAAATGTACAGGGCTGTATTCGGCGAAGAAGATGGCAATGCATTCGTAAAGTTCCACAGAGTAAGTCCTTATGGTGAGCAGAACCTGCCGGGCAATTTCAGCTATACAGTAAAGTATACTTTGACAAATGATAACGAGCTTTTCATCACATATGACGGCACGACAGACGAGGATACAGTGGTAAATCTTACAAATCATTCTTATTTTAATATTACGAAGGGCGGCGAGTCAGGTGATGCTGTATATGGACTCAAGGTAAAGATCGACGCCGACCGTTATACACCGCTAGGCGATGATGCATGCCCGACAGGCGAGCTTGCCGATGTTTCCGGCACGCCATTTGACTTCAGAGAATATAAGACCATCATACAGGATTTTGATGCGGGAAGCGATTTCCTGGGCTATGATCACAACTTCCATCTGAATAACGATCACAGGTTCGCTGAGGCAGCGCGCTGTCATTCAGATGAGTCCGGCATCACAATGATCGTAAGCACAGATATGCCTGATATGCAGTTGTATACAGCCGAGACGCTTTCAGATTCCGGCAAGCATCATGGCCAGTACAATGGAAGTCAGGCAGTATGCTTCGAGACACAGTTCGTACCAAATGCTGTAAACTTAAGCAATCCTGAGATCGACAGTCCGATCCTTAAAGCAGGCGATAAGTATCATCATGTGACTTCATACAGGTTCACGGTAGAATAAAAATATAACTGAATTTTGCTTTTCTATTACCATCACCCTCATGATCTTTAACTGCACTTTGTGGTAAATTTGAAAAAGCATAAAAAAGGCAGGTCATTTCCTGACCTGCCTTTTTTGTAACTATTGTCTGCATTCAGATATTATCAGCATCGCCGCTATTATCCTCAGCGGCGATCACTGACTTTGTTCTCTTTACAAAGTCCTTCCTTTTAAGCTCTATGAGGTGCCCGCATCCGCAGCAGCGGAGCTTAACGTCCATGCCTGTCCTTATGATGATCCATTCATTGGATCCGCATGGATGATTCTTTTTCATGACCGCATGGTCGCCGGCTTTAAATGTCAAATCTTTCATAAACTTTACCTCAAATGTCTTTTATCTCAGATCAGTCCCAGATCCTTGAATGCATTATAAAGCCCATCATTATCGATATCATCAGTCACAATATCGACAGCGGCCTTTGCTTTGTCGTCTCCGTTGCCCATACAGATGCTTGTCCCGGCAAACTCAAGCATCGAAAGATCATTGGTGGAATCGCCTATTGCTATGGTGTCTTCCTTCGGGATATTAAAGTGATCCATAAGGAACTGCATACCTGAAGCCTTTGAACAGCCCTTTGGTATTACCTCGAAGGCGGAGTTTCCGCGGTCTATAAA
This sequence comes from Lachnospiraceae bacterium, assembly GCA_036343175.1. GTDB lineage: Bacteria > Bacillota > Clostridia > Lachnospirales > Lachnospiraceae > JAEEJA01. Next base: position 121,780 of record JAZASR010000001.1, read on the forward strand.
TTCCATCCGGTCCCCGAATGAGCTTTTAAAAGATTTAAGATCAGACTCCGCCTTATCTGAACCATCCTTCAGATAGAATACAAGCTTATCAAAGTCAAGTCCCCTGTCACCCGCATATGCGTCTGTGACCTTTTCTTTGCATAGAGCGGAGAACATAGGCTTAAAGCGCCCAAGCCTCGACTTATATCCATTCTTATCAAAATATATGAAGTTCTTTCCCTCAAATATCCACTCGAAGTCATATCCTGTCATAGCCCGGGAGATCCGGTCCCTTGTTTCCCGGTCAAGCGGATGATAGAATATCACTTCATTCTTATATGTGATCTGGCCTCCGCAGGCATTTATGACACCGTCAAAGCCGTATTTCATGAGACTTTCATCGAACTCTGCCTCTGTCCTCCCTGTATTTATGAAGAGCAGGTGACCGTTTTCGTGAAGCTTCTTCAAGGCTTCGACCGTGCTTTCAGGGACGTATTTCTTTTCCCCTTCGGTAAGTATAGTTCCGTCCACGTCAAAAAATATTAGTTTCTTATTTAATGAGTTCACTGGTATTTTCATTTGTCTCCTTATTTAATGAGTTCATTGTATTTTCATTTGTCTCCTTAGAAAAGAGCAGGAATCTCTTCATTATCTTTGTCGATATCAGCAGGTACAGTGAATCGCCCCTTTGCTATGCCTATTCTGTTGTAATGAGGGCCATATGCGTACTCCTTTCCTTTGATTCCAATCAGTTTTTGCTGTCAGAATAATATTATCATCTTTCCGCGGATAATTCCACTTCAGCCATTCAATCAATGATCAGAAGAAAGGGAGTACGTCTATGGAAAAGAATAAAAGCAGCATCAGACCAATGATCCTTGCATTAGCTTTAACTGTCCTTTGTGGAGTGCTTATGACAGCCGGCTTAAGACATGCAAAAGCTGATGATACACAGGTAAGTAAGTATTTCACCGGTATCAACTTTAATAACAACGGGGTAATAAGCGGACTTTCAAATTATTTGAATGCCAGTAGTTGTTGTTATGATAAAATTTACTATGAGGCGGAAGGCCAGTTTGGAAAACCGGAGCTTTATAAGGTAATCTCCATCGACCCTTCTTCAAAAAAAATGACGATCAGGAAGGCTGCATAAACTGATAATGACAATAACAATATGGAAATAAGCACTGACCGTATAGTACTGACCCAGTATTATGGGGAGGGAGATCTTAACAGTAAACGAAGTTTAAATGCAGTAAAGAACTCTGATAGTCTTAAGTTAACTAATGATTATGATTATGTAACAGATAATTTTGGCTGATTGTATAATTAACTTGGACAAATGAATAGCCCATAGATTATATTATCAATAGTGATCAGGCTTCAGAAATTTGTGATGCTTGCGACCGGAAAGAGGACCTGCGGGCCCTCTTTTTTTGACAGGCAGAATCGTTGCGAATGCCTCATAACCGAACTTATTTTTAATTTCACAAAAAAAGTTCGGTTATAATTGAATTTTGTGATATAGTGTAGGAAACATAGAAGATCGTCATATGATAAATGGGTACGGAGGCATACTATGCAGGACCTTTATAAGAGAGAAAATTATCTGAAGAAAATCAGAGGCTTCTATTCTGAAACTGAAGTCATTAAAGTCATCACCGGCGTCAGACGATGCGGAAAATCGTCCATTATGAGGATGATTGCTGAAGAACTGTCTGCTGATGACCTATATGATCAATAATTTCGGCTCGACGACCTCTATCACATCCTTATGTGCAGCGTTATCCGATGAGAAAGATAGGCCGGTCAGAAAAGAGACTGTCTATAACTACCTTTCAATCCTTCAGAATGCCAGGATCATCAGCAAATGCAGCCGCTTCGATATGAAGAGCAAGAAGTCACTGAACGGAGAAGAAAAATATTATCTTTCAGATCTGAGCTTTTTCTTTTTCAGAAACACGGACAACCGGATAAACTATGGCCCGGTACTGGAGAATATCGTCTATAATTATGCGAAGAGCTGCGGATATTCTGTCAGTGTCGGCAGGATAGGAAAGCTGGAAATCGATTTCATCCTGAGAGATGTCGATATGAATTACTGTTACATACAGGTGGCACGGACGATCGACAATGACAACTATGATGAGAATGGAAAAAACATCACAGAGGAGAGAGAGTACAGACCGTTAGAAAGCATCGGAGACGGCTATCCGAAATATCTGCTGACTCTTGATAAGCTCCTGCAAAAGAGAAGTGGAGTAAAGCATATCAATTTGATCCACATGCTGAAAGACGAGTTGCTTTTTTCATAATGCTGATTCGTTCCAGATGGGAACTGCAGTAATTGATATGTACGTTGTCTTCGATCGAGCAGTCTTTAAACTCCGAGACAAATCGCTTCAGGATTCGCGCAAGGATCTGCTTGTACTTCAGGAACTTCTTGATCCCTCTACCTCAGAGGATCGGGATCAGGATGTGAGTCTGTGTGATATTCATTTGTCCAACTTAATTATACAATCGGCCAAAAACAAACAGCAAAAAACAAATAGAAAAAAATAAATAACAAATACTGGAAAAGCACTTGCATACGTATCATTTCTGTGTTATAATGGTAAATTGTGATACGCAAATTTATCCTTGTTTCCAGCTGCGGCATTGAGACCGTAATCGACGGTATTATGCCTGAAAAGCAGCTGGAAGCCGGAGACCAGAAGGAGGTACAGACAGCTATGAATAAGTATGAATTAGCATTAGTTGTCGACACTAAGATCGATGATGAAGTAAAGAACTCTGTTGTTCAGAAAGCAAAGGATCTTATTGCAAAGCTCGGCGGAACTGTAACAAACGTTGACGAGTGGGGCAAGAAGAAGCTTGCTTACGAGATCGAGAAGAGAACAGAGGGTTTCTATTACTTTATCCAGTTCGATGCGGAGCCAACCGTACCGGCAGGTATGGAGCAGGATCTTCGTATTATGGACAATGTCCTCAGATACTTAGTTGTCAGACAGGAAGCTTAATTCCATTTTGAAAGGATGGTGCTTTCTATGAACAAAGTTATTTTAATGGGACGTTTAACAAGAGATCCGGAAGTTAAGTATTCAAGCGGCAATGATGGTTCACAGCGTGCGTATGCAAGATACAGCCTCGCTGTTGACAGGAGATTTAAGAAGCCGGGAGACCAGCAGACAGCTGATTTCATTAACTGTGTTGTATTCGGTAAGGGCGCTGAGTTCGCTGAGAAGTATTTCCACAAGGGGATAAAGATCGCAGTTACCGGAAGACTTCAGACCGGGAGCTATACCAATAAAGACGGTCAGAAGGTATTTACAACGGATGTTGTTGTCGATGAGCAGGAGTTTGCTGAGAGCAAGTCTGCATCACAGGGCTACAATGCATCAGCTATGCCTGTGCCTGATGATGCTCAGGCAGGTACAGCGGGCGATGGCTTTATGAATGTTCCCGGAGCCGATGTTGTCGAAGAGGATATTCCATTTGGCGCCTGATCTTACGGTACATAAAGATGATTTTGAACTTGAAGCATATTTGTAAATGCTATGGAGGTTAATAATGGCTTTTAATAAGGACAATGGTTCTTTCAAGAGAAGACCGATTCGCAGAAGAAAGAAGGTCTGCGAGTTCTGTGCTGATAAAGAGCACGATACTATCGATTATAAGGATGTTGCTAAGTTAAAGAGATATGTCTCCGAGAGAGGAAAGATCCTTCCTCGCCGTGTAACAGGTACATGTGCAAGACATCAGAGAGCTCTTACATCTGCTATCAAGCGTGCAAGGCATCTTGCAATGCTTCCTTATGTTGATGACTGATATCAGTGGATTCATGATATGTGTCCGACGTCTGTTTTTCACTAACCGATGATAAATTGATGATCTGTTGCAGGCGCCCGGTACCATTGTATTAGAGTTTATTTTCAGGTTTATATAAATGAGCGGTTTATGGCTCATTTATATAAGCCTTTTTTATCGGGTATTAAAAAGCAGGTCCCAAAAGGAACCTGCTCTTTTTAACGGGAGATTTTTCCGATTGAAAGAAAAATATCTTCGCATATTAAGATTTATATGTTCAAAAATTATTTTCCCCGTTGAGCTTCCTGATGGTATCCTCAACGTCCTGAAGATCGATGTCCTTTGCGAAGGATACTACAGAGTGAAGAGGGGTGTCTTCATACATTGCCTGATCCATCCTGGCACCTGCCTTACCCATGCTGCTCTGCTCCGCATCAACATCGCCTGAGAGTCCCTGAGTGAATCCTGCTTTTTCAAGGAAAGCTTTAAGAGGAGCAGGATCGCCGGTATAGTATTTCTGAATATCCATGGCAGTTGTGGTGTCACCTGCCTTAAATGGTATGCGATCATCAGAGTCGATATTAATATCAGCAGACAGGCGGATATCTCTGGATGAGCTTCCTGCAAGGATGGTGTACTGGCCAGGCGTTACGAACCAGTCATCTGTCTTTGGCTCGAAGTAGGCAAAAGCCTGATCATCGAGAATGATATCGACGGTCTTTGATTCGCCTTTCTTTAAGAATACCTTTGTGAAGCCTTTCAGCTCCTTTATCGGACGGCCTTCGTAGGCAGGAGCATTCTGTACATAGATCTGAGGAACTTCAGCTGCATCGAAGTTTCCGGTGTTCTTAATGGTAAGAGATACTGTAACAGGCGACTTGCCATTTATCTCAGCCTTCTTTAAAGCAAGAGGATCCATGCCGTTGACCCTTATATCTGAATACTCGAATGTCGTATATGTAAGTCCGTGCCCGAACGGGAAGAGTACGTCCATATCTCTCTTATCATAATATCTGTAGCCTATGTAAACTCCTTCTGCGTAGGCGACATTATCACGGCTGCCAGGGAAGTTTAAGTAAGCCGGCGTATCCTGAATGCGGCATGGGAATGTCTCAGCCAGGTGGCCTGACGGAGAGACATTGCCGTAGAGGATATTTATAAGGGCAGTGCCCATAGCTTCTCCTGCAAGATACATATTGAGGATGGATGAGACCTTATCCTTCCATGGGAATGCTACAGGTGAACCAGTAAAGAGGACTACTGCAACGTTATTTAACTTATCACAGACTGCGGATATGAGCTTATTCTGATATTCAGGAAGCTCTATATCATCGCGGTCGAAGCCTTCGCTTTCTTCAAGGTCCGAAAGTCCAGCAAATATCACTGCTGTATCGTATCGGCCTGCCTTGGAGAGTGCCTCATTAAAGATCTCTTCATTATCATCGAACTCTTCAGGGTAGACATGGAAGCCCTTTACGTAATCGTATTGAATACCTGCCTTATCAGCAGAGTCAAGGATCTTTTCGACTTTATAGGTATTGATGTGGCTTGAGCCTCCGCCCTGGTACCTGGACTCCTCAGCAAATTCACCGATAAAGAGGACCTTCCTGTCCTTCTCCAGAGGCAGGAGACCGCCGTCATTCTTAAGAAGGACGGCTGAGCCTTCGGCCGCCTTTTCGGCTATCCTGTGGTGCTCTTCCTTGGAATATACAGGGATGCCGCCATGAGCTTTCTTATATTCTTCTCTTTCTGAAATGGCACGGTCAATGAGCTTAAGCAGCCTTTCAGCATTTGCATCGAGGTATTTTGAATCGAGCTTTCCGGAATCCACTGCATCCGCAAGATACTTATCACGGACACCATGTGATGAAGGCATCTCAAGGTCTGTTCCTGCTTCGCAGGCTTTTGATCTGTCATTCATAGCACCCCAGTCGGTAATTACAGCACCATCGAAGCCCCAGCGTTTTCTTAATGTGTCGGTGAGGAGCCATTTATTCTCACAGGAATAAACACCGTTGATCATGTTGTATGAACACATGACAGTCCATGGCTTTGCGGTTTTCACGATCTTTTCGAATGCGCGGAGATAGATCTCATGGAGTGTGCGCATATCAGCCTCTACACTTATAGAAAAACGGTTTTTCTCCTGGTTGTTTGCGGCAAAATGCTTTATACACACTCCGACACCCTGAGACTGGACGCCATTTGTCATGGCAGTACCGATCTCGCCTGCAAGATAAGGATCCTCAGAATAGTACTCAAAGTTTCTTCCGCAGAGAGGAGACCTTTTCATATTAACGCCGGGTCCGAGCAGTACACTTACGCCCTCTGTCTGGCATTCTTCGCCAAGTGCCTGTCCGACTTCCCTGATCATGTCACGGTCAAATGATGAAGCAAGGCATGATGCTGTAGGGAAGCATATGGCTTCCACGCTCTGGTCACGGCCAAGTCCGTCAGCATTTGTCTCCATTTTTCTCAGACCGTTAGGTCCATCAGAAGTTCTGATGGAAGGTACGTTCTTTTCAGGGATCTCCTTAGTGCACCACATATCGATGCCGGATCCCAGGCCGGCTTTTTCTGCTGTCGTAAGACTCTTTAAAGTCTCTGCTACATTCATATAACTCCTCCTTTAATTAAAAAAATCTGCTCATAAACCAACAACCCATAGAACTGCTGCCCATAAACCTAAGGGCCTGAGCATGATAAAAATATTATAACACAGCAGTGTCTTTTTTTTCAGGAAAATTGACTAATTAAGCATTTTAATATATATTAATGGGAATATGAGAGTTATTATCAGATGTATTTACCGTGGCCTGAAAGAGGATATTAAATTAATGTCCGTCCGGTAGATCTGATCGGTAATAATGAAAATAAGAAGTATACAGATACAAACAGGATGCAGAAATAAACAGGATGCAGAAATAAACAGGAATTAAGGAACATGTTTACATATAATAATCTCAAAGGACATTTAAGGACTATTCTCCACCACAAGAAGCTTGTGAGAAGTTTATGCTTCAGATGCGGCCTCTACAAACAGGGCATCATGCACGACTGGTCGAAATATTCGCCTTCAGAGTTCATAAAAGGAGTCTGGTACTACCAGGGCGGTGTAAGAAGCGCAAACTACGGCGAGATCAAGGAGAAGGGATATTCGACTGCCTGGCTTCATCATAAGGGAAGGAATAAGCATCATTTTGAATATTGGATCGATTATTCCAAGAAGGATGGGAGCCTTATAGGGGCACCGATGCCTGTCAAATACGTGGTCGAAATGTTCTGCGACAGGGTGGCTGCCAGCAAGAATTACAATCCAAAGACATACACCGACGGCATGCCCCTTGCCTATTATGAGAAGAATAAGGCTCACTATACCATAGATCCGGAATCCCGTGCATTACTAGAGAAGCTCTTGAAGATGCTTAAGGCAAAGGGTGAGGACTATACCTTCCGCTATATCAGAAAGCGTGTACTCAAAAATCAGGGGATCGCGGTAATTAAATATAATCTTCCTTTTTCGGATATTTTTATGAACAGACTTTAGTGAAGCGGGGTGGAAAATGCAAAAAATAAGGCATTTTTTGATCAAATACAGGAAGTTCATTATCGTTACCTTCTTTCCTATATACATGGCATGGTTTATGTGGCTGGAAAGACGGACCGATGTTGATTTTCACATGATACATTGCAGGCTGGACGACATGATCCCCTTCAATGAATATTTTATTATACCTTATCTTATGTGGTTCGGCTATGTCGTTCTTGTACTTGCCCTTCTTGCGATAAAGCCTAAGGGCATCGACAAGTGGGACAGGGAGAAGCATGATCACAATTTTTTCATGCACCAGCATATCAATGATTTCTATAAGCTTGCGGCAATACTTATGATGGGTATGATCACATGCCTGTTCATATACACAGTATTTCCCAACAGGATCGATCTGAGACCTGAATTCCTTGAGAATAAAGACCCGTTCACTGCCGCCATCATACGTCTGTATCTCACAGATACGCCGACAAATGTCTGCCCGAGCATTCACGTATACAATTCACTCTGTGTGACCTATGCCCTCTGCAGCTCGCATTCCGCGGCTCATTTAAATACTGTACCAAAAAGGGTACTGCAGGGCCTGTCATGGGCCCTCTGTATACTGATATGTCTTTCAACATTATTCATAAAACAGCATTCGGTGGTGGACATATTCTTTGCATGCCTGCTGTATGCCTTTTATTATGTGATCGTGTACAGAATATTGTACAGGAAAGTTAAATGAAAAAAGCCGGTCAGATCCGACCGGCTTTTTTGCTGATAATATGATATTACCGGATAATAATATCGAATTCTTTGGGTAATAAATGTAGTATACCCGGGGGATAAATATAATTTATTCCGAATATATGATGTAATATTACAAAATGTTCCTTGTAGCCACCACATCAACATCAGTTCCCGCAACGCCCTTTATGATGACATCGCCAATGTGGACCGGCGCATCGATCCTTACATTGTTTATCTGGCCCATACAATCCCAGATCTTATCTTTTGGGATGTTATGGGCTGTTTTTACGGAAAGGCGCGGTGCAGACGGGCGATTATTAACAGCAACAGTACTTGTAACCGTGCGCTCAGGGTGAGTGACCTCCTGCCGGGCATATCTGTCGCCGATAGGACAGCTGTTGCCTGTGAGGCTCATTACCCTGCCATCTTCAAGTTCAACTGTTATCTGGCAGCCCATAGGGCAGCCGATACAGGTAAGTTCTCTTTTTTCCATATTATTCCTCCCCTGCTTTTTTTAGATCAGCACATAGGCTTAAAGCCGCAGGTCTGTTTTCTGATAAGTAAATATATTTATTACTTAAAGCCATAAGCGCTTTCTCTGACAGTAAATATATTAATGGTCAGTTATCCTCGATCCTGATAGTAATAGTATCGATATCTCCGGCTTCGAGCACTTTTTTCTTTACAAGTATTATCTGCTCCATCTCACCGGGAGTCATGATTTTTTTCTTCTGATGCTGTATGAGGGTGTCACCAAAATAAACACTCAGGTATGCCTGTTTATATACGCGCCCGACACGGAAACGGACAGTAAGCATATCATCCATGGTATCAGGATGGATAAACGCAGGTACGGTATAACGGACTCCGTCCTCCGCGGCAAGCTTTATGATCCTTGAAGTATCCTTTGCAGCGGCCGCACCCTTCTTAGCAAGCACATACTTAGCGGCATGAGTCCCGGCTCTGCCGGCCTCCTCTGATACATAGTCGACAAGGTCGTGGACGTGGAGGACATTTCCGCATGCAAATATGCCGGGAATGCTGGTCTCAAGATCGTCATCGACTTCAGGGCCGCTGGTCACAGGATCGATCTGTACATCAGCCTTGCGGGAAAGCTCATTCTCAGGGATGAGTCCGCATGAGAGCAGCAGGCAGTCGCATGTATAGCGTTCATAGGTGCCCGGTACCGGCTTAAGCTTCTCATCCACCTTTGCAATGGTTACAGCTTTTATATGCTCTTTTCCCTCAATATCGACTACCGTGTGGGAAAGCTTCAAAGGTATATCAAAGTCATCGAGACACTGTACTATGTTTCGCTTAAGCCCTCCCGAATAAGGCATGAGCTCGGCAACGACTTTTACATGGGCGCCTTCAAGTGTCATACGGCGGGCCATGATGAGACCTATATCACCGGAGCCAAGTATTACGACTTCGCGGCCGGGCATCCAGCCCTCTATATTTACAAGTCTCTGAGCAGTTCCAGCAGAGAATATGCCCGCAGGTCTGAAGCCCGGAATATTCAAAGCTCCTCTCGGACGCTCTCTGCATCCCATGGCAAGTATTATGGCTCCTGCCTGGATCTTAAAGTACCCGTCCTCGCGGTTTATGGCTGTGACCACACGGTCTTTGCTGATATCCATTACCATGGTGTTCAGTTTATATGGGATCTTCTCCTCATAGACCTTTTCTATAAAGCGCCAGGCGTATTCAGGACCGGTCAGCTCTTCCTTGAATGTGTGGAGACCGAAACCATTGTGAATGCACTGATTGAGGATACCGCCCAGTTCATTGTCACGTTCGAGTATGAGTATGTCATCTATTCCCGCTTCGCGTGCCTTAAGTGCGGCAGCAAGGCCGGCAGGTCCGCCTCCTATAATGCAGATATCACAATTCTTCATACCTGTCCCTCCTCTTTTGAATCTGCTGATCCCGGATCTGATGCTGCAGTGCTTTTTCTTACAGGATCATTGTCGTAAGGAACTTTACCAACACCATCCGGTCCGGCAGATGCGGACTTTGTTCTCTCTGATACGATGTTCGAGCCTGCATCGCTCTTTCTGATCTTATCCATATCTATTCCGAGCTCTCTATGCAGTAATCCCATGACCTTTGGTGAGCAGAAGCCAGCCTGGCAGCGTCCCATGCCGGTGCGTGTGCGGCGTTTAATACCGTCAAGCGACCTTGCACCGAGCGGCCTCCTGACAGCATCTATGATCTCTCCTTCTGTGACTGACTCGCAGCGGCAGATCATCTGTCCATATGCAGGTTCACGTTTTATTAGTTCATTCAGTTCGTCTGTCGAAAGTGATGAGGGCTTGAGGATCCCCTTACGGGTGGCTTTCCAGTGGTCCTTTTCCTGTAGATGAAGCTTATCCCTGAACATATCGCCTACCATCTTACCTATGGCCGGGCATGATGAAAGACCCGGAGAGTCGATGGCAGCGACATCTATAAAGCCCGGGGCATCCTTTACTTCGCCTATTATAAAGTCACCGTTCTTCTCATGTGCTCTGAGTCCTGCAAATGAAGTGATCACCTTGCGGTAAGGCACTTCTCTGATAGAGACCGATGCTTTCTTCATTATCACATCAAGACCTTCAGCAGTGGTATTTACTCCCTCTTTATCATCGATATCCACGGAAGTCGGTCCGATCATTAAGTTTCCGTGGATGGTAGGTGTTACAAGGACACCCTTGCCCATACTGGTAGGCTGCTGGAAAATGGTGTGGTCGACCGTTTCTCCGACCTCGTGGTCGAAAAGGCAGTATTCACCGCGCCTGGGGATGATCTCCATCTTATCGGCTGAGACCATATTGTGAATGGCGTCAGCATAGAGGCCGGCTGCATTTATTACATATCTGGCCCTGTACTCACCATTATTTGTGCGGATGTGCCATATTCTGGTCTCATCAGAGGCAGGCTTTGATACTATATCGCAAACTTCGGTATTGAAGAAGAAGTCGACTCCGTTTTCATAAGCATTCTCTGCCATGGCAATATTCAGCTCAAATGGGCAGATGATACCGCCGGTAGGTGCCAGGAGGGCAGCAATTACCCCATCTGAGAGTGAGGGCTCAAGGGCACGGGCTTCATCGCCGCTTATTATCTTAAGACCCGGTACTCCGTTCTTTTCTCCGCGGGCCTTTAGCTCCTCGAGTCCCGACTCAGTCCCTTTTTCCGTACAGATAACTAAAGAACCATTGCGCCGGAATGGTATGTCCAGATCTTTAGTCAGCTGACCCATCATGGCATTACCTTCTACGTTAAGCTTTGCCTTGAGGGTACCGGGGCGGGCGTCGTGTCCGGCATGAACTATACCGCTGTTAGCCTTGCTTGTGCCGGAGCAGAGGTCATCTCCCCTCTCCAGCACGCATACACTGAGCCTGTAGCGGGAGAGCTCCCGTGCGCAGGCCGAGCCGGTGACGCCGGCTCCAACGATCACAACATCATACATAGGCATCACGAATAGTGAGAGATATATCACTATATTCCTTTCATAATATTAGTTACATTGTACCACTTTATGAGGGGCAGGGAAGTGAAAAAGCAAAGAGTTCATAGTGATATGGCTTGTTCTGATTTTTACAATTTTTTTCTGACAATAAGGAATATCATGTTTTCAGATCAAAAACAAATCTATCTTATGGCAAGGGCGTCATGGAAATTCCATGGCGCCTTTTCTTATGTGGATAAAACAGGAGGCAGCATATGGAAAATACAGACTGTATGAGGATAAGAGAGCATCCCATTCTTGGCGAGATCCCCAAGGGACGTAAGGTAACGTTCACGCATGACGGGCAGACACTGACCGGGTATGAGGGAGAGCCGATCGCCGAAGCCCTGCACGCAGCGGGAGTTATGGTTCACAGATATACGGCAAAGATGCATAAGCCGCGCGGGATCTTTTGTGCCATAGGCAGATGTACGGACTGCGTAATGATCGTTAATGGAGAGCCAAATGTAAGGACGTGCATGACCCCTCTTAAAGAGGGCATGGTAGTAGAGACCCAGTACGGAACATCAGCAAAAAAGTCAGATGACTAAAAAGCAGTGGAGGAATATGCTATGGAAAGGTTTGATCTTATAGTAGTTGGCGCCGGACCATCAGGGCTTTCGGCTGCCATAGAGGCAGCTAAGGCCGGAGCGCAAGTCGTGGTATTCGATGAGAACATGCGTCCGGGCGGACAGCTTTTTAAGCAGATCCATAAATTCTTTGGTTCAAAAGAGCACAGGGCCAGGATCTTCGGGATCGGCACCGGTCAGCAGGAGCATCAATCATTGAACCTTGCTTCGTCGATCCCGGAAACATTCGGAATGCTGGGTCTGTCATTCTTCCTTTTTATCGGAAGTGAATTTGTTATTCCTATCGCACCGAATGTGAAAAACTCCCGCCGCAATATTCCTCTCTACCAGCGGTTCACTGGCATTCATGATCCAGGTAGCGATCGTATTCTGGATGGTATCTTATATTATTTCTGACATAAATGTACTGATATTCCGAAGAAAGCGTAAAAAAAGGCTGTACCGGATCCATAGCGATTTCCCCTTAAAAATAAAAAAACGCAGAGAAGCAATAAGCGCTTCTCTGCATTTTTGTTACGTTAATTATATGAAATAATACAATAAAGTCAAGGGATTGTTATGTCACGTTCTTAAAGTTTAAGACAAATATTACATCATATGCGCTATAATAGATAGTGGACTGATACGGTATATCTGATGACAAAAAAGGAGAATTATACAATGGAAAAACTAACATTAGAAGAAGCAAAGAAGATAAATGCGACAATGGTCACCGAGGACCACCTGCTTCTGCATGCTGCTAACGTTGCAGCTGCCATGGGAGCCATGGCAGAACACTTCGGCGAAGATAAGGAGCATTGGGAGGCAGTAGGCTGGCTCCACGACTATGACTATGAAAAGTATCCGGAGGAGCATCTTAAGCATACAGAGGAGCCGCTTCGCGAACTTAAAGTGCCTGAGGAGGACATCCGCGCCATCATGGCTCATGGTTATTCGATATGCACAGAGGTCGAGCCTCTGACAAATATGGAAAAGAGCCTTTTCACAGTAGACGAGCTTACGGGTATAGTACAGGCAGCTGCCAGGATGCGTCCGAATGGCATAACCGATATGGAACTCAAGAGCTTTATGAAAAAGTGGAAGGATAAAAAGTTCGCCGCTAAATGCAACAGGCCCCTGATCCTCAAGGGCTGCGAGATGCTCGGCATGGACATAAAGGAGGTCGCAGCCATCGTGATCGAAGGCATGAAAGAGCATGCTGAAGAGCTGCATCTGACCGGAGAATAAACATAGATCAAAATACAGAAGATCATAATCAGCTCATTAATCATTCACAAGCTTTCAATTAATTATTGCACTTTTGGCACCAATAATGTACAATGTTTACATAAAATGGCATCAATAAGGAGCTTTTATGTACAGAGAGATTACTGAACTGTTGAAAAAATGGAAGACAAAAAAGAACCGTAAGCCTTTAGTTATCACCGGAGTTAGGCAGTGCGGCAAGACATACATCATAAAGGACTTTGGTAAGAATGAGTTTTCAGACGCTGCTTATTTTATGTTTGAGAAAAACGCCAGGCTGCAGGCTGTCTTCGAAACGGATTATGATACGCGAAGAATCCTGTCAGAGCTCGAGTTAATATGCGGCCATAAAATAGAAGCAGGGAAAACTCTTGTAATATTTGACGAAATTCAGGCATGCCCTGACGCCATCGCGTCTTTGAAATTCTTCTGCGAAGAATGCAGAGAGCTGCACATAATAGCTGCCGGGTCATTGCTCGGAGTGGAAATTGGCAGGGAGAATATTTCCTTCCCTGTCGGCAAGGTAGACAGGATACAGATGTATCCCATGAATTTCAGGGAATTTATGATTGCAGCGGGATATGGAGAGCTCGCAGTGAAAGCTTCTGAAACGCCGAAAGGCAGTGAGCTGTCAGACCTTTACACAATTCCGCTTGAACGTGAACTGAGAAATTTCTACTATGTAGGCGGGATGCCGGAAGCAGTCGGGGCGTGGATAGACGATCATTCCGTTTCGGATGTGGACGAGATACAGAGAGGGCTTTTAGATGGTTACGAGAATGATTTTTCAAAGCATGCTCCAAACGCAGAGGTACCAAGATTAAGGCTCTTATATAAATCTATTCCCGAACAGCTTGCTAAGGAAAATAATAAATTTGTGTTTTCGCATGTAAAAAAAAGCGCTCGGGCGAAGGAATTTGAGAACAGCTTATCGTGGCTTTTTGATGCAGGTCTTGCATATAAGCTCTGCCTTGTGGAAAACCCATGTCTGCCACTGTCAATGTATGCCAATGATTCATATTTTAAATTATATATGTCTGATGTGGGGCTTCTCAGGTGCCGGACCAGAGTGCCATATAATGATCTCGTTGAATGGAGAAGCGACAGCGTATATGCCGGGTTCAGGGGAGCGTTTACAGAAAATTTTGTACTGACGGAGCTGCTTTCATATGGAATCGAGCCATATTTCTGGAGATCCGGAAATTCCGCTGAGGTCGATTTTCTTTTTGAAAACAGAGGCATGGCGATACCACTTGAGGCGAAAGCTGAGATCCGGACCAAGGCACAGAGCTATAAGAATTATTGTAAAAAATATCATCCGACACTTGGCTTCAGAGTATCATTTAAAAATGTGGGCATCAATATGATGGAAGATACAGAATCCATAAGTCTGCCCCTCTATATGTTGTGGAATATTTCTTCATACCTGAGTAAATGAGGTACCTATGAATTATGATTCAGAAATGCTTCTGAAAATTAGTTAACGGTATCTGGCCCAAGTGTATCTGATCCCAAGTGTTTGCAGGGAAAGCGAAAATTGTCTTGCAAACAGGACTATATTCGCCAAAATATTACTTTATGGACAATGGACTGACGACATCATCTGAGGGCGGGCTTACCACATCGCAGTTTGCCGGGATATCCGGGTTATAACACCTGTCATGCAGAAGTCAGTGATAAAGAGGGGTGTTGCATTCGCTGGGAAGGATGCATGTGTAAGAATCAAGGATTGATAAGGAGTTGATGAAATAAGATGCATTTTCATATAAGCGTTCTGGTCTTTTCGGTCCTGGCGGTGCTTGCAGTGGTTTATGGATCCCTTGTCCTGGCAGTCGGATCAGGTTCGAAATTTTTTCTGGTCTGGTACGGAATAGCGCTGCTGCTGACCACCCTGGCTGTTCTGATCCGGCTGGGTAAATGGAAACAGATCTACATACCGGTACGGGTGGTTTTTCTTCTTATCGTCCTTATCGGATGCGTGACGGTTGCCGTCACATGGGGACTGATCATGTCCGAATTCCGTTCGGAAGGGAAAGCTGATCTCGACTATATTGTCGTCCTGGGCGCACAGGTGAGAAAGTCCGGTCCGGGCGCACCTTTAAGGCAGCGCCTTGACCGGGCTGCAGCCTATATGGACGAGAATCACGGAACCATCTGTATAGTATCCGGAGGAAAGGGCTCGAACGAGCCGGAGGCAGAAGGAGATGCCATGAAAAAGTATCTTCTCAGCAGAGGAATCCCGGAAGAAAGGATCCTGGTTGAGAATAAGTCAGAGAATACGGAAGAAAACATTCGCTTCAGCGGGAAATTATTTGATCCGGGAAAAGCTGCAGTAGGAATCGTGACTAACAACTATCATGTCTACCGGGCGGTGAAGATAGCGTCAAAAGAGGGATATCGGCATGTCACAGGAATCGCCGCAGAATCTAACAGTTTTTACCTGGCCAATAATATGCTGCGCGAAACATTTGGGATTATGAAAGATCTTCTGATAAAGAGACAGAGCAAAACTTAAGTGCGGCTTTCAGGTATCCAGATGCACCTTGCAGATGTAAGGTGCTTTATTTGTTAGGGCGATTTAATAATAGAAAGACGCTGGGTAAGTGCAAAAAAGTAAAGAAAATAAAAGTGATCCTGTACAATAAAAGTTGGCGACCTTTCCTCAAGGATTTCATTTATAATCAAGAGGAAAAAGGAGGCAACTACAATGGCAAAAAATCAACGCACCTACGACCACGAGTACAAAGTACAAGCCGTAAAGCTGGCGCAGGAAATGGGTTCTGCAGCTGCGGC
>JAZASR010000002.1:0-131341 GCA_036343175.1 Lachnospiraceae bacterium
ATCACATTCAGAAGATGCGAGTTGAAAAGCACAATTGCTAATCAAAGAAAAGCTGGTCCAGGCACAGATAAATATACCCTAGAAATTGACCGATATTTGACACTCACACGTGGCAAATATCGCAGGCAATTTCCAACGAATGGTGTTTACACCATTCGTTTGTGACCAAACAGTATTGCTTGCAACTCATCCCCGCAAACCGTAGGAGAAAAAATGAAAAAGTATACTTTTTCGAACACATACGGTTTGAGTGAGGAAAGATCTTATTCTAGAACCTGATCTCAGACAGTCTGACAGGCTTTGAATAATAATATCCCTGGAACTGGGATACATGGTAGTTCTCTCGAAGATAGCATGCAAGATCCTTTGTCTCTATGCCCTCTATGCAGACGCCTTTCTCAAGATCCTTCGCATATCCCGTAATGGCCTTTAAAAGATACTGCTTAGGCATATCTGCCTGTATGTCATCTATGAAGCTCTTATCTATCTTTATCTGGTTTACAGGAAGCTTCATAAGGACGTCAAGGGCAGAATATCCTGTTCCAAAGTCATCGAGCGCAATATTAAAGTTCCTTGACTTAAGGAATATTACGTCAGACTGGAGTGCCGCAGGATTGAGGAGCTTGCAGCGCTCTGTAAGCTCGAGCTTGACATTCCTTGTCGGGAAATTCTCCTGCTTTATGATAGCTTCAAGATCCGACTTGAATCTTTCATTTGCTAGCTGCGGATAAGCGAGATTGACATTTACAACAAAATCCGGATGCTCTGCAAGTAAAGGATGAACTTCATGAAGAGCAGTCCTTATTATCCAGTTTCCAAGTGTATAAAATACAGGATCCTTTTCGAGCCATGGTATGAAAAGTCCCGGAGGTACCGTCTTTCCGCTTGCATCCTGCCAGCGTAAGAGTGCTTCTGCACCCACTACTTCTTCAGTTCCGGCATTTACTATTGGCTGATAAAGAAGATAGAATCCGGCGCAGCCATGAAGTACAGAGCTTCTGATGCGGCTTAAGAACTGAAGACGTTCGTTATTCTTATCTAGGCTCTCGGCATCGACTACATAGAGATGCTGGAATGTATTTTCTTTTGCCTGATTAAGAAGGGACATTGCATTATTGTATATGGCATTCTCCCCTATGACGTGGCTGCCGTCAGACAGCATACATGCTCCATAATAGTCAATGGATATATGGGTACCGCCTACTTCAAAGCTGTTTTTCAGATATGCACGAAGCCTGTCGAATGATTCTTTAAGAGTATCGAGTTCTATATCGGACTGAAGGACAAGGTAAGCCATCTTTGTGCCCTCTGCCCTGTATACATATCCTGATCTGACAAGCTTTGTCAGCTGGGAGGCTATGCTCTTAAGTATCATATTGCCTGCATGGATGCCGTAAGTATTATTGATCTCAAAGAAATCCTTGACACCGAACATGCAAAGGTAGAACTTCTTATGCTGAGCCTCATACTTTCCCAGAAGCTTCATAAGATTGTTGCGGCTGTAAAGACCTGTTACGGGATCAATAAAATTTTCCCGTTCATGATTTACAATATTCCCAACAAAAAACCTGTTCTCACCGCTCCTATCCTTTACAAGCTTTCCCTTACAGGTGATGGTAACATAGAAACCTTCTTTATTTCTTACCATATATGTTGCATCATGCATGGCAGTGGTGCCTGTAAAGAGGTCTTCTATCGTCTTATCAAAATATTCGAGCTGTTCAGGATTGATATATGTACGCCATACGTCATTAAATCTGTGTAAATATTTGTCGGGAAATCCGAAATATTCAACAAATTCATCGCACAGGGCAGTTACGTCAGTCTTTATGTCTGTAATATAGCTGTATCTGCCGTCTGCCGTGGATGTAAAGGCATTGAAAATCGGCCCAAGATAATCACGCAGCTCATCCTTAAAATCATCTATGACACTCATGTCACCGATTAGAATAGAGCCGGAATCTTCAGCCTGTGCTGCCTCCGAATTATAATTGTCACCCATAACATTCTCCTACTAAACATAACTCATAAGATATAAATATTATATCATAAAGGGGTTGTTTTGAAATATAAAAATAAAATCAATTTCATTAATTCTATCGGAAGAGAGACACGCTTTTCTAAAGATTGACGGCAAATGACAAAAAAACTCCTGCAAAAATTTTTGCCGGAGTTTTTGACATGTATTTTTTTATTGCTGCAGACCTATAATCCTGCCGATATTCATCACAAGACCTGCAGCGGTAAATGATACTTCAGCCTTTATTAACGCCGCGATCATTAAGCTTAAAAAAGAGGGAAATGATCATTTATGCTGCAGATATTCGTCTATTGCCTTTGCTGCGTCTTTGCCTGCGCCCATAGCAAGGATTACTGTTGCAGCTCCTGTTACGGCATCACCACCGGCATATACGCCGTCTCGTGAAGTCTTACCCGTCTCATCAGCAACTATGCATTTCCACTTATTGATATCAAGGCCCTTTGTAGTATTGGCAATAAGAGGATTAGGCGAAGTACCTAGTGCCATGATGACTGTATCGACCGGAAGGTCGAACTCCGAGCCTTCAACAGGTACAGGTCTTCTTCTGCCTGACGCATCTGGCTCGCCAAGCTCCATCCTTATGCATGTCATGCCTGTAACATTCCCATTCTCATCGGCATGGATCTCAACAGGATTGCATAAGAGATTAAAGTTGATGCCCTCCTCCTTTGCATGATGGACTTCTTCTTTTCTTGCAGGGAGCTCTGCTTCAGATCTTCTGTATACGAGTTCTACCTTAGCGCCAAGTCTTAATGCTGTACGAGCGGCATCCATAGCAACATTTCCGCCGCCGACTACCGCAACATGCTTTCCGGCTATGATAGGTGTCTCATATGAGTCATCGAAGGCTCTCATAAGGTTATTTCTTGTAAGATACTCATTTGCTGAGAATACGCCGTTAGCGTTCTCACCAGGTATACCCATAAATCTTGGAAGACCGGCACCGGAGCCGATAAATACAGCCTTATAGCCATAATCCTCGAAAAGCTGGTCTATGGTAAGTGTACGTCCGATGATAACGTCTGTCATGATCTTAACTCCAAGGCTCTTAACATTCTCGATCTCAGGCTCAACTACCTTCTGTTTTGGAAGACGGAACTCTGGTATACCATAGGAAAGAACGCCTCCTGCCTTATGAAGTGCTTCAAATATCGTAACTTCGTAACCCTTCTTTGCAAGGTCGCCTGCGCAGGTAAGTCCGGCAGGACCTGCACCTATAACTGCAATCTTGATGCCATTATCTGCAGCGGTCTTCTCCGGCTTTACACCGTGGGCTCTTGCCGTATCTGCCGCATATCTTTCGAGCTTGCCGATAGATACAGGCTCGCCCTTGATACCACGGATACATTTCTCTTCACACTGTGTCTCCTGAGGACATACACGTCCGCAGACTGCAGGAAGGGCTGAATACTCGCTGATGGAAAGATAAGCACCATCAGGATCTCCATCCTTTATATGCTTTATGAAGTCAGGAATATTTATGCTTACCGGACATCCCTTTACACATTGCGGATTCTTGCACTGGATGCAGCGGCTTGCTTCATCTACAGCTTCTTCATCTGTATATCCAAGGCAGACCTCATCGAAGTTAGCGGCCCTGACAATAGGATCCTGTTCACTGATCGGAACTCTCTTTAAAACGTCTACGCTCATTATTTAATCTCCATTCTTTATTTTTCACAATATTTTTTACGCGAGGCCATGCTCTTTCTCGTAACGGAGCTTTGCCTGAGCTTCAGGTGTCTTGTACATTCTTTGACGCTTCATGGCTACGTCCCAGTCAACCAGGTGACCATCGAACTCCGGTCCATCCACGCATGCGAACTTTGTCTCATCTCCGACCTTAAGTCTGCAGGCGCCGCACATACCTGTACCGTCTACCATAATAGTGTTCATGCTGACTATGGTCTTTATGCCAAGCTCTTTTGTAAGAAGACTAACGAATTTCATCATTACCATAGGTCCGATCGCAATAATTCTTGTATATTCCCTGCCCTGATTCTTAATGAGCTCATTTATCATGTCACAGGTATTGCCCTTGAAGCCATAGGAACCATCATCTGTACATATAAAGAGTTCACTGGCAACATTTCTCATATCATCCTCATAGATTATGATATCCTTTGTCCTGGCACCAATGATCACGTCAACAGGAGCGCCGATCTCCTTAAGCCACTTGACCTGACAGTAAACGGGAGCAGTGCCGACACCGCCGGCTACGTAGAGGATCTTTTCCTTCTTTATATCCTCAACACTCATATCACAAAGATCTGAAGGTCTGCCGAGAGGTCCGACGAAGTCTTCGAATGACTCACCTTCATTGAGTGAACAGATGCCTTCCGTAGATGCACCTATAGTCTGAACAATAAGTGTAATGGTTCCTTTCTCTCTGTCATAATCACTGATCGTGAGAGGGATCCTCTCGCCCTTTTCATCCAGCTTTACAATGATGAACTGACCAGGCATGCAGCTCTTTGCCACAAGAGGAGCTTCTACTACCATCTGCCAGATATTGTTTGCCAGATATTCTTTTTTTAGAATCTTGTACATTTTTACCTCCATGATGTTTTTGCAGACGCGAAATGAACCTTATGCATTAAAATACTTATGCAAAATAATATTCAGGAATATAAGACAATAATGCAGGCTATGATCATTCACGCATTCATGAGCGCCTCTATGTCAGGCTGCTCAGTGGCTGCAAGATATGTATTAGTAAACCGGCGGTCGCCGCTTACGTTCTTTCCCAGGAAGTCAGGCTTCTTAAAATTATCCGCATCAGCCTCGTCCTTAAACTCGACCTCAGCAAACATAAGCCCTTTAAGCCTTCCTTCGAATATGTCGATCTCGGCCCTGTGACCGCAATCTCCCTTACCGTCATGCAAAGGAATGACATATCTTGTTTTTTCGACGATATTGCCCTCAGTCTTTTTTAACAGAGCCTCAAAGGATTCCTGAGAAATATTGAATTCATGCTCTTCATTGATACAGACGTCTCCATGTCCGGAACGCGCATTGTGCTCTTTGAATGTAAACAGATACTGATCATCCCATTTGCGGATACGGACTGTCGGATGCGCGCTTATATATGCCTGAATGAGCTTATGATGCTCGAATGCACTAAGGCTCTCAGGCAGTTTATTCAATAAAAATTTCTTTTCAATCTCCATGTAAAAAGACCTCATAAAATATCATCATACCTGTTAATTTTACAACAGGGACTAAATGATTTCAAGAGCCTGAGCCACATCCGCAATGATATCATCCGCATTCTCAATGCCGACGGAAAGGCGGATAAGATCCGGTTTTACGCCGCCTGCCATAAGCTCCTCATCGGTCATCTGACGGTGAGTGGATGAAGCAGGATGAAGCACGCAGGTATGGGCATCAGCGACATGAGTGGCTATGATAGCAAGCTTAAGATGCTTCATGAACTCTTCAGCAGCCTTTCTTCCGCCCTTCACGCCGAATGATATGACGCCGCATGTTCCGTCCGGCATGTACTTCTTCGCGCGCTCATAATATTTATTGCCGGGAAGACCAGGGTAATTGACCCATGTGACATGATCATTATTTTCAAGGAACTGCGCTACCTTCATGGCATTTTCACAATGTCTCTGTACACGGACTGCAAGTGACTCAAGGCCGAGATTTAATATATAGCAGTTCATAGGTGAAGGTATAGCTCCAAGATCACGCATGAGCTGGGCTGTACACTTTGTTATGTAAGCGCCCTCTTTGCCGAATTTCTCCGCATAAGTAATACCGTGATAAGACTCATCAGGAGTTGTGAGACCTGGGAACTTATCTTTATGAGCCATCCAGTCGAACTTTCCGGAATCTACTATAGCTCCTCCAACAGTTGCATCATGACCGTCCATATATTTTGTGGTTGAATGTGTGACTATATCAGCTCCCCATTCAAATGGCCTGCAGTTGATCGGTGTTGCAAATGTATTGTCTACTATAAGCGGTACCCCGTGGGCATGCGCGGCATTAGCAAAGCGCTCTATGTCGAATACTGTAAGTGCCGGATTGGCAAGAGTTTCGCCAAATACTGCCTTTGTATTGGGCTTGAACGCTGCCTCGAGCTCTTCATCGGAGCAGTCGGGATCTACGAATGTAAAATCAACTCCCATACGGCGCATGGTAACATTGAAAAGATTGAAGCTGCCTCCGTATATGGCAGATGATGCGATAACATGGTCGCCACAGCCCGCCAGATTGAATACTGAGTAGAACGTGGCTGCCTGCCCTGATGAAGTAAGTATGGCGGCCGATCCGCCCTCAAGCTCGCATATCTTCTTTGCTACATAGTCATTGGTCGGATTCTGAAGTCTCGTGTAAAAATATCCTTCAGCCTGCAGGTCAAATAACCTGCCCATATCCTCACTGGTATCATACTTGAATGTGGTACTCTGGATGATAGGAACCATCCTTGGCTCGCCGTTCTTCGGGTTGTAGCCTCCCTCGATACATTTTGTTTCCTGCTGCATAATTTAGACCCTCTTTTCTGGCATGAAAAAAACACGCCGAATATTGTAGAATATTATACAGTATTCAGCGTGCCGATTGCACGAATAATATCAATAATTTAATTAAAAGTGCAGATCATTTAAGGTGACCCGCCAGACGTTAAAAAAAAGAGCCGCTTTGGAAACATGCAGCATCCTGCAGGAGCAGCTTTGGAAACATGCAGCATCCTGCACTTTCCTAAAGTTTTTTCATAAGTGTTTTAAGGTCGATATCATTTTCTGCAGCTATACCAAGAAGCGCCCTTATCATACCGGCAATATTCTTTGAAAGGCCGGTCTTTTCATTATCTGTCAATGACCTGATAAGACAGGTCTGCGCGACAGTATAATCATACATTGGATCATTAGTAATGTTATTATAATAACTGCCAGGTGTCCCGGATCCATGTTCATGAGCTGTTTTTTCAGATACCTGCTCATGAGCAGTCTTTTCAGATTCCTGTCCCTGACCTTTTTTAAAAGCTTCCTCTTCGTAAGCTTTCTTTACTGCTTCAGTACTGCCGCTTTTAATGTCAGGCGTTTCAACAGAGGATATAGGCGTAAAGAAACAGGACCTGTTTCCTGTATGGCAGGCGGCACCGATCTGAATGACCTTTGCGAGTATAGTATCCTGATCACAGTCAATAGTAAGGCTCATGACGTACTGGAAGTGTCCGGATGTCTCACCCTTAAGCCAGAGCTTTTGACGGCTGCGGCTGTAATATGTCATCATGCCCGTCTCAATAGTCTTATTGAAAGACTCTTCATTCATCCAGGCCATCATAAGGACCTGACCATTCTCATGATCCTGAACTATGGCAGGAACAAGACCGGCATCATTCTTTTTGAGATCCGCGAATTTAAGATCTGTATGAAGTACTCTTACAGGGATATGATAATTCGAAAGATACGTTCTCTTGGCCTTAAAAATACCGCCCTCTTCATAATAGTTGGTAGCAACGGCTGAAACAGCATCTTTCTGGAGAAGAGACACAATGTCATGTCTTTCAAGACTGTCACGGATAATAAGATCTTTGCAGCAGCAAGGGTTGTCCGGACCGCCTTCCACATCTCTCAGATAAGAAGAGATCTCATCAAGCACCTTGTCAAGACCTGTCGAAGGAGAATCGACATGCTTGAGCACAACAGAGGCAAAGCCCGAATCAAATAAATTCTTAAGTCCTTCTGCATCCGTAAAATCATGCTTCATATCGATCTCAACGGCAGTCTCATTGCAATACCCATCTATAAGATCCCATATTTTATTACCTTCCGGGAAAAGAGCCTTACGGATAACTACCTTTACTGCACCTGTATCCAGCGTCTTTTCGATCACGTCCCTTGAATCAACGTAAAGACCTGCAAATACAGGCACCCTTGAGATCGCATAAGCCTGCTTCAAAAGCTTTAAGAAGTTCTCACGTTCATCCTCCTGGCCGGTATAATTATATATAAAAAGACCGTCTGCAAGATCATTATTGTACTGATCCACGAGTTCAAGTACATGATCCGGTACTTCGTTCTCCGCATTGATCGCCGCATATATCTTTTTAGTCTTTTCTTCCATGGCGTTCTCCCTTCAAAATATATTGACTTACATATACCTGTTATGAAACAGCCGGTCCGATAATCGAAAATATCAGCTTATTGCCGATCACAGGCTGCCCTTGGTTGAGAGGACTCCATCGACCCTCGGATCGACAGATACAGCCATGTCAAGTGCTTTGGCAAAGGCTTTAAAAGCAGCCTCAACTATATGGTGGGCATTCTGACCATCCATCTTCTTGATATTTAAGTTCATGCCGCATGAATATGAAAGAGCATAAAAGAACTCATGGGTCATCTCAGTATCGTACTGACCGATCATAGGAGCATCTACAGGAAGGTCATATACAAGATATGGTCTGCCTGAAAGATCAACAGCTGCAAGGACCATAGCTTCATCCATAGGAAGGATAAAATAGCCGAATCTCCTGATACCGGCCTTATCGCCCAGAGCTTTCTTAATAGCTTCGCCCAGCACTATACCGGTATCCTCGATCGTATGGTGGCAGTCAACAAAAAGATCGCCCTCAACTTTGACATTAAGATCAAAGAAACCGTGACGTGCAAAGCTTTTAAGCATGTGGTCAAAAAATCCCACTCCGGTATCGATCTCAGCTTTTCCTGAACCATCGAGGTCTATCTCGACTGTTATAGAAGTCTCACGGGTCTTTCTGGTAACTTTTGCTTTCCTCTCCATAGCAATTTTTCCTCCTCGGTTTTAATAATTATTATAGACGTTTTTTTAAGAATCACTATCCGAAAAGCCTTTATTTCTCGAAACGAACTGCGATCGAATTAGCATGTGCAGTAAGTCCCTCGGCATTGGCGAATGTCTCTATATCCGTGTGGATCTTTTCAAGAGCCTCCCTTGAATAAGCGATGATGCTTGATTTCTTTATGAACTGGTCAACAGAAAGGGCTGAGAAGAAACGTGCAGTGCCATTGGTAGGAAGTACATGGTTAGGACCCGCAAAATAGTCTCCAAGCGGTTCTGAAGAATACTCTCCGAGGAAAATAGCGCCTGCATTGCGAACACGTGTCATAGTATCAAATGGGTTCTTTGTTAGGATCTCAAGGTGCTCAGGCGCTATCTCATTAACTATTGCAACGCCGTCATTAATAGAATCAGCAAGGATGATATATCCGAAGTTATCGAGTGACTTCTGGATTATTTCACGTCTTGACAGCTTTTCAAGGAACATATCGACCTCATCGGAAACCTTACGGGCAAGATCTTCACTTGTAGTAACAAGTATCGCGCTTGCAAGCTCATCATGCTCAGCCTGTGAAAGAAGATCTGCGGCAAGATAGTGCGGATCGGCTGTCTCGTCAGCAAGTACCAGGATCTCTGAAGGACCTGCAATTGAGTCTATGCCGACAAATCCGAATACCGACTTCTTTGCAAGTGCTACGAATATATTGCCGGGACCTACTATCTTATCTACCTTTGGAATACTCTCAGTACCGAATGCAAGTGCTCCGATCGCCTGGGCCCCGCCTGCCTTGTATATCTCGTCAACTCCGGCTTCTCTGGCAGCAACAAGTGTTGTAGGATATACTGTTTTGTCCTTCATAGGAGGTGTAGTCATGACTATGCGGTCAACACCTGCAACCTTTGCAGGGACTACATTCATAAGTACGCTGGAAGGATATGCTGCCTTACCGCCTGGTACATATACACCGACCCTCTCAAGAGGTGTTACCTTCTGACCAAGTATAGTTCCGTCAGGCTTTGGATCGAACCATGATCTCTGAAGCTGCTTCTCATGATAGGATCTTATATTCACAAGGGCCTTTCTTATAACGTCAATAAGGGACTTATCGACCTTGGTATATGCATCCTCGATCTCTTCTTCAGTAACTCTTATGTTATTTGCATCAATATCGACATTATCAAACTTCTTAGAATAATCAAAAAGTGCCTGATCACCTTTCTCGCGGACATTATTCAATATCTCATCCACAGATGCCTGATATGTACCATACTGGTTAGGACTTCTCTTTAAAAGATTTCCAAGAATGTCCTTCTTACTGGCTTCATCGAGCTTTACTATTCTCATGATGTTCCTCCTTTATTCTCTTTATGCGGCCTTTTTAAGATCAGTGATTTTTTAAAGTGATCACGTCATTTCCTGTTTTCTTCTACGACCTGTTTAAGATCAGTGATTATTGATTTGATACGGTCATGCTCCATCTTCATGCTGACCTCATTAACTACTACTCTTGCTGAAAGCGGGCACACCTCTTCTAGGACCTTAAGTCCATTCTCCTTCAGGGTCGTTCCTGTCTCAACTATATCGACAATGACGTCTGAGAGGCCGACAATAGGGGCCAGCTCTACGGATCCATTGAGTTTTATTATCTGTGCGGTCTGATGCTTTTTATTATAAAAATAATCAGTTGCGATCTTCGGGTACTTGCTGGCTATACGGATGAGTGATCCATCATGAAGCTTCTCACGGGCACTTTCAGGACCTGCAACGCACATCCTGCATTTGCCTATATTCAAGTCCAGCACCTCATATATCTTTCTGCCCTCTTCAAGGATGGTATCCTTGCCCACGACACCAATATCCGCGGCACCGAGCTCAACGTATGTAGGTACGTCGCCCGCCTTTGAAAGGAAGAACTTAAAGCCCAGCTCCTCATTCACAAAGAGCAGCTTCCTGGTATCAGGGTCTCTCATCTCATCACAGGTTATGCCGATCTTCTCAAGCATATCCAGAGTCTTAAAAGCAAGTCTGCCCTTTGCAAGGGCAAATGTAATATAATTCATAATGTTACCTGTCCCTCAGTCTATCACAATAAGCTCATCGGCATGGAGTCTGTCTGCATAAGCCCTGTAATCATTGTCATCGAGCTTTGATGACTTCCGTACCAGTCTTACAGCCTTTCCCTTTTCACGGAGCTTTTCCGCCTTATTTATCGCTTTGTCAAATGAATCCCTGTTATAAAGAAGTACAGTGATGCCGCTGCTGGAAAGTAATTCCGGATCTTCCCGGAGTACGGCATCAAGAACTTCATTAGTATTAATAGCAAATCCTACTGCAGGCGCCTCCTTGCCGAACTGCTTTACAAGTCCATCATATCGGCCTCCGCTCGCCACAGTTTCTGCAGAACCTGAAGTATATGCCTTGAAAATAACGCCGGTATAATATTTGTAGGTCGAAAGCAGTGAAAGGTCAACTGTCAGATATTTATCGATGCCGAATAAGGCTGCCTTTTCACTCACCTTTTTAAGACGGTCACAGGCCGCCTTTACCTGATCATTATCAGTTCTTGCAAGTATATAGTCGATCGATGAATTAAGATCATCATGGTAATCGTCAAATACATGACTGAAGATCTCTCTTATATTTTGAGACACATGCATATCTTCAAGAAGGTCAACTACTCCGAAGAAGTTTTTCCGGCTTATCATGTCTATAAGCTTGCTTCTTCCATCGCGATCAAGACCGGTCTCATCAAGAAGCCCTCTCATGAAGCCTGCATGACCGACCTCGAGCTGGAACTCATGCAGGCCGGACTTAAGACAGGCATCAGCCATAATAGCGATCATCTCTGCATCAGCATCCGATGAATCATCGTTAAAGAATTCTGCGCCCGCCTGAGTGACTTCCTGCAGCTTTCCCTTATAAGGAGGGACATTTACGAATGTATTGCCCAGATAGCACATCCTTATTGGCATTTCCTCATCATGAAAATATCTGGAAACGCATCTTGCCGCACCCGGTGTAATATCAGGCCTCAATACTATAGTGTTATTGTCCCTGTCGAAGAACTTGAACATCTGCTTTGAAGGAACTGTGCCCTTCTCTCTGCCGAATACATCAAAGAACTCAAACGTAGGTGTCTCGATGCTCTTGAATCCATAAGAATGGAATGTATCTGTTATCTGCCTTTCGATCCTCTCCTTAACGGCACACCTCTGGTCATAGATATCCATGACTCCGACCGGTGTGTATAACTCCAGGGAAGATCCGCCGGATCTTAAATTTGTCTCTGAATCCATCAATAAAGCTCCTGAATCTATTATCTGAAAATAAGGTCTTTATTCTCTTTACTTTCTTTTACGGTCCATAAAAATGAAAAATATAATTTTTAAAAACCGTGATATTTAATGAATGCAAATGCATCATATCAACCAGCATCATAAAGTCCTGTAGGCGTCTCCTCCAAAGGATCGTATCCACCCGCCTCAAGTGCATCAAGGATCTGCTTCTTGTGCTCCGGTCCGAATGCTTCCATAGTGATCTTAAGCTGTACACGGGCATTTCTGTTTATAGAAACGAACTGATTGTGCTGAAGCCTGATGACGTTGCCGCTCTGGTCAGCGATGATCTTGGCAACGTTAAGAAGCTCGCCAGGCCTGTCCGGAAGATTTACAGCTACAGTAAATACGCGGCTCTTTGCAATGAGACCATGCTGTACGACTGATGAAAGCGTGATGATATCCATGTTGCCGCCTGAAAGTATGGAAACTACTCTCTTGCCCTTTGCCTTAAGATGCGAAAGAGCTGCAACAGTAAGAAGCCCTGAGTTCTCGACGACCATCTTGTGGTTCTCTATAACGTCGAGGAAGTTAACGATAAGCTCTGAATCATCTATTGTGATAATGTCATCGATATTCTTCTGAATATATGGGAATATCCTGTCGCCGGGTGTCTTGACTGCAGTACCATCAGCGATAGTAACTGCTGAAGGAAGTGTTACAACATGTCCTTCCTTGAGTGATGCCTTCATGCAGGCAGCGCCGGCGGGCTCAACACCGATGACTTTAATGTTTGGATTGAGGAGCTTTGCAAGTGTGGAAACGCCTGAAGCAAGTCCGCCTCCCCCGATAGGTACAAGTATATAGTCAACAGTAGGAAGCTCCTTGAATATCTCCATAGCTATGGTTCCCTGGCCGGTAGCTACGTCAAGGTCATTGAAAGGATGGACGAATGTATATCCTTTTTCCTTTGCAAGCTCATGGGCTAAGGCCTCGGCATCATCATAAACGTTTCCGTGAAGCACGACCTCTGCTCCATAAGCCTTTGTCCTGTTGACCTTTATAAGAGGCGTGGTAGTAGGCATTACGATCGTCGCTTTAACACCATAGATCTTAGCCGCATTGGCAACACCCTGGGCATGGTTGCCGGCTGATGCTGTGATCAGGCCCTTTGCGCGCTGTTCATCATTCAGCGTGCTTATCTTATAATAAGCGCCCCTGACCTTGTATGCACCTGTATTCTGCAGATTTTCAGGCTTAAGATATACCTTGCTGCCTGTTTTCTCAGAATAATACTCACTATAGATCAGATTTGTAGGGAATGTCACTTCCTTTACTTTCTTAGAAGCTTCTTCAAAGCCCTCAAGTGTCATTGCTTTTGCCATATCATACCTCCGTTATTACATAAACATTAACTTATAAAATATAGACCTTGCTGAACATTTCGTCAAATACAAGAGAGTCTTTTGGCAGGCGGGACTGTCAGATCTTCATGACCAGCCCGCCGTTGTTCAGTCTTCTTCACTGTCCGCAAAAAGCGCCTCGGCAAATGAAGCAGGATCAAAACGCTGCAGGTCATCGATGCCCTCGCCGACCCCTATATATTTGACCGGTATATTCATCTCATGCTCAATAGCGATCACGATGCCGCCTTTTGCGGTGCCATCGAGCTTTGTAAGGATAATGCCTGTGATATCAGTGACCTCTGAAAACTGGCGTGCCTGAGAAAGAGCATTCTGGCCGGTAGTAGCATCAAGTACTATAAATGTCTCTTTATGTGCCTCAGGATACTCACGGTCAATGATCTTATTGATCTTGGAAAGCTCATTCATAAGATTCTTTTTATTCTGAAGACGGCCTGCTGTATCGCATAACAGAATATCAAAGCCCCTTGACTTTGCGGCCTGTATAGAGTCGAATACCACGCTTGCAGGGTCCGTGCCTTCTGCTCCCTTTATGACCGGCGTTCCGGCACGTCTTCCCCACTCCTCCAGCTGCTCTATTGCAGCAGCACGGAATGTATCGGCAGCGGCCATTATGACCTTTTTACCCTGATCCTTTAACTGGGATGCGATCTTTCCGACAGTAGTTGTCTTGCCGGCGCCGTTTACGCCGACCATAAGGACCACTGACTTCTGATCTGCATAATCGTATGCATGCTCATCGACTGTCATTGCGTCCTTTATAATATCCTTCAAAAGCTCCTTACACTCAGAAGCGGACCTCACTTTATTGTCTTTGACCTTTTCCTTAAGTTCATCGATGATGTATTCAGTTGTCTCTACTCCTACGTCGGCCATCACAAGGACTTCCTCAAGAGTATCATAGAAGTCATCATCTATCTCGGTAAGACCGGTAAATACTTCTGAAAGACCATATGCCATGCTGTCACGGGTCTTTTTCAGACCTTCGGAAAGCTTTTGAAAAAATGCGGGTTTTTTAAACATATTCCCTCCTGCTTTATTACCTGACCGCCATTATGATCAGGATATATTAATAATAAGATCTGATCCAAAATGATCTTTTGTCTTAATAAATATAAGCCGGCCGCTGTATACTCAATTCAGAGCCGCCTGATCTAATGCGTCTACAAGATTTACGGATACAAGCGTCGATACGCCCTTCTCCTGCATAGTGATACCATAGAGGATATCTGAAGTATTCATGGTGCCGCGTCTGTGGGTGATGACAATAAACTGTGTATCTCTGGTCAGTCTGTGGATATAATCCGCAAAACGCTCAACGTTGGCATCATCCAGGGCTGCATCTATCTCATCAAGAAGACAGAAAGGCGATGGCTTCAGCTTCTGTATGGAGAAAAGTATTGCAATAGCAGTGAGTGCCTTCTCACCTCCGGACATCTGCATGATGTTTACAAGCTTCTTTCCGGGCGGCTGAGCAATTATCGTGATATCTGATGTAAGTACATCAGTATCGTCCGCGATCTTTAGTGAACCCCTGCCGCCTCCGAAAAGCTCTTTGAATACCTCATTGAAGCTCTCATTGATCTTTGAGAACTGTGAAGTAAATGTCTCTCTCATCTTCCGGTCAAGATCCTGTATGATGCCTTTAAGCTTCTCTGCAGCATTTACGATATCATCATGCTGGGAGGAAAGCAGGTCATAACGCTTGTTGACTTCCAAAGCCTCGTCAATGGAATTGACATTTACGGAACCTAATTCCTTAATATTCTTCCTGAGTTCTGCAATATCCTTCTTGATCCTTGCCGGATCGTGAGTCTCAAAGTCAGGCGAATTACGGAGCTCCTCTGCAGAAGAAAATGTCATCCCGTACTGCTCCCACATATAGCTTATAGAAGTTTCATTAAGACCCGCAAGCTTCTCCTTCTGGTTATTAAGCCTTATTTCCTCTTTTTCAAGACTGTTCTTAAGGTCTTTAAGTTCTTCGTGACGTTTAAGGATATCGCGGTTATTCTCACTTAATGTACGCTTCTTTTCATTATACTCTTCAAGGAGTCCTGAAAGACGTTCTCCTTCTTTATCGCTGTCCCTGATCTCCTGACGTTTCGCTTCTATCTGGTCCTGCTTCTTCTTAAGCTCATCTTCGTAATTCGTATTATCATTCTGAAGATCGTCAAGTTCTTCGAGAAGCTTTTTTCTCTCACCTTCCAGACGTGATCCTGTTTCTTCAAGGAATGAGAGCCCCTGCTTTTCCTTCTCAGATTCAATATTTAATTCTGAGAACCTGTCACTGACTGCTTTTATATCTTTTTCCTTGCCCTTTATACTCTCGGAAAGCTCTATAAGCTTCTGTTCGTACTCAGCAGTCTTTTTATCGAAATCCTCTTTATTCTGAATGACATCCTGAGACTCTTTTATAAGGTTCTTCTCATCTTCTTCTGCCTCACGGAGGCTGAACATGATACGGTCGAGCTCAGCCTTATTGTCCTCTAAGTCCTTTAAAGCTCTCTCGTAATTGACCTTTGAGGTATTGAGCTTGAGCTCAATATCGCTCCTCAGCTTCTGATTGCCGACAGTCTTCAGACGTTCCTTATCTACAGCTTCATTCTTCTCCCTGAGCTCTTTCTTCGCTGCAGTAAGGTCATGCTCCAGTTTTTCCACCTGGCCCTCCAGATCTTCGATCTCACGGCGGCGGCCGAGCAGATTGTTGGAATTCTTAAAGGCGCCTCCTGACATGGAGCCGCCGGGATTTATTAAGTCTCCCTCAAGCGTGACCATACGGAAACGGTGTGAATATTTATTGGCCGTCCTTATGGCATTATCGATATTATCTACTACGATGACCCTTGAAAGCAGGTATTCGACCAGCTTGTCGAACTTTTTGTCCGCATTTACAAGAGCATCAGCTGTACCTATAACACCCGGCTCTCTGAGCGCTGCTGCGTCTATTCCGGTGCCGCGGACTGTAAGCGCATCAAGCGGCAGGAACGTGGCCCTGCCATAACGATTCTTCTTCAGGTAGCTGATAAGTTCCTTTGCAGTCTGCTGGTCAGATGTAACCACGTTCTGGATCTGACCGCCTAAAGCTGTCTCGATGGCTGTCTCATATTCTGGCTCAGTCTTTATCAGATCTGCAACGACTCCGTAGATGCCGCCTAAGCTTTCCTTTCGTTCCATGACACGGCGGATGGACTGACCAAAGCCTTCGTATCTCTCAGTCATACTGCGGATAGCTATGAGTTTTGAGTTCGCCATATGATACTTTGGCTGAAGATCATTAACCTTTTTATCAACAGCAAGGGCATCGAGCTTTAAATGCCGTACAGCCTCCTCGATAGCCTTATTCATATCATCTATGCTCTCGAGCTTTTCTTTATAATCGTCGATATTGTCCTTTTCCTCTTCGGCGGTCTCATTCAATTCGTCAGCCGCTGCTTTATTTGCAATGATCTGAGCATTGATCTCACTTTTCTTTATGGATATCTGTTCAAGTCTTGTATCAAAACGCACTTTATCCTGTGCTACCTTTTCACCGCTCTGACGATGCTTTAATGAAGCCTTTTCAACCTCGTCCTGCTCTATTTCAAAAGCTTTCTTTTCATCTGTAAGCTCATTCACACGGTCGCTTGCCTGATCAAGTGCTTCAACAGTCTTACGCGCTTTCTCAGAAGCCTCTTTTATAGATGATATATTCTTTTCTATCTCAGCTTCCTTTGACAGGATCTCACTATTAATTACAGACCTTCGCTCTGTATAATGCTCTTTATTGAGACGGACAGTGTTCATCTGCTCTTCAATGAGTGAAATACCATTTACAAGGGTATTGCGGTCAATATCATTCTGAGTGATCTCGTCACGGACCTTTTCGATCATGGCATCATTGTCATCGATCTGCTTTAGGATATCTTCAGAGCCCTCGTCTGTTTTTTCAAGCTCTTTCTCGTTGGCTGCCTTGTCGGAAGAAACGACAAGAAGCTTCTCGTCGATCTCCTTTATCTTCCCTGCATTCTCATCATAATCGTGTAGAAACAGCTCTATATCGAGGTCTTTCAGGTTATCACGGTATTTAAGGTACTTCTGAGCCTTATCTGCTTCTTCATTCAATGGGCCGACGCGGCTTTCAAGTTCCTTTAATATATCCTCGACGCGGACCATATTAGCCTCTTCATCCGCAAGGCTCTTCTCTGCTGCCGCCTTTCTCTTTTTATATTTTACGATCCCGGCTGCCTCATCGAAAAGAGCTCGTCTTTCTTCAGGCCTTCCGCTTATGATCCTGTCGATCTGGCCCTGTCCAATGATAGAATATCCCTCACGGCCTACACCTGTATCGAAGAAAAGCTCCTGTATCTCACGAAGCCTGCAGGCAGCATTATTGATGAGATATTCGCTCTCACCCGACCTGTAGACTCTCCTTGTGATCGAAACTTCATCATATGGAACATTCAGGGCATGGTCGCTGTTGTCAAGGGTAAGGCATACATATGCATAGCCTAATGGCTTTCTTACCTCAGTACCATTGAAGATAACATCCTGCATGCTGCCTCCGCGCAGCTGTTTGGCACTCTGTTCACCAAGCACCCAGCGCATGGCATCGCCGACGTTGCTCTTTCCGGATCCATTAGGACCCACGATTCCTGTTATTCCTTCATGAAATTCAAACTTTATCTTGTCAGCGAATGATTTGAATCCCTGAACTTCAAGACTTTTTAAATGCATATCACTTTGTCTGCTTTCTCAAGATTAGAAGCGCCTTATAGGCTGCTTCCTGCTCTGCCTTTTTCTTTGTAGAGCCTGTGCCCCGGGAGATCTCTTTTCCATTTACCACGGCAGAATATGTATAAGTACGGTTATGGGCAGGCCCTTCTTCACTTATGAACCTGTATTCAAGAGTATTTTCAGACTCTTCCTGGACCAGCATCTGCAGGTGGGTCTTGCTGTCATAGAACAGGAACTTGTTCTCTATGTCATCAAGGACTACGCGGTCTACATACTTCTTTGCTTCCTGGATACCACCGTCTATGAATATAGCTCCGATCGTAGCTTCAAGAGCATCCGAAACTATAGAGTCCCTTTTACGTCCCCCTGTCATCTCTTCACCCTTTCCAAGGTAAATAATATCATCCAGGTGGATCATCCTTGCGCACAGGGCAAGAGTCGGCTCGCATACATAGCTTGCGCGCAGGCGTGACATGTCTCCTTCATTCTTATCAGGATATTTTCTGAATATATAATCAGATGAGATAACTTCCAGTACAGCATCTCCAAGGAATTCGAGACGTTCATTACACTCTCTTTTATTTACCCTGAGTTCATTGGCGTAGGATGAATGAGTAAGTGCTATTATGAGCAGCTGTTTATTCTGAAATATATATCCTGAAGCCTTCTCAAATCTTCTTATCCTCTCATCAGTATTAAGCTCGGTATTCCTGGTCTTTATATCATTATCAATTTCCATTTTGCATCATTCCTCTGTTCTCTGCTCATCAAGGAATTCCCTGATCTTCGCATTTACGTTATGCTCAGTAAATGGAACACACTGCAGGCAGGCATTCATGATCTCCTTGGCATCCGAACTGCCGTGAGCCTTTATGACAAGGCCTGTAAGCCCAAGCATTGGCGCGCCTCCGACATCTGAAGCATCGACCTTGAATGCAGATATCTCTTTCTTGAGAGAAGGCTTTAACAGCAGGGCTCCTATCTTACTGCGCAGATTGGAAAGCATTGCCTTCTTAAGTATCTTGAATATAGTCTTTGCCAGGCCCTCATAGAGCTTAAGTATTACATTTCCTGTAAATGCATCGCAGACTATGATATCTGCCGCGCCTTCAGGTATTTCCTTGCCTTCAATGCTGCCGATGAAGTTAATATCTCTGCATTCCTTTAATAATGGATATGTCTCATGTACGAGCTTATTGCCCTTTTCCTCTTCAGCTCCGACATTGACGATCGCAACTGTAGGATTCTCCTTGCCAACTATTTCTCTCATATATATGGTTCCCATAACTGCAAACTGCAGAAGCCATTCCGGCCTGGCGTCCATATTGGCCCCGCAGTCGATAAGGAGCGAATTGCCTTTGAGGGTAGGGAAGAGAGGGGCAAGAGGGGACCTGTCTATACCCTTTATCCTGCCGACTATCATCTGTCCGCCTACAAGGATGGCGCCTGTAGAACCTGCTGATACAAATGCATCCGCATCCCCGGTCTTTACGAGCCTCATGCCTTTTACCAGAGAAGAGTCCTTCTTCTTCCTTACTGCCATGACAGGCTGCTCATCGAATCCTATAGTCTCTGAGGCATTTATTATCTCAAGTCTCCCGTCATCATAGGTTCCCTCATATTTCTTTAACTCTTCATCGAGAACTTCCTTTTTACCGGTCATCTTAATGAATATCTTATCAGACTTCTTAAGTGCCATGACTGCGCCCTGTACTGTGGCTTCAGGAGCATTGTCTCCTCCCATGCCGTCAAGTGCTATAGTAATAAGCTCGCCCATAAATACACTCCTTTTCTTATATATATCGCGCCAGGCATAAAAACCCGGCTTTAAAATCTGTATAATTCCTGTTTTTTGTAATATGCCGCCATATCCATAATTGCAGACATACTTTGATATAATAGCATATTCAGTCCCTGTTATCAAACCAATAAAAAATGCCTTAAGGCATAAGCCTCAAGGCACAATTAACTTCATATGATACAGATTCCGAATCAATACTTACGCTTACGAGCTGCTTCAGACTTCTTCTTACGACGAACTGACGGCTTCTCATAATGCTCTCTCTTACGAATCTCCTGCTGGATACCTGCCTTTGCGCAGCTTCTCTTGAAACGACGTAAAGCACTGTCCAGAGTCTCGTTCTCTTTAACGATTATATTCGACATAGTCTCACACCTAACCTCCCTCCAGCTGTAAACTATGCGCTTAAATCAGAAATAGTATGGGTTAGAAAACACACGCTTTTCCCATACGCACAAACTGTATTATATCATATTGCCGTGCAAGGTCAAGCAAAAATTTACAATAATAATACTTTTCCGGTCTTTTCTCTCCTACGGTTTGCGAGGATGAGTCGTAAGCAATACTGTTTAATCGCCGTGCTCGTAAAAATCATCCGCCCTGGTTTGCTTTCTTTTATTGTTGCTCCCTCGCGACCAGTAAAGCATTGTCGCCTCGGTCGCAACTTGAAAGCAAACTGGCGGACGAAGATTTTTATCTGCGCCGGCTCCAATGCACAGTATTGCTTACGACTCATCCTCCGCAAACCTTAATTTTCGAAGAATAAAATTCTATCGCTCGTTGATAAAATCGGTTGGCGTAAAACGCCAACCTTTGGAACTTGCCAAAAACAGGCAAGTTCATATGTATGGGCGTGACCGAAGGGAAGTCTGAGGTTAGAAGCGCTGCGTGAGAAAGTGAGCGAAAGCGCGTCCAGAAGCCACTAGCTGACCACAAAGTGCTATTAATAATTAAGAAGGCTGATGATGACAGTAACCTATCAGCGGATCTGGGATGCAGCGATCTCCTTTGCCTTTTCTATAGCTTCATCGATCTTTGAGGCATCTTTTCCGCCGGCCTGGGCCATGTTAGGACGTCCGCCGCCGCCTCCGCCGACGATCCCCGCAGTTTCCTTTATGAGATCTCCTGCGTGAGCCCCCTTCTTTAATGCAGCGTCTGTAGCCTTTGCAACTATTGAAACCTTGCCGCCCTTTGCAGACATAAGTATTACGAATGAATCGCCAAGCCTGTCACAGGTCTCATCCGCGAAGCTCCTGAGTTCATTCATATCAAGGTCCGGAAGGCTGATCACAAGTACCTTAATGCCGTTAATGTCAGCCGCCTCACTGAGGACGTCGCCGGCAGCATTTGAAGCAAGCTCATTCTTAAGTTTTTCATTCTCGGCATTTAATTCCCTGATCTCCTTCTGAAGGGCAGCTATTCTTTCTGACAGCTTGTCAGGACTGGTCTTTGCCTTTTCTGCTGCTTCTTTAAGAAGGGCATCATGGTCTTCGTAATATTTTATAAGTCCGCGGCCTGTGATAGCCTCGATACGTCTTACGCCTGCAGCGACTCCCGACTCCGAAATGATCTTGAAATGCCCGATCTCTCTTGTGTTGGATACATGAGTACCGCCGCAGAGCTCAGTGGAGAAGTCACCCATACGTACTACTCTTACCTCTTCACCGTATTTCTCGCCGAAAAGTGCCATAGCACCTGTCTTCTTTGCCTCATCGAGGCTCATGATATCAGTTCTTACATCCAGTCCCTCCTGGATCTCTTTATTAACAAGCTCTTCAACCTGCTTTATCTCATCAGCAGTCATTGCCTTGAAGTGGGAGAAATCAAACCTTGTACGATCTCCGTCCTGATATGAACCGGCCTGCTCCACATGTGTGCCAAGTACTACACGAAGTGCCTTCTGAAGAAGGTGGGTAGCTGAATGGTTGCGGCAGATGTTTTCACGATTCTTCCTGCAGACCTTGAGAGTTACCGTATCGCCGACCTTGAACATGCCCTTTACAACATGGCCGATCATAGCGATCTTTGAGCCTGCGACATGCTCTGTGGTATCGACCTTAAATACTGCAAGTGCCTTATCATTATGGCTGTCACAGCCGAATGCATCATGTTCTTCTGTCTCCACGCTGTCAGGATAAAGGAAGATCTTGCCGTGATCTCCAACCTGACCGCCCATGGTGCCGTAGAATGGTGTCTTATCTGTAATGATGGCGCCTGTCATGCCGTCTGTGAGCGCTTCTGTGACCTTATTGTCCTCATCTTCATCCGCACTGTGGAGTTCTGCTAAAGCAACGATCTTTCCATCGTCTACAAGCCTGTCGTAGCCTGTGAACTCAGAGTTTACTGCAGGATCCATATCTTCGTAAACAGTAGCGTCTGCTCCCATGTAATTGGAGGTCTTGCGCGCCTTGCGTGCCATCTCCCTCTGCTCCTTCATGGCTTTCTCGAAGCCTTCCTCATCGACTTTATATCCGGCCTCAGCAAGGATCTCCTGTGTTGAGTCAAGAGGGAAGCCGTATGTATCATAAAGCTTGAAAGCATCAGAGCCTGAAAGCGTATCAGAACCTGATGATGCAAGGTCTTTTTTCATGGAATCAAGGATATCAAGTCCCTGCTCAAATGTCTTTTCGAACTTATCCTCTTCCTGTTTGATAACATTAAGGATAAATGCCTTCTTCTCCTCGAGCTCAGGATATCCATCCTTCGAACCGGCTATTACATACTCAGAAAGCTCCGGAAGGAACGAGCCCAGAATGCCAAGCTTGCGTCCGTGACGTACAGCGCGGCGGATGATACGGCGAAGAACGTATCCGCGGCCCTCATTGGATGGCATGATGCCGTCTGAGATCATGAATGTTGCTGATCTGATATGGTCTGTGATGACACGGACTGAAACATCGGACTCTGAAGTATCTGGCTTTTCATATCCAATACCGCCTGCTATCCTGCAGACTTCATCACGAATAGCCTTGATGGAATCAACGTCGAATATCGAATTAACATCCTGTACAGCTACTGCAAGTCTCTCAAGGCCCATACCTGTATCTATGTTCTTCTGAACGAGGTCAGAATAATTACCATGTCCATCATTATTGAACTGTGAAAATACTACGTTCCAGACCTCCATATAGCGGTCGCCCTCTCCTCCGAGGACATCCTCCGGTCCGTTTCCATACTTTTCTCCACGGTCATAGTAGATCTCTGTGCAAGGTCCGCATGGTCCTGAACCGTGCTCCCAGAAATTATCTTCCTTGCCGAGCTTTATGATACGCTCAGCAGGTATATGCATCTTGTCGGTCCAGATCCTGAATGCCTCATAATCATCTACATATACCGATGGATAAAGTCTGTCGGGATCGAGTCCGACTACCTCAGTTAAGAACTCCCACGCCCACGGAATAGCCTCATTCTTAAAATAATCGCCAAATGAGAAATTACCGAGCATCTCGAAGAATGTACCATGACGGGCAGTCTTTCCCACATTTTCAAGGTCACCTGTACGGACGCACTTCTGGCATGTTGTGACACGCCTTCTTGGAGGTATCTCCTGACCCGTGAAATAAGGCTTTAATGGTGCCATACCTGAATTGATGATAAGAAGTGAATCATCATTGTGCGGAACGAGCGAAAAGCTCTTCATTCTGAGATGACCTTTGCCTTCGAAGAAGGTAAGAAACATCTCTCTGAGTTCATTAACTGTGTACTTTTTCATTGTTATATCCCTTTTTCTCTGATCAAAAAAATTGCTGCACATGTGCACGCACTAAATCATAATTATAAAATTCCGGCATGCCAATGTCAAATTATAAATTCAGCGACCCCATACAATATCAACAGGTGGGCGGGATAGAATACGTAGAAGAAATATTTTGAGAAATTCGAGCGGCTGCTTAAGGAATCCCGGTCATATGAAGCAAAGAGCAATATGTCAAGTGAGGCAAGTTTTTCCATGCCGGAAGTAAAGATCGTGATGATCAGAAAATACAGGCACAGAATGTCAAGCCTGTCACGGAAGATATAAAATATATAGATTATGATAATGCCGTAAAATGAATAGTCGGTTTTCAGAATATATGATATTAAAACACCTGCGCATGCGATAAAAAAGCCTGCAGCTGCTTTCATAAAACTCACAGCACCCATGGAAGCACTCTGATCTGCCATGCTGTTCGTGCTTTTTTTCCGGGCACCCTTCCGATCGGTGGCGCTGTGTTCTGCTATGATTTCTTCTGTCTTTTTAATAAGCGCGACCGTTACAGCGCCTATTAAAAGTGTGAATATAACGTTCTGCCTTCCCCGGTAGACCGTCTCTCCTGCCAGGAAAAGATCAAACGGGACCTCCGAGATCACGGCAAATATGGAAAGTCTCGCTATGTACATATAGATATCGTGTGTAAACATGACGCCCTCCACGATCATAAAGGCAAAAAGAGGAAAGGAAAGTCTGCCAATCCCCCTTAGTATTAAGAGGCAAAGATAGACCAGGCTGTCCTTATCCGGTGATGACAGACCGGCCAGCACGTCTTTAAGCGCAGGAGCTGTCTTTCCAAAATACGATCTTGCCAGGATGACCCCGATGTGGTCCAGAACCATTGCCGTGAGAGCTATGATCTTAAGCACATCTCTCGAATTACGAAATATACCTCTGCGGCAATCGTATCTATGAATGAGCTTCTGTTTAAGATCGGAAAGAGCCTTGTCAGCTTTTGTTTCGGAAATTTTTCTCTGCTTATATATATTATTCTTCATGTACGTTCACCTGTTAAAAAAAATGTGAAAAAAAAGGCCCTGCAAATGCAGGGCTTTTCACGATCACAGTCTGTAAGGGAATCGAACCCTTGATCCCGCCGTGAGAGGGCGATGTCTTAACCGCTTGACCAACAGACCATCTACAATTATACACGGTGTATCTGAAATGTCAAGCACTTTTTTCATTTTTTCAAGATTATTTTCTTTACCTGTATTATTATATAATTCCTTTACGGATGGTAATAAAAATACCTATTCACTTTAATATCTTTTCTTCGGAACCTGAAGGTCTTTTCTTAGCTGCTGTCTTTCCGGAAGATATGTTCCTGGAAGAGACTGTCCTGTCACCATTATTTATCCTGGCTGCTCTCTTCTCCTGTTCCTCCTGCTCCAGCTTCTCTGCGACTTCTATAAAAAGCTTGAGATGTTCTTTCTGCAGATCCGTGATCATAGCATTGATAGGCTTTATCTTTTCATATTTATCGCTGTGGTACATTCTCTGAAATGCTGTAAATATAGTTACGTCATAGTTCTCGATCTCATCGATTATAAGCTGAACAGCCGTATGAGGATCGAATGCCTTTCTGTAAGGCCTGTCAGAGGTAAGTGCGGCAAATACGTCGCAGATACGAAGGATTCTTGACATAAAAGGGATCTTTGACCCTGTAAGGCCGTCGGGATACCCGGTGCCATTCATATTCTCATGATGATGATATACAGAATCTATTACAAGCAGCGGGTACTTCTTC
Organism: Lachnospiraceae bacterium; assembly: GCA_036343175.1. Lineage (GTDB taxonomy): Bacteria > Bacillota > Clostridia > Lachnospirales > Lachnospiraceae > JAEEJA01. The sequence continues at coordinate 25,528 of JAZASR010000002.1, forward strand.
TCCATGAGTATATCTCTTGAGAATCTGGCATGCCCGCGCACGTAGCGCATCTGCTCGACCACGAGATTGTCATTAAAAAAACCGGAATTATCTATGTATTTATTGAGTCTGAGCTTGCCGATATCATGCAGGAGGCCCGCTATTGTAATATCATCAAGGAACATATCATCATGCTCCATCTCCTCGGATACTGCCCTCGCAAGATTGCTGACTATGATGCCATGTGCCATCTCTATATATACGTTCTCCCTGACTTCAGGACTCAGCTTGTCGCTCCCCATGACAAGCTTCTCAAGGTAATCCTCTTCCATCATACTTCTCCTTGTATTCCCATAAAGCATTAAGCTTAAAATCCAATGCAGCATTAAGCTCTTATTCCATATAGCATTAAGGTTAAAATCCCATGCAGCATTAAGCTTTTATCCCGATAATTCAAAGCTTACTGCCAGAAAATTCACAAAATTGTGCTTTTATCAGCTGAATAACTTACCCTTATTTTCCTTCATTTCATCCACGCGGTCAATATATTCTTTAAGACTTTTCACATTTCCGGTACGGCTCAGAACACCTGTGTTTCTGTCCAGTCTCTTGGACATGGCACCGGCCCCGCAGGCTGCGATCGACTGCAGCTCCTCCATGATGAAGATATTGTAGTAAGATGCCTTACCGGCCGATGCAAATCCCATATTTTCCTGGCCCTGGCTTCCAAAGTAAGGCTCGGCATTGCGCTGCCTGTACATATAATATGGTGCAAGACCATTATCGGTCAGCGTCTTCACAGCATAAGCCATTTCATCCTGCATTACTTTACCCCGTTCAAGCTCTCCTGCAACGATGTCCTTACCTCTTTCTTCATATGCCCCGTCAAGGATCATTCTCATGGCGCCGGCGCGCTTGATGACCAGGGAATGAACTGTTATGTCATCAGCTCCCAGATCCATGCAGATCTTAAGTGTCCTCTTAAAGTCATTCAGTGATTCACCGGGAAGTCCGGTTATCAGGTCCATATTAATATTATCAAAGCCTGCATTCCTTGCAGCTTTAAATGCGCGTACCGTGTCCGCTGCCGTATGCCTCCTGCCGATAAGTTCAAGAGTCTTATCATTCATGGTCTGTGGATTGACAGAGATCCTGCCGGCGCCGTAAGACCTTAATATCGACAGCTTTTCATCTGTAATGGAGTCAGGACGTCCTGCCTCAACAGTGAATTCCTGTACTTTTTCCAGATCGAACCTTTGTGAAATATGCTTCATGAGTCTTTCAAACCCATGGACAGACAGGGCTGTAGGCGTACCTCCGCCGACGTAGATCGTAAGAGGCTTACATCCTAAGAGCTCACCGGTATAATCGATCTCAGAAATAAGTGAGTCTAAGTAAGGCTTTTCATAATCCTTATAGACATCAGCCTGATATGATGCGAATGAGCAGTACATGCATGTAGTCGGGCAGAAGGGTATGCCTATGTAGAGGCTGTAATCGTCATTTCCCAGTATATGCTCTTTTGTCTTATAGGCAGGATCTGTACAGGCACGGACATCATTAATATATTCTTCTCCAAATGACACTTTATCTGCAAGTGCTTTAAGTATCCGCTCCTGACGAAGAGAAATATTCACGCAGGTAAGTGCTTTTTCCTCCGACACATAATATTCCTTTTCAAGATATCCGGCAGCCTGCGCTTTAACTTCAGCGGCATACCTTATCGGATCTGTATTTTCTGATGACTTCTCTGCATGTTCAATTGCCATCTGTGCGGCCTTTACAGGTCTTACACCAGTCAAAGTACCCCAGAGAGGTCTTCTCCTGATGATGTGCTTTGATGCAATGTCATGCTCATCGATATCAAAACACAGATCAAATATCAGTCTTTTAAGCAGATTCTTATATCGGGTCCTGGATGGATTTGAAGTCCTTCCGGGGTTCTTTTTCCAGCTTCCCGAAATTTCGCAGTTTCCTGACTCTGTATATGTCCGGTCATTAAGAAGCGCTTCTGCAATAATGCTGTTACGGTCAAATCCGACATTGAATATAATATCAGGGATATCATTGACTCCGTATTCTCCGGTAATGGAAAAATAAACTTTCTGACCCGGAAAAACAGCAGTTAAAAGAGCCCTGATATCAAAGTCAAAATCCATCTCTGAAAGTATAACTTTAAGCATAGACATTGTATTCCTTTTCAAATCCTATATCTGTCGGCATTCCATGGCCGGGGTAGACTTTTGTGTCTGTCGGAAGTTTGAAAAGCTTATCTTTAAGTGAATCTATGATATCTGATGTACTGCCATTTATGAAATCTGTACGTCCGCATGATCCGCGGAAAAGAGTATCTCCTGAAAAAAGTATCTTTTCCTCAGGCAGATAATAGCACATGCCGCCCGGAGTATGACCGGGAGTATGTATGCAATGTATCTTAAAACCGCATATCACAGTATCTTCGCGGTCTTTAAGCCAGTGATCGGCAGTCACGCTTACAGGCTCATGAAAAAGGAGATCGGACATATTCAGATCAACGCTTGAGAGCGTCTTGCTCTCAGCCTCAGGAGCATATATATCGATATTAAAATATTCTTTGACCTCATTAGCTGCAGATATATGATCTGCATGACCATGTGTGATAAGAACAGCAGCCGGCTTAAGTCCATGCTTCAATACAAATTCAATTATCGTATCCGCGTCGAAACCGGGATCGACTATGATGGTATTATCGCTGTCTGAAGCTTCATGTGTAAGAAAATAGCAATTGGTGGCTATAGGACCGACAACTGTAAACAAAAGTCTGTATGTATCAGCTTCATTTCCCTGCATAAAAGGTGCTCCATTAATGTTATTTCTGAAATCCGCAATCTAAGATAATAAGGCGATCATCAGCTTCTGCTCCTCTGAATATCACGTACACCTGTGACACCTTTAAGCTTGTCAACGAGGGTACGGAGTGAATCCTTATCCTTTACTGCGAAGCCCATGGTTATGGTTGCTACGCCCTGCTTGCTTACCTTTGTATTGATATTAAGGACGTCGATCTCATTCTCTGTAAATACACGGCTCAAGTCCATGAGAAGACCGACACGGTCCTGGGCATAGATGATAATGGTGGTATTGTAGGAATCATTTCTGTTCCTGATGGCATCATGCTCCCAATCAGCAGGGATTATCCTCTGACGATCCTCATCTGACAGGTTCATCATGTTCATGCAGTCAGTACGGTGAATGGTAACACCCCGGCCGCGGGTCACATAGCCTATGATCTCGTCGCCCGGAACCGGTGAACAGCACTTTGCGAACCTTACAGATACATCATTAAGTCCTGCGACGACTATTCCGCTCTTATTCTTGATCAGGGCGCTTGAATGATTCTGGTTGTCCTGCTGACGGTTCTCGACATCTGTAATGACATCCTGATCTGATATGATCTTAGGATGATTCTTGTCATACTCCATCTGCAGCTTATTAACGACCTGGCCTTCTTTAAGACCGCCATGGCCTATGGCTGCGAGTACAGAGTTCCAGTCTTTAAATCCATATTTGCGCTCTGCTGTCTCGACGTATTCAGGCTGCATAAGCTTTGTCGGATCAAGTGAATGGGTCCTGAAATAGGCATTAATAAGTTCCTTGCCGCGGACAATATTTTCTTCCTTGAGCTCCTCTTTAAACCATTGATTGATCTTATTCTTAGCCTGAGTTGATTTAACAAGCTTCAGCCAGTCACGGCTCGGACCGTGCGAATTCTGTGAGGTTATTATCTCGACTCTGTCGCCGTTCTGCAGCTGATAATCGATATTTACCATATTGCCATTGACACGGGCGCCGACCATCTTATTGCCTACAGCACTGTGTACCGCGTATGCAAAGTCAATAGGACAGGAGCCTGCAGGCAGATTCTTTACATCGCCGTCCTTTGTGAAGCAGTAGACCTGATCAGAGAAGAGGTCAAGATCGGACTTGATGAGAGAAAGGAACTCCTTATTATCCGACATGTCATGCTGATACTCGAGTATCTGCCTGAGCCATGCCATCTTCTCCTCTTCGTTGTCGGATGTCGTGACGCCGAACTGGTTGGCTTTGTATTTCCAATGGGCAGCAATACCGAACTCGGCAGTGCGGTGCATCTCATAGGTTCTGATCTGTATTTCGAATGGGCGGCCATTAGGGCCTATAAGGGTCGTATGAAGGGACTGGTAGTTATTTGCCTTCGGCATGGCAATATAATCCTTGAAACGGCCGGGAATAGGCTTGTATATCTCGTGAATGACACCAAGCACCGTATAGCACTGGCGAACAGTCTCAACTATGATACGTACGGCATAGAGATCATAGATCTGGTCAATATTCTTATGCTTTGTGACCATCTTCTTATATATACTGAAATAATGCTTTGCCCTGCCGTCTATAGTGGCTTTGATGCCAGCCTTCTCTATGTTCTCACGAACCTCCTTGACTATTTCCTGGATCTCCTGCTTGCGGCGTTCGCGGCCTTCGCTTAAGAGCGTCTCTATTTCTTTATATTTGTCAGGCTTAAGGTACATGAAGGCAAGGTCATCGAGCTCGACCTTGATCTTGGAAATACCGAGTCTGTCAGCAATAGGCGAATATATTTCAATGGTCTCAAGAGACTTCTCTCTCTGTTTGGCAGGGGACTGGTACTTCATGGTCCTCTGGTTATGGAGACGATCGGCAAGCTTTATGATGATGACTCTGATATCCTTTGCCATGGCAAGGAACATCTTCCTCAGGTTTTCTGCCTGTACTTCCACTTTATCGGATACATAATTCAACTGGGTGAGCTTTGTAACACCATCAACGAGAAGTGACACCTCACTGCCGAATTCACGCGTAATGTCCTCACTGGTAAGAGGTGTATCCTCAACAACGTCATGGAGCATGCCGCCAGCTATAGTCTCCATATCCATCCTGAGCTCTGCGAGGATTATTGAGACACAAAGAGGGTGGATGATGTAAGGCTCTCCTGACTTTCTCTTTTGGTCCTTATGGGCTTCAAAAGCCACTTTATAAGCCTTTTCGATCATAGAGAGGTCATCAGAAGGGTGATAGGACCTGATCATCTTTATCAGCTTTTCATAAAGGATCTGAGGATCGGTAAAGTCCTCGGGGATATCACTGTCCTCAAGCTCACCATTATCCATATCGAGAATTATCTTTTCATTGCCATCAGAGCCATCTGTTATGAGCTCGTGCTTTTTCTTCTCTGCCATAGACTTCACCTCGAATAATAAAAAAAGCCCCTGTCCTGCCAAAAGCTTTGCAGGAACATAAGGCCTGAAAGTTTTTCTATACTGTCCGCTTCATTGCATAAGACCTGTGCCTGTAACGATTATTACTATATCCTATTGCCTGCGGTCTGTCCAGTATTATATCATGGTTCGATCCCGTTAAGCTTCTCCATCAGCTCATCAAATTCATCAGAGCTTATCCTGTCATCATCAAAACAGTCTGTGATGATCTCCTCGATCTCATCCCATTCATATTCACCCTTTCCTTCTGAAAGAGCTTCTATCATCTCAGAAAGATCCTGCTTGCCATAGTCCATATTTCTTACCTTCTTCCATTGATCATTTACTTCAGAAAATCCCCGTTTTTTATCATCTCAATTATCTTTGGTCCGACTTTTCCCTGCCCTTCCTTACAGTAGAAGAAATCACGGACGCGGGTACGGTCTGCCTCCGCATAAGAGTCTCCCTCCTTCGCAAATTTCTTTAACTCATCAAGCAGAGTAGGAAAATCCGCCGGCTTTGCGCCTGGTGTCACCTCATCATATTCAAAGTACATCTCCCTGTCATGCTCAAGGTAATCCTCAAGGTCATAGCAATAGAAAAGCAATGGTTTATTCAGAAGCAGATAATCGATATAGATGCTCGAATAATCGCTTATGAGCAGATCCACTCCCATAATGAGCTTCTGCACGTCATAATCGCCACCCGTAATGTCGATGATCCTATCGTAATCCTTAAGATCCTCTGACTCATTCCTGTGATAGAAATGCTTCTTTATGAAGAAATACATATCATTATCTTCGAGAAACTTTTCCAAAACAGGCAGATCAAAGAGCCTGTGAATCTCTATCGGTGTCCTTCCCTCATTCCTGTGAGTCGGACAGTAAAGTATTATCCTGCTGCCTGTAAACTTTATGTCTTTAAAATACGGGCAGGGACTTCCATCAAAAAATATATCATTTCTCGGCTGACCAAGTACTATAATATGGTCTTCCGGCTGCCTGAAACAGCTCATATATATTTCCCTGAAGTTTTCTGATGGAGCGAAATAATACATTTTCCGCATAGCCAGATATTTGAAAAAATTCTTCACCTTATATGCGGGCGAATCCCAGTTATGTACGAGTTTATTGTCAAATGCTATCTTCTTTAACGGCACTCCATGCCACAGATCCAAAAATACAGCTCCGCCGAGATACTCATGTTCCACATCTGATATGCCATTGGATATTACCGCATACATGGCATCTTTTTCAAATGCAGCTGCCTCATCTGATCCCCACATGGCGGCGGGGAGATGTCTTTCCTTCAATTCACTTAAGACATCCTCATTCTTCGTGACCCAGAGGACTTCCAGATCCGGATATTCTGCCGCTTCAAGATACAGCTGCATGGAGTTGTCTGTAAAACGCTCTCCCAGCCAGGCTCCAAATACAATTTTCCTGTTATCTCTCTTATGAAATGCCAGCGAATACATTCTGACATATTTTCCTAATTTACCCATGTATTAATTACCATCCGGCTTTCAGCTCCAGAGAACCTGAGCAGCCTTTCTTGCCGCGCCTTTCTTCCACACTCCGTGCCTGCGGTAAAAAGCTATTTTCTCCAGCTTCCCTGCATTCTGAAGATCAGAATATTCTTTTATAAGTTCAAGCTTTTTTTCGATCCTGCCTGTCTTCCTGAAGTCATAATCCTTAAAGGACTCATAGAAATACCGGCACTGCCTGTATGATCTGTCCATGGCTTCTTCATATGAAGCCGCTCCGTCAGATATCCTTTTCTTAAGATATTTAAGATTCCTTGAATTCTTCGCTCCAACTTCATTGTCCCCATGCTGCCTGTAAAGAACAGTCGGCTCATCTATGAAGATAAGCTTTCCGAATGTGGCCGCTATTAAAGCACACCAATAGTCATGCATTATTACCTCGGGACTTCCGATAGTATCGGCCGCTGCCTTAAGACAGGTCTTATTTATCACTGATGCGCATCCGGTGACATTATTCTGTATAAGCAGGTGACAGAAGCCTATTTTCTTATCGAGCTGCTGATATTCAAAGAATGAATCCGCTATAGTATTTAAGCTTTCATCGACCACCTTAAGATCAGAATGAACCATGACCGGTATCTTATCCGAGTACCGTTTTTCGGCCTCCTCCATGGCACTCATCAGAGTCTCTATCTTGTCGGGTTCCCAGACATCGTCCTGATCGGCAAAGAGGCAATAATCCGCGCCCTTGTTCCGAGCCTCTTTTATAAGCATGGAAAAATTATCCCTGGCAGAACCGCAGGCGGGATCATTAACCTTAAAATACACCTTGTTTTCATTATTGAATGCGAAATTTCTTATAATCTCCTGTGTATTATCAGTGCTGCCATCATCAAAGGCAATGAGCTGCCAGTCCCGGACAGTCTGTCCTTTCAATGAATCAAGAAAGGCCTCAAGATACTTTCCTCCATTATAGGCTGCAAGAAGTATTGTTATCATGATTCCTCCTTATAATATTACCCTGCTTTTTCTTTCTTTTTTTCTTTCTTTTTTTCTTTCTTTTTAACTTTAAAAGTCTTTGTTTTACTTCCAATGCCGGTCACTGCACTGGCCTTTATCTTATCATTCTTCTTAAGAGGTCTTAAATCAAATACATAAGCATATGCGTCAGTCTTTGCCCTGTATTCGGAAAATACCGGCTCATAGATCTTACCTTTAAGTGTGACATTCATATCGCATTTAACATCAGAAAATATTGTAATGCGTGTGTCTTTCTTAATCAATGGCTTTTCTGTCCACGGCTTCCCAGGGAGGGCAGAGGATACTTTTTTACGGCGGGCGTTCTTTATCTTTCCGTTTTTATCCCTGTACAGCACATAGCAGAATGCTCCTTCAGATACAGGTTCCGATATGCGGCAGGAATATTTTTTGTTCTTACCGGCCTTTACCTTATACGTCTTATCGGGTGTAACGATGGTAAGATCTGCACCTGAAGGCGCCTTGCCCTTAATATACCTGTTCTTTATGGATACAGGAAAGCATGTGAATTTCCCTGTTGATTCATTATTGTAAATATAAGTATCATCAGTTGATTCCACGGAAATAATGGCAGGCTCGCCTTTTTCATTTTCTCCATCTATCTTCTCAATACCATATACCTTGACAGGTTCTCCTGCAGCTATTCTTCCGGTCCTGACCCTGAAGTATCCGTTCTTATCGCATTTTCCGGAATATGTCTCATTTCCCGCCAGAACTCTGACCTTTGTATTACTGGAAGCCTTGAAATGCCCGTAAATATATGTTTCAAGATCACCGGACTCGAAAATGGCAGGACGGTTAGGTGCGTATTTCTTAACAGTAAGCTCTTTAGGATAACTGACTCTGCCTATCGAATCGACTGCATATATCTGTACTGTATTTCCGGACAGCTGGACCGGGATCTGACAGGAAAGGCTGCCCTTCTTATCAATGGTAAAATCACTTTCAACTATTTTATATTCTTCATCATAGCTGTCACAGTTTTTATAATAATCGGACCCGGCCGCCTTTGATACGTATACATTGCCATCCGCAATGATAAAGACCTTATCCTTCGGGTACTTAAGTGAGCCTGTCAGAAGATCAGTATCATTGCCAAGAGTATCCGCTTCAGGCATATCAGGTCCCTTCTTGCTTACGAACATCACGGACTTAGGGCTCTTCCGTTCACCAAGAGAGGCAAAGAGCTCTACCCTGCTTTCTGATGCAAGTATGCCTGTATTTATGGAGAAACTGCCCTTGCTATCAGCTTTTGCAGTAAATGTCCCGTTATCTGTCTGAGCAGTGACCATTACAGAAGGTTCGGCTGTACCGGTGATCTTCTTCTTTTTATTTGTAATAGTATCCGGGACAGGCTTTAATATTCCTAAAGGATCGATATTAGTTACAGCAATATTTTTGACGGTCACATTGCCTGCATTGTCCCTTACATATACAGAATATATTCCGTTCTTTTCAATCGTAAAATCACGATCAGTACGCGCCGCCCCATCCCATAGCGGATCAGAAGCATCATGTCTGCCTGACAGATATTTAATCACACTGATGCCTGACGGATCTGATGTCATAACACGGGCATTTAAGCTTCCGTGAACTGTATCATCGTCGGACAGAGAAACAACTGCAGACGGCCCCTTAAGATCCTTATAAGGCGTGAATATGCCCATAAGATAGTCATATCCTCCATATCTGCTGTAAAGACCTTTATACCAGCTCTGGTCATAGGCGTACTTTTCCGCATCAGCGCCGGTCTTTAAGAGGAATCTCCGGCCGGAAAGACCGGAAAGCCTGAATGTTTCTGCCGGTGCGATATCTACGGAGCCTGTAAGATATAACTGCTTCAGATAATCAGCCAGTACATCCTGCTGAAATATATGGCTCTTCATAACAACATTTTTGCTCAGGTCTTCTGTGGCATCGGTCTCTTTCACAGCTGCAACTTTATCTGTTACAAGTAATATGTGCTGATCAGGGTCGACCTGTCTGCCATTTATGGTAAATGATGATATACGGGATGCATCAGGGTCGATAAGAGTCCCGTCCTCTGAATACTTCGGGTCCTTGCTCAGGTCTATGGTGTATTCGGCCCCGCCTATAAATCTCATAGCATTAAAGCCGGTCATATGTGAACTTAAGGCAAGCGGATGTCCTTGGAAATCATCTTCAAAATTATTGATGATATCATCATCCGGATCCCTTTGAGGATCATTGATCCCTTTGTAATAAGATGCCTGCCATTCCAGGTAATTCTTAATCTGCCGGCCGGTCACCTCATATATATAAACATATCTGTGGTAATTCGATACAGAATCTATCTGTCCGCTGTTAACAAAGCCTGAAAGACATGTATAGTCATCTCCTCCGGAATATCCCGCAGAATTATATCCTGCCATCGAAATAACGGGGAGAGACGCCTTATCGGGTGCATTTTTCTGAATATAAGTCTCTGCATATGAAAGCTGTGCTTCATTCATAGCCTGCATGACAGAAGTATTCTCTATAAATCCAAAATAATTATGCAGGGTTTCCTGACCAAGATCAGCTATAGTCCCTGCTGAGTGGGCACGGATAATGGGATCCCAATAGCTCATAGTCTCAGAAATACTGTTGTCTGCTGTGAATTTTCTGGAAGCTTTGACAAGCCTTCCCTTTTGAGAAGTTATCACAGGAGATCCGCCCGAAAAATCCAGAGTAAGATCACAGACCCCAAAAGCCTTGCAACTGTCAGGTGCCATAAGAAGTGTCTTTCCATTTGTAAGACCTGTCTGACGGTCAAAGCCGGAAGCATTCATATGCAGACCACTGCTGTAATCAGGGAATGCAATATGCTCGTGACCGGCAAATACGGCATCTATGCCGGGCACCTTTGTCAGGGCATATGCACAGTTAGTTGCGCGGGGAGCAGGATTTTCAGCTCCAAAGCCTGAATGAGCCAGGCATATAACTATATCTGCCCCCTCATTCTTCAGTGCTTCAGCTTCCTTGGAAGCATTTGAAATAATATCTTCTGACTGCAGCTGTTCTTTTACCTTTTCCACTCTCGATGACATGGCAGGAACAGTCTCACCGATTATGCCGACTTTTACCTGATATCTTTTGCCATCGGCCGCAGCAACATTCTTAGTGATGATCATTCGTTCATTCTTGAATGCCGGGGCGGAATTTATCTTTGAATATACATTTGAAACGACTATTTTATCAGAAAGACCGGCCTCGGCAAGCTGGGAAATGATATAATCATAGCCAAAGTCAAAGTCATGATTTCCCATTGTCTGCGCGTCATAACCGATCAGCTTTTCGGCTTCATATGCAGGCTGAAGCGCTGCTTCATCGTGATTGTAGATAAAATCACTTGTATAATCCATGACGCTGTCTCCAAGATCAAATGTCATGGTATTGTCCGGTCCGGTCTCCTGCCTCAGGCTGTTTATAGCAGAGGCAATGACATTGAGCCCGTTCTTTGTAAGCTTTTTCCGCTGATAATCATAATTCACTACCATGCCGTGGATATCAGTTGTAAATATCATTCTCAGATCGGCAGTCTTTTTGTTTTCTTCTGTCTGTCTGGATGAAGCTGAAGAAATATCCGTCTCCGCTGCGCATGTATTATCCGGAAATGAAAAAGGTAAGAAGCTTATAGTGAGAGCAAATGTCAGAAAAGCCGACACTGCCTTCTTTAATATTCTCTTCCCGTTCATATCTTTAAACTTCACTCCTTTATCCATACAGCAAGGAACTTAAAAATGCCCGGGCTTCGCATTATGCTTATAAGATATACCCTTTTGATCAGCGTTCCTGATTGATAAGGAACTTATATGTTCTCTTGCTGTTCTGATCGTCTATATACTTGAAATAATATCCATGTTTCTTTTCATCATCAGGAAGCATGGTAAATCCTTTTTCCATGACATCCCTGATCTCTGAAATAAGGGAAGGCATATCGACCGCCCTTCTTCCGAAAAGGTCCTTCTCCATATCAATGTAGCTTCCATGGGCTTCATTGTACTTATCCAGATCGAATTGATAGAATATGACCGGCTTCTTAAGATAATAAACATCCCAGCATACACTTGAATAGTCTGTTATCAGAGCAGAGCACTTCATCATTATCTCATTGAGAGGCTTCTCACCGAACGGTATAAGACTTACATTCCTGTTCTTAATATCAAAGTTTTTAAGATACCCCGCAAACTTAGGGTGGATATAGAATACCATCCGTGTATCATTCTTCTCAAGCACATCGGACAGTTCCTTTGAATTGAGAAAAGCTGAGTAGTTCCTGAAATAATCGCTTGCCAGGAAATCTTCATCAGTTACTTCTTCAAGCCATGATCTCCATGTAGGCATGAGCAGGATCATGCGGTCATGCGGATCCTGCTTGTCCTCAAGTACATCCCATCTTGCAAATCCGGTGATGGGAACGTTTACCTCATTATAATCAAAATATCTTGTTATAATGCCCTGTTCGAACTCGGAAGTCACAGCAAAATATGTCATGGGACTGCTGCCATGCATGCCGAAAAGGTGGGCATCGCGCTTAAGCGCTGTAACACCGTGCTGAAGGAAGAACATTCTTCTTGAATTCATCTTTGATCTGATAAGGCTGGTCTTGCATCTCCATGCATAGAGATGGTTCCTTGAGTCAGAACCTACGTAGTAGCTCGCTGCAAGGCAGTAAAGAATATGCTTGAAGCTCATGAACTGGATGACATGTTTTCCATATTTCTTTACCTTTTCATAATCAGGGGCCTTTTTGTCAATAACATAATAGATATTCTTATTTTCCTCGGGAGTCAAATGATCCATACAGTATTTAAAGAAGTAATAACCATTGTCCTGTGCCATCTGACAGAATTTCTCATACACAAGCCATATAGCTTTGCGTTTAATGAAAAATCCTCCGAATGCATAGCATATAGAGGCAAGTATTTCCTTCCTCACCGTCGCATTTTTGTCGTAAGGTGAATCCTGCCTGTACATAAAAGCAAGACATCCGCTCTTTGTATAATAAGGAAATGCCATATGACCTTCAGAAGCGCTGTATTGAATATTGGTAATGTAGAATTTGAACTTGTACCAGCCTGTCCTGAATGCGCACTTGACCTCATTCTCATGTCCGAACTTCTCTACCAGGATCCTGAAGTCCCAATAGAGCTCACGAAGCTCTGCCTTATTGAAATCTATCTCTGCCTTTATCCTGAAATATTTGCCGCCTTCAGTAATAGTATATTCTGCAGGGACATCATATGTCTCAGCATTTCTATAACGCATACAGACGTTTTTGACTGTCATGCCGGGCATTTTCCTGAGCTTGAGGAATATAACTGCCTTCGACCTGTATGACTTCACTTTAGTGATATGGGCTGATATGCTCTCATTTACCACAAGACCCGGTTCGATAGATACGAATGAGAAACTGTTCCTGAGCTCTCTCTTAAAGGGAAGAGTAACTACAGCAGTCTCAATATTCCTGTACTTGCCGCGGAACTCCGGAACTCCTATGAAAGGCAATAGTACAGGCTCAAGAAAAGCATCATCGCCCGGGTATTTCTCGATATTTTTTTCATTATACTTTTCGAATCTCTTATCGTAGAAGTATGTGAAAAAGTGCTCACCTGTCTCTGTATCCTCCATCTCGGCGCCAATATCATAACGTGCTCTAAACTGGAGCCTGTCGGAAAAGTCAGCATAATCGAGCCTTATATATCCGCCATTTTGCTCTTCCTGAGAAAGCTCTCTTGTGTGGATAATAGTCCTCTTATTGTCATTGATGACCAGCTTAAGAGGCTTTACACCCTTTTCTTTTACAGAAAGCCTTGCTTCATGAGTGTCTCCGGAAAGTTCAGCATATGTGTACCTCACTATTTCCGACACGAGAGGGTATTTTGTATCAGGTACGGAAGCCCCTTCCTCCGCGGAATAGAAATTCTCTTCATAAGGATACTTAATATCAAGTCCGGGGAATGTACGCTTAAGCTCGCGCATTGCAAGAGCCTTATGTACTCTCTTCGAGCCGAGCTTATCGAGTACCTCCTCTGTATATGTCCTCGGAGTGGTATTTGAAATAATGACGTAATTGAATGCATCATTATAATTATCATAAAGGATACTGCTTAAAGTGGGATTGAACCAGCTTCTTTCAAGGAGGACAAGCTGATTATCCTTTACATTATCGGCAATATTTTTAAAGTCGCCCGCATTCTTAAGCCTGTAAACAGGATGGAGGACAGAAAGCTTCTTCTCCTTATTGGCAGAATAGTCCTCGATCTTTAAGCCATCAGTCTTTCCATATAGGACAAGGTCGAGCATCTTTGCAGGAGTGTCGATGGAATCGTACTTTATGAACTTGTCCACATATTCCGGGCTGTCATATGTACAGGACAGGATCTTCTTTGTAGACAGGTACTCGCAGAGATCCTTAATATGATAGAGCTTCACAAAAGGGAGCTCCTTTATGTCAAAGTATGTTCCCCGGTCATGCATATACTGATCATAGTCATACATGAAAAGTATGACAGGCTTCCTTGTAACACTGTAATCAAAGAAGACCGATGAATAATCGGTGATCAGGGCATCACAGGAATTTAAAAACTCATACTTATCGACCTCGACAGGGAATTGGCGTATATGTTCATATCCCTCGATAGTTACTGAATCCTTAAGGATAGGGTGGAAATTTACGAACAGGATCTCATCAGAGGTTAAGCTCCTGTCGATCTTCTTAAGCATCTTATTAACCTCATGGCTATAGGCATCCATATTTACAGAATGGTTGGATGTACCGCGCCAGGTAGGCATATATGCATATGTGGTATACTTTTCCAGCTTAAGCTGCCTTTTTATGGCAGACGCCTTTAAAGTATCCATAAAAATGGAATTCCTTGGATATCCGCAAAGGGCCACTTTGCCAGTATATATACCGTTCAGGTTATAATCACGCATGATAGCGTCCTTTGTGAATTCATTCGGATGCATAAGGTAATCTGCCTGAAGGAAATTATGCTGGACATTGTACATGGATTCTATGCCCAGACGCATCTGCTTTCCAAGAGTCTTCAAAGGAGTGCCGTGCCAGGTCTGGAGATAGACCTGATCCTCCTTCTTGATAAAATAAACGGGGAAAGATGAGTTATTTATAAGGTATTTTGATGTTGCAAGTATTTTACAATATTTGTATGAAGTTACTGATATAAGCTTCACAGGAAGATCATTGGCCTCAATGTATTGTCTGTGCGCTTTCATGTCGTCATCGTTCGAGCTGTAGAATATCTCATATTTATCGGCATCACCACGCCTGACAAGCTCTTTGAGGATATAGAGAGGCGAGTCTGAAACAGTGGAGCCGTGGAATGATTCAAAAAGTATCCTGTTATCCACAACTCCTGTATGCTTATAATATCTTCCATAGAAGAACTTCATCCTAGCGGACTTTAAAAATAACCTGGCTATTTTCTTCTTCATGAATGCTGCCCTGACTGTAACTGCCTGTTTTATGTTTGCCATGATATAAACCTCATAAAAAAACAAGGCTGCAGTAAACTTCCGGCAGCCTATAGAATCTTGTGTTAATTAAGACCAGAAATGAATGATATTTCCCTTTTGCTTCATTCCTTCTTCTGTCCTTTAAGACCAAGGTCCTCTTTGATCTTGGTGGTAGAGATCCCCTCTGTCCTTGGGAGATATACGACTTCGCAATAATCTTTCAGGAAATCAAACTTACCCTTCCAGTCATCACCCATTACAAAGATATCGACGTTATTGTCCTGAACATCCTTTATCTTCTGCTCCCAGTTGTTCTCGGGGATAACTTCGTCAACATATTTGATAGCCTCGAGGATCTTCTTTCTGTCCTCATAAGGATAATATGCCTTTTTGCCCTTTAAGGCATTGAACTCATCAGTTGAGACAGCAACTATCAGATAGTCGCCAAGAGCCTTAGCTCTTCTTAAGATGTTTATGTGGCCTACATGAAGCAGGTCGAATGTTCCATATGTTATGACTTTTTTCATGATCGTCCTTCTTTTTGATACAATGGTTTGAAGTCATCACCAGATCCTGCAGATCAGCGAAAATTTCCGAGTGCTTGTGTTTATGAAGCTGATGCCGCTTTCAAACCTCGACTTATCTCAAAAGTATACTTTATAATAAATTAATAGTCAAATTCATGTAAAATGATCAGTATCCCATCTGTGAATGACATTATTACATTAAAATTATTTTTCTTCAGATATCTCCACGTGCCTTAAAAGGTTCATAAGGGTTCCTTCATAATCAATGGCAATATGATAATCACCCGGCGCGAGATCCCAGAGAGGCATGCTCATGAAGTAGGACTGTGCCTTGAAGATCTCAAGAGGCTGTGTGGTATCTGTAAAGTCCTGCTCATATACTGCTGAATCATTATAGAAATAGATCCTGTTAAGATCATGGTCACCGCACTTTATCTGGAAAATATCACCATACAGTCTGAACCTGAATGTATTATTGATCATATCAGCAGGGACAGGATCGGCATTATGTAACTTATCCGGGTCAATATCTGACTTCTTCGGCATATAGAGCTCTCCCTTGAAGAAGTCATCTGTATCCTGGGAAAGCGGTGAAGCAAGGTCATCAACATTGAACTTTACTGTATCCGCTGCAAAATAATCCTTTGAGAATGAGAATTGATTGATGACCTCATTTGTCTCATAGTCCGTCTCGTAGATCATACCCTTATTGCCATCAATTGGTTCAACAAGGTTTGCACAGTTTACAAGCAGGCGGTTGGTCTCCGGTTCATATATGACATTTGACCTTGTCTTTGAAAGAGGTACATTTACAGCCTTGACCTGCTTAAATGTCCTCTTTTTCTCGTCTATCTCAAACACCATGCCGTTAGATGTCTTATCACCATCGTAATAATCAACCGGACGGCGGTTAACTGTATGATTGTCAAATATCATTATATGAAGAAGTCCCTTTTCACGGTCTCCGTCGAGATGCATGATCTGCAGAGCATGCTGCTGGAAGAACCACTTGATATGGTCAGGATCCTCAGGTGTGAGCAAAAGCTTCTCTTCCTTAGTACCCTTATAGAATTCAGGATTTGTAAGGATCCACTTTATCTCACGATTCTTCGGATCAAGCTTGAGCAGGGTATGGACGTTTCTGAGAGAAAGAAGAAGGGTATCATCGTTCTCATCATAGTCTACTGAATTGATGTGGCACCAGTCATTTCTTGTCTTGTAGACCTCATCGAAAAGGTCCTCCATGCTTATATCAAACACAGTCTTCCCTGTATTTCTGTCTATCTCTGTTACGGAATTTTCCATCCTTGTATCATAGAATGAGCTTGTAAGCGTAAGGATATTGCCGTCTTCTCCCTTTTCCATGCCCCAGTGGTGCGAGCCCTTAAGATGATAATATGTCTTTGAAACTCTTCCCATCATATCCATCTCATGGGTAATAACAGTATGGGCATTGCCATATGCAGGCCTCCTCATAGAGAGCTCAGGGAATAAAAACCTTCCGCTGCTCTTCAGATAATAAACGCCGTAGTACTGAGGTATGCGGTTAAGGGCCATGCGTACGTTGCCATTACGGTCGAATACGAATGTACCGCCATGATATCCGCCTGACACCATAAGGAACTCAGTCTCCATAGGCTTAAGACTCCTGTCAAGATGTACACAGTCAACGAAAGGCTCCGGAAGAGCAGGGGCATACATTGAGATATAATTGGAATCTGTCTCATTGCCGTCCTTATCCCTGAGGATTATCTTTACAACATTAAGGGTATTTTCATAAAGGGCCACAACAGGAACTCTGTGCCTTTTTGTAAGGATCTCCGAATCAAACCGGATATCAGGAGAACCATGCATGCCCTTTACTATGTATGAAAATTTACATTCTTCTCCGGTATTGAATATCACATATGCAGAAAGATAGGACGTACCATATGGATTAAGTATTACGAGCGGAGACTTAAGAGAATATTTGTCCTTATCGAGCTGCCTCTCTATAAACCTGTCCTTTATATGAGAAGCTATAACCAAAGGTCTGGTCTTATCAAGGTCTGTTTCGTACTTTCTTCCTCTGAAAGCGCCCTTTATATTCTGACCCGATATCTTATTTCTCATCCAGGAAGCAGTCTTTATGTCACTGAAGGTAACCAGCCTGATGAGCTTGTTCTTAACGCGTGTTGTTAATGAAAGATCCATAAAGATATCCTCTCTTTTGTTTCAAGATTACAATAAACCAAGCTAAGATTATAATTGATTAAAAATTTTTCGTCAATATAATAAAAGCCCATATATGGACAGTGAGTTTTCATACAGATCCGATCATATGCGGGTGCTGTGAATAATAAATGACAAAACAGATGATACATTTATCCTGATCTCTATATTTGACTTAAGGCCCTCTTTCTGCTATAAATATGTAGATAGAGCTTATTGCACTTTAAGAGGGTCAATAAGTTATTTTTTATTAATATTAATAATCTGAAAGGAAAGCCAATGAACAACCTATCACATCTGGATGCGCTCGAAGCTGAGGCGATCTACATCATAAGAGAAGTAGCCGCTGAATGCGAAAAGCCAGTTATGCTCTATTCTATCGGCAAGGACTCTAATGTCATGCTGCATCTGGCACTCAAGGCATTCTACCCTGAGAAACCGCCATTTCCATTCCTACATGTCAATACCACATGGAAGTTTCATGAAATGATCGAATTCAGAGACTATATTGCCAAAAAGCACGATCTCGAAATGATCGAGTATATCAATGAAGAAGGTGTAAAACAGGGAGTTAACCCGTTCGATTACGGCTCCGCATATACCGATATCATGAAGACCCAGGCCTTAAAGCAGGCACTTGACAAGTATCAGTTTACTGCAGCCTTCGGCGGCGGCAGACGTGATGAGGAGAAGTCAAGAGCCAAGGAAAGGATCTTCTCATTCAGGAATTCCCAGCATGCCTGGGATCCCAAGAACCAGCGTCCCGAGATGTGGAAGCTCTACAACACCAGGATCTTCAAAGGTGAAGAAGTAAGAGTATTCCCTATCTCAAACTGGACAGAGAAGGATATATGGATGTATATCAAGCGTGAAGGCATAGAGATACCTTCACTGTACTATGCCAAGGAACGTCCTGTCGTTGAGCGTGACGGCCAGCTTATCATGGTCGATGATGACCGTTTCAGATTAGATCCCGGTGAAAAACCGGTCATGAAGAAGGTGCGTTTCCGTACGCTGGGCTGCTACCCTCTTACCGGCGGCATAGAGTCAGAGGCTGATACCCTTGATAAGATAATAGAAGAAACACTTTCTGCCGTTGAGTCAGAAAGAACGAGCCGTGTCATCGATAAGGACGGCGGCGCAGGTTCCATGGAAAAAAGAAAGAGGGAGGGTTACTTCTAATGCAGAGCTTACTTAAATTCATTACATGCGGAAGCGTTGATGATGGAAAGTCCACACTTATCGGGCATATGCTTTATGATGCAAAGCTCATCTTCGCTGATCAGGAAAGGGCTCTGGAGCTCGACTCCAAAGTCGGTTCAGCAGGCGGCGGGATCGACTATTCACTCCTCCTTGACGGCCTTATGGCTGAACGTGAGCAGGGAATCACTATTGACGTTGCCTACAGATACTTTTCTACTGAGAACAGATCATTTATAGTAGCCGATACTCCGGGCCACGAAGAATATACAAGAAACATGGCTGTCGGCGCTTCATTTGCCGACCTTGCCGTCATCTTAATAGACGCATCAAAAGGTGTTCTTGTGCAGACTAAGCGCCACACCCGTATCTGCGCCCTCATGGGTATCAAGCATGTAGTATATGCTGTCAATAAGATGGATCTCATAGACTATGATGAGAATAAATATAAGGAAATAGTCACACACATTAAGCAGATGTGTGTTGAATACGATTTCAAGACATTTACAACTATACCTGTATCAGCAACTGTCGGTGACAACATAACAAAGAAATCCGGCCGTATGGCCTGGTATAAGGGACCTGCACTTCTCTCATATCTTGAGACGATAGACGTTACAGATACCGAAGATCAGACAGGCTTTGCAATGCCTGTTCAGCGTGTCTGCAGACCTGATCGCAGCTTCCGCGGCTTCCAGGGTCAGGTCGAGGTAGGTAAACTTAAAGTGGGCGACGAGATCACAGTTCTTCCAAGCCATGAAACGGCTAAGGTAAGATCTCTTATGATCGCCGGTAAGGATGCTCCCGAGATAAGTCTCGGCGAAGCTGCTACCATACAGCTCGACAAAGAGATAGATGTTTCCCGCGGATGCGTCATCAAGAAAGACCTTCATCTGCATGTCGGCAAGATGTTCACGGCAAAGATCCTCTGGATGGATGACAACAGGCTCGTTGCAGGGAAGAACTTCTTCATGAAGCTCGGTACCCGTATGGTACCTGCAACTATCATGAATATTAAATACAAGATCGATGTAAACGAGGGCTCTCACATATCTACAGACAATCTCTTTAAGAATGAGATCGCTGTATGCGATATTTCCTGTGCTGATGACGTGGTTTACGACGAATTCGAGCACCACAAGGCACTTGGCGGCTTCATCATGATAGACCGCATCACGAATATGACATCTGCATGCGGCGTGGTCATGCATCCTCTCCGCAGGGGCGACAATGTCATCTGGCAGAATATGGATATCACAAGGACCCTGCGTTCGCAGCAGAAGGGTCAGTCTCCTTTTACCATCTGGCTTACAGGCCTTTCAGGATCCGGCAAGTCCACTCTTGCCAATGAGCTTGAGAAGAAGTTCTTTGCTTTCGGACGTCACACCATGAGTCTCGACGGCGATAACATCCGCATGGGTCTTAATAAAAACTTAGGCTTCAAGGAGCAGGACCGTATCGAGAACATCCGCCGTATAGCCGAGGTTGCTAAGCTTATGAATGATGCCGGACTGATCGTATTCACTTCATTCATCTCTCCATTCAGATCTGACAGAATGAATGCCCGCGATATCATCGGCAGGGATAACTTCATAGAGATCTATGTAAGCACTCCTCTTGAAGAATGTGAGAAGCGAGATGTCAAAGGTCTCTATAAGAAGGCACGTTCAGGCGAGATCCCTAACTTCTCAGGCATCTCAAGTCCTTATGAGCCTCCTGTCGATCCGGATATCACTATCGATACGACCGGAAAACCGCTCGACGAGACTGCAGATATGCTTATGGACCAGATCCGTAAGATCATAAAGGCGAGGGGACTGGAGGTCTGATTCTCCACTGCATATATTTTCTATCCTCGTATCCGGAATATGGTTTTAAAGACGCTCTCATTCTTATGAACGGACTTCACTGTATTCCGGCAACGGGGATTTTCTATGTACATGAAAGGTCAACAGGTAAAAAGCTTTCTATGGGTAACATTAATAATATTGACGAGATAGTCGATTCAAAAAAGGTACTTGAGGTCATCCGCGAGGCTTCTTTAAGAGCTTCTAATGCGATCATGGACATTTACCGGACAGGTGATTTCAGTATAGAAAGAAAAGCTGATGATTCACCTCTGACAAGGGCCGATAAGGCATCTAATGCCATTATTGTAAAAGCTCTCAGAGAAAACTTCCCTGACTTCGCAATACTTTCTGAAGAGGAAAAGGACAATAAAGAGAGGATGAATAATGACTTCTGCTTTGTTGTCGATCCCCTGGACGGTACTAAGGAATTTATAAAGAAGAACGGTCAGTTTACCACCAATATCGCTCTTACATATAAGCACAGATCGGTGCTTGGCCTCATAGAGCTTCCTGTAAAGCGCGAAGTCTATTGGGCAGCTCTCGGTAAAGGCTCTTATATGTCTGATGATCAGGGAAATGTGAGCCGCATCCATGTGTCACAGGTGACAGGACCTGATAAGATCCGCGTGGTCGAGAGCCTATCTCATAATGCTCCTGAAATGGATGAGCTTATTCAGAAATACAATATCAAAAATTTTGTACAGATGGGTTCTTCCATTAAAGGCTGTCTTATAGCGCGCGGCGATGCGGAACTCTATTACCGCCACAATCCTACTATGGAGTGGGATACATGCGCTATGCAGATCATAGCTGAGGAAGCGGGCGCCATCTTCCGCCAGATGGATGACAGCGAGATGCTTTATAACCGCGAGGATACAGTCAACCGCAAGGGGTTCTATATCATCAACGATGAAAGAAACAGACTCCGCTGATTAAAAAATTTCATAATTATTAATAAGAGGCTCCATACAAAAAGACCCCATACATTTTGTATGGAGTCTTTTTTTTTATGTTTTTTCCCGCATATGACCATGTGGTCTTTATAATCAGTCACGTTTGGCAGCAAGCAGCTCATCGAGCTTAAGGATGAACTCTCCCATCTCGCTCTTGGAAAGCTGTGCATTGGCACCAAGGCTCTCACCCTTGCGGTACATCTCGTCATCGATCAGGGATGAAAAGATTATGACAGGGATATCCTTAAGATCAGGATCTTCACGCATGAGCTTAAGGAGTCTGTGGCCATCCATCTTAGGCATCTCAATATCGGTTACCACACACCTGACTTCCTTTTCGACAGTACCTTCATTCTTAAGGTTCTGGAGATAATTCCAGAGGTCAAGACCATTTGAGAATGAAGTAACATTTGTGAAACCTGCATCGTTAAGACCATTTGAGATCAGGCGGCGAAGGAATTGTGAATCCTCCGCATAAAGGATAGGCTTGTTATTCTTATCACGTTTGCCTAGGGCACGTACCTGGTTTAAGTTGATGCCGGCCTCCGGTGAGATCTCAGATACAATCTTCTCAAAATCTATCATGAGTATCAATGTATCATTGAGATGGACTATACCTGTGATGACGCTGTCATGACCTGAATTGAGCATCGTGTCAGGCTCTATGATATTTGCCCAGTTAACTCTGTAGATACCTACTACGTTCGTTACATGGAAACCGGTATTCACTTCATTGAAGCTCGTAATAAGCATCATATCATTCGAAGGGTCATCTGACTCGGGAAGATTTAAGCAGCGGGCAAGGTCAATGATAGATATCGTCTCACCGCGAGTGTTGAATGCCCCTTCTATGAAAGGATGAGCATTGGGAACAGTCGTCAGCTCCTGGTACTTCATAACTTCACGGATCTTAGCGACGTTTATGCCATAATAATTTCCGCCAACAGTGAATTCAAGAATCTCAAGTTCATTGGTACCGCTCTCAAGCAGTATTCCTTTATCCTTTGCCATATATACACCTCCGGAAAAATTTTAAACTTATAAAAATTATACAACTTTATAATAAAAAAGTAAAACAAAAGACCAGATAAATAATGTAAATATACAGAAAAAACTGCTGCGCATAAAGCTTTAAGAATCCCTGCTGATCGAAGATAATGCTATCTGATATTAATTATCAGAAAACTTCCATCATCTGCCGGTACGCAGTCAGCGTCCACAGAAGATCCGGATGCTATGTACAGGGTCCTGTCAGCGTTGTCAAGGGTGACTTTTGCCTTATACAGGTTTTCATCGGACTTTATGAACACGTATGTATTTCCGTTAATTACTGACTGTCTTACGTCACGAGCCATAAATGACTTAGCTGTAAGTAATGCAGGATCGTAATTAATAAATGGATCCGAAGATGATGACGAATTTGCGTTCCCGTCGTTATCACCGGTATCATCAGCCTTATCAGCATCGCTGTCATATGCCTTATCAGAGCTATCAGAATCGATATTATCAGGTACAGTATCGAGTACGCCCTCAGGCTCACCGGTAACTTTAGAAAGCAATGTGGATATTGCCCTTGCTGTATCCTTCTGCGCCTTTACTGTATAGACCTGCTGATAATCCTCAGCATCAACAATACTGTACATCTTGACCAGACCGGCGCTGTCCTTAAGTGAAAGCAGGTACATAGGACTGCCATTAAGGTTTATAAGCGTAGGGAATGTAGCCTTATATCCATAATTCAGGACCTCGCCTTCCGCCGAGTCCATTACAGCGGTCTCTGTCGCGCCTGGTGTCATGGTAAGGCAGGCCTCATGAGTCCTGAGGTCCACAAGTACGAAGCCCACGTTGGAATCATCTCCTGACGCCGAAGTCATGCCGGTATAGAGCCATATATCATCATCCTTGGCAAGATAATTGTAGCCTTCAGAGGTCTTAATAACTCCCTCCTGGCCAATTATGGAATTTATGAAGCCCTTCTGATATTTACCATAGTCGTTAAGTTCCTGTATTACAAGGTCTGCCGGATATATCCTGTCGACCCAGTTAGGAACATCTTTAAGTCCGTACCTTTTTGATGTGCCTTTCACAGGGTCAAATATTATAACTCCTGTCACCCTCTTCTTTGAGAAAATGCCGGTATATCCATATGTCGTGCAGACATAGTATGGATCTCCCTTTTCATCTATCTCAAAGCTCGGATTCTCAAAAAGCGAAAATGGATGCTGAAAGCAAAGCTTCCTGTAAATATTTTCATTAAGATAGCCGCCGGGAACATAATGCATCTTATTCTTCAGACGGACAAGCTCTGTCTGGCCGGATGTCGAACTGACTATGATGTAGCCGGGTATCCCTGACCCTCTGTTCTTAAGATACTTAATGAAACCGTCATACTGAAGCGGAGTAACACGGGCGGTCTGCCCCTGATATGAGATCTGGGAATATTCAGGAGAGACCTTGAACTGTGATACCAGATCAGTCATTCGTCCCATTACCTTGTCTCCAAGAAGGACAGCGGACTTGCGGTCGATTATCGCTGTCTGTTTGAAGTCATATCCCGGTATCTCGGAAAACTCAACCTTCTCAACAGGGATCCTCTTTGAGTAGGAGCGGGATATGAAAAAAGGTGAGAATATGATCTGTGACAGAAACGGAACTACTATAATAAGCCCTGCAAGGACCAGAATCACTTTTGAAAATGGAAACCCGCCATGAAGCGTATGTATCTTAAATGGCTTATTCTTTCCATGCTCGATGTAGATGGGATTCTTAGAAAATACCAGACCTGCAAGTACCAGTAATATGAATATTGAGATCCACATCTGGATTGAGGATATATGGATCGCAGGATAAAAAAGATAGTACCAGGCAGCTGTATAAGCTAAAAAGCTTAAGAACTTTATAGCAATATGGGATCTTCTGGCAAATATGATCATTACAAGAGCAAGCAGACCCATCAGAATAAATTTTGCTTCCATAATAATAAGTTCCTCCAAATCAGACAGCTATACTGCTGCAGCATTATTGATCGCTGATACGCAATCAATACTATCTGAAATATTATATTCCTACTTTTCTAAAATATCAAATGCTGTCAAAAATTACTTAATCCTTTTATAAGTCATATAGTAATAGATGATATCTCCCATTATCTGCTCGTCGCTGATGTAAGCGACCTGCCAGCCCTCATCATTATCAAGATCCGGCATAAAAGTATCTGCCTCATATTCATAATCTACACGTGTGATAAGTGCCTCATCGCAGTATGGAAGAAACTGTTCGTATATGCTTCCGCCGCCTGCCACGAATATATCATCAGTATTCAGATCTGAGACAAGCTTAAGAGCCTCTTCTACGCTGTGGGCAAGGGTAGAAGTGCTTTCACTTATGTCATTTGGAATCGTATCCTTCTTTGTCAGAATGATGTTATTGCGGCCTGAAAGAGGCCTTTTATGAGGAAATGTATTAAGAGTCTTCCTTCCGTATATAAGGGTCTTACCGGCTGTAAGCATATGAAAACGCTGCATGTCCTCAGGTATGGTTACACACTGCCCTCCATGAATGCCTATAGCGAAATTGTTGTCTGCCAATGCTATTAATTTCAAAATATCCGCACCTTTCCTGAATTACTTCAGATCATATATCAGAATTTATTAAACGATCATTATGGTCGCAAATGACCTTCCTTTAGTTACTTTTAATCATAAGTTAAAGTCTCTCTGACGGGCTGCTTCATAAAGCATGACTGACGCAGCAACACCCGCATTAAGGGATTCAAGACCATTCTGCATAGGGATATACAGACGGGCATTGCAGGCTTCTTCTGTTTCTTTACTGATGCCATTTGCTTCATTGCCTATAACAAATACCGAAGGAATCTTAAGATCACATTTATCGTAACGCATTGATGCAGCCGGGAAAGTACCGAATATGGTGAATCCCCTGCTCTTAAGCTTATTCAATGTTTCCGGCAGCGCACAGTAGATAAATGGCACTTCATATATAGCCCCCATTGTAGATCTTATGACTTTCGGACTCGTAATATCTACTGTATCCCGGCTCATCAGGATAATATCAACGCCGGTTCCGAGACATGTGCGGACAATTGTACCCAGGTTTCCCGGATCATTCAGAGCGTCAAGGGCCAGTATCAGACGCTTTTGCTTTGACAGAGCTTTATCCGATGACTTTATATCTTCTGCCGATCCGGCCTTTATCTCATCTTCAGAAGCATGGGCTTTTCTGTCAAGGATCTCATCTAAGTCATATTCAGGCATTTTCGAGATCACCATGATTCCCTGACTGTTTACGGTTTCAGAGATCTTCTTAAATGCCTCATCAGCAAGGACATAGACCTTATCCTGCTCAATTCCGTTAAGGACATTCTTTTCTCTAAAAAGATCCCTGTCAAGGAATTCTTTATTAACAAGTATCTCCTCTGCGAAGCCTCGCTTTACAGCTTCCTCACATATCCTTAAGCCTTCTGCGGCAAATCTCTTCTCTTCCCTGCGAAACTTCCTGCTCTTCATGAGCTTCTCTAAATACCTGATATGTTTATTGGAGCTGCTCGTAATTTCCTGAAATTTTCCCATATAATAATCCCTTTATAGTTATTTATCCATATATTCCGGTGATCCTTCATAATATGATCGTAAAAAACATGGGGTCAAAGTGCTTTACGATGGCTGCATCCGATTCATAGACCCTCATCATATGATCGTATCAGACGATGGTCAAAGATCACATATTTCCAATGAGATCAATAAGACTTAAGTTTCCTTGTCTGCTCCTCCTCAATGAGCTGGAATATGATCTCATCGAGGTCCCCATTGAGGATCTCATTGATACGGTGGGATGTAAATTTGATCCTGTGGTCTGTGACACGGCCCTGGGGAAAGTTATAGGTGCGGATCTTCTCTGATCTGTCTCCGGTGCCTACCTGAGAGCGGCGCTCTGAAGCCTCTTCTGACTGTTTTCTTGTGAGTTCCATATCGTAAAGCCTTGACTTAAGGACCTTCATGGCCTTTGCCTTATTCTTGATCTGACTTTTTTCATCCTGACAGGTGACCACGAGCCCGGTCGGCAGATGGGTAATGCGGACAGCCGAATCAGTAGTATTAACGCACTGACCGCCATTTCCGGAAGCCCTGTAAACGTCGATCTTGAGATCATTGGGGTCTATATTTACTTCCACATCTTCGGCTTCAGGCATTATAGCGACAGTAGCAGTTGACGTATGGATACGGCCTCCCGACTCGGTCACCGGCACGCGCTGCACCCTGTGAACACCGCTCTCATACTTAAGTCTCGAATAAGCTCCAAGACCGCTGATCATAAAGACTATTTCCTTATATCCTCCGATACCGTTCTCATTGAAGCTGATGACCTCTGTGCGCCAGCCTCTTCTTTCAGAATATTTGGAATACATCCTGTAAAGGTCGCCGGCAAAAAGAGCAGCCTCATCGCCGCCTGCGCCGGCACGGATCTCAACATATACGTTTCTGTCATCATTGGGATCCTTAGGCAGAAGAAGCATTTTCAATTCTTTTTCTACGACGGGAAGCTTCTCCTTAGACTCCTCTATCTCATCACGGGCCAGGGCGATAAGCTCTTCATCTTCTTCATTGCTTATGATATTCTTAGCATCCTCTATCTCCTGAAGCAGATCCTGATACTGCCTGTACTTGCCGGTAATATCATTAAGCCTGTTCTGCTCCTTAAGGAGCTTTTTATAACTGTCAGGATCGACCATTACCTTAGGATCAGCAAGTTTCAGATTTACCTCGGTAAGATTCTTATTTAATTCATCAAGATTTTCAAACATGGAATTTTTCTTTCTATATATATATTTATCAATTGACTTGAAAATAATGATATCTGTCATTATCGGATATCATATGATATCAGTTATCGGTTCTTTGATAGTTCTTTGAGTTCATAAATAGCTAAGGCATCTTTATGACCGCAAAACGGTCATTGCCGGAAATATCTTTCCTGATGGAAATATCCGGAAAGCCTTTATTTGAAAATATTTCAGCGACCCTGCTTCCCTGATCATATCCTATTTCCAATAATATGAGTCCATGATCATTCAAATGAGCTTTTGCTTCTTCAGCTATAATTCTGTAATATAACAGACCATCCTGTCCTCCATCAAGCGCCTCCCATGGATCGCAGTCCTTAACTTCAGGATCAAGCCCATAGATATCATCTGTTGGTATATAAGGCGGATTTGAAATGATGATATCGAATCTTCCATCTATGTTTTCAAACATATCGCTCTTAATAAATGTGATTCTGGCCTTGTTCTTTTCCGCATTCTTTCCGGCTATAAAAAGCGCCTTATCGGAAATATCAGAGGCAGCAGCATATGAACATATATGCCGCTTATCGAGCTCTTTTTTTACAGTTACCGCAATACATCCTGAACCCGTACAGAGATCCAATATATTGCAGACACCGGATATATTAAGAGCAAAAGAGATAGCCAGCTCTGCAAGTTCCTCAGTCTCCTGCCGGGGGATCAGCACATCGGGCGTAACTAAAAAATCATAGCCATAGAAATTCTGGACCCCGGTTATATGCTGCAGCGGAATATGGCTTTCTCTTTTCTCTATGCAGACCCGGAAAGCATCTGCCCTGTCATCGGGTACATGCTCACGTTCATGAAGCATGTATCTGCCGCGGTCATATCCTGATACATATGATAACAGCAGAAAGGCATCAGTGTCATGATCGCTTATGCCTGCTGCCTTTAAGGATGTCTTTCCCTCATTCAATAACTCACGCCAGGTCATATCTTACCTTCTTTTCTTCCTGCCGGACTTCTTGGAGCTGCGGCCTTTATTGCCGCTTCGATTATTATTTTTATTCATATTGCTGCCTGAGTTATTCCCATTGCTATGATTGCTGCCATTATTATTACCATTGTTACTGTTATTGTTATTGTTATTGTTGTTTTTATTGTTATTGTTGTTTTTATTTTTATTCCTGCTGCCGTTGTGCGAATTGGAACCGGACTTTCCGCTGTTCTTTTTATGGCTTGCGGAATTACCCTGATCTTTAGCAGAGGAAGATGCGGCAGAAGCTTCCTTTTCCGACTCCTCTTCCCTGTTATAAAGATAATGATCAAGATTATCGAGATTGATATCTTCTTCGCTCATCGCCTTATTAATACGTTCTGTCTCTTCAAGAAATCTTTCGCGCTCAAGCCTTTCTTTCTCGATCTTTTCTTTCATTGCCTGACGAGTCTCTTCAAGCTCCTGGGAACTCATGCGGCCTGATGGCCTTCTGCTGCCTGAAAATCTGTCTTTTAACCGTTCGCCAAATGTTTTCTCATGACGCACATAATGTGCAGGCGTTTTTCTTGCCGGTCTCTCAACCGTCTCTGATTCATCAATGACTCTCTTTACAGGTCTCTTCCCGACTTCATTATCTGCCGGTCTCATTGTATTCTGTTCAGCCTCTTTAGCTTCCTTTCTTACAGGTCTCTTATCTTTGAATCTTTCCATGGAGGCATTGCTTATTACCGGCCTGTTATCTTCCTGCTCCTTGTTATCAACATTTTTTTCAGGCTCCGGTTTATTGACCGCTTTGATCCTGCCGGAATGTCCCTGCGGCTGCTTTCTCTTTTCATCCTTCTGGTCGAAACGTCTTATCTCAACGTGCTTCCTGGCAGCCTTCTTTTCATTATCTTCTATTGCTTCAGAGTCAGTTTCCTTTGTTTCGGCGGAATCAGCATATCTGACTACTTTAATAGCTTCCCATGACATCTCGTCAGATACGGCTTGCTTTTCCTCAGGCTCATTCTTTGCAGCAGGTCCAGCTTGCTTTTCCTCAGGCTCATTCTTTGCAGCAGGTTCAGGCTCTTTCTTCTCCGGCTCATCCTTTACAGCAGGTTCAGGCTCTTTCTTCTCCGGCTCATCCTTTACAGCAGGTTCAGGCTCTTTCTTCTCCGGCTCACTCTTTACAGGCGGTTCAGCCGCATTCTCACCTTTCGCAGCTCCTTCAGCCGCTTCTGCCTTCTTTGATCCGGCATTACTTACTTCTATCGTCTTTTCTGTTGTATCATGCTTTGCAGAAGGCTTTTCCTCTGATTCAGGTTTTGCAGAAGGCTTTTCCTCTGTATCAGGCTTTGCAGAAAGCCTTTCCTCTGTATCAGGCTTTGCAGAAAGCCTTTCCTCTGTTTCAGGCTTTGCAGAAAGCCTTTCCTCTGTTTCAGGTTTACCGGACGGCACTCCCGCTGCTTTCCCGGCTTTTTCAAATTCCTTCCTGTCAGCTGCCTTAAGCTCCTCTGCCTTCTTCTTTGCCGTATTTATCGGCTTATCGGTTTTAGTTACCGTGATCAGCTCCTCAGCTGTTCTATTATCAGAAGCCGCAGCTGCAGCGATCTTTCTCTCGCTGGCCTCCTTTACACGGTCAGCATGCATCTCGTCGACATATTTCTTCCAATCAAATACAGCCTCAATAGAAGCTATTGCGACCTCAAGCATATCATCATCAGGCACTCTTGTAGTCATGTATTGAAGCAGCATGCCAGGCTTGAAAAGGGCCTTGACGAACTTACTGTTGGTATTGGCAGCCCACATCATGAGCTCGAATGACACGCCTGCAACGACAGGAATTATCACAATACGCACTAAAAGCCTGAGAGCAGGATTATCTACCTGTATGAACACAAAGAATATGATACTTACGAACATTACAAGGAGCAGGAAACCGGTTCCGCACCTCGGATTCTCACGTGACTGACGTCTTGCGTTGGCAACATTAAGGTAAAGCCCGCTTTCAACACAATTAATAGCCATATGCTCGGCGCCATGGTACATGAATACTCTTCTGATATCCTTCATCAATGAAATTAAAAGAATGTATGCCAGGAAAAGAAGTATTCTGATGACACCCTCAATGACAGCGAGAACAGTACCGTTATCAGTTACTTTTCTGAAAAGATCAGAAAGGAAAAGCGGCAGAAATACAAAAAGACCAACAGCAAGCACTATAGAAAGAATTGCCACAATAACGTTCTCGATAAAGTCGCTCTTATTCTTCTTCTTTACTTCCTTTTCCTTAGAGCTGCCTTTTATCTGATTCTCTTCATCGATCTGCAGTTCTTCCTCGTAAAGGTCAGATGAATATGAAAGGGTCTTCATGCCAATCACAAGAGAATCCCAGAATGCAATGATGCCTCGAAGAACAGGCAGATTCAATGCCCTGCTCTTCTTCCTTGCGCTTACATACCTGCCCTTTTTTATAACTATGCTGCCGTCAGTAGTCCTTACGGCAACGGAATATTTATCCCCACTGCGCATCATGACGCCTTCAAGAACCGCCTGACCGCCGATATTTGAACATCTTTTCTTATTCATACAGATCTTCCCCGCTTATTATTTGCCTGCAAACCGGCATAATCTATAATATTATACAATATGGCCGAACTTCTTACAAGTGACGCTCATTCGCCATATTTTCATCAGTTTTCAGACATGACTTATGAGAATACTTAAAACTTCTGTTTCGTTAAGGACCTCGAAATGCAGTTTCCGAAAATAAACTATGAGAATATTGAAAAATCAGAAATAAAAAAACACGGTACCTTATAAAAGTACCGTGCTCTTCATACCGGCCTAAAAAAACCGGCAGTTAAGTTTAATATGAGCTTTTCAGGCTTTGATGCCGTATCTCTTATTGAACTTATCGATAGCACCACGAGCCTTCTGTGCTCTCTGCTGTCCGGTATAGAATGGATGGCACTTTGAGCAAACTTCTACGTGGATCTCAGGCTTTGTGGAACCTGTGGTAAACTCGTTGCCACAGTTGCAGATGACCTTTGCCTGATAATAATCAGGATGAATTCCCTGTCTCATAAGATATAACCTCCTTTTCAAAAGCTACACGTACTGCATAATCTTCATAAGCTCATGATTTTTTAAAGAGGATCATGCTTTTCAGCCTTTTATAAAGCTTTATGCTTAAGTCAATAGCCTTTTTGTCAAACAATTAATGATGATATCATATACATATAGATAATGCAAGCGAAAAAATATCAAAGCCTTACTTTATGGAGTATATCAACAAGCTCCTGATTATTCTTTGTCTGCTTGAAGAGCTTTATGACCTTCTGTACTGCATCGTCGCTCTGGGCTCCGAGAAAGGCTTTCTTCATGACATAGGCAGCCTCAAGCTCAGGCTGGGTAAAGAGCAGATCATCACGCCTTGTACCTGACTTCTGCATGTTTATAGCAGGAAATACCATCTTCTCTGAAAGATCACGGTCAAGTACCAGCTCCATGTTGCCTGTACCTTTGAATTCCTCGAATACAACATCATCCATCTTACTTCCTGTATCAACTAATGCTGTTGCGAGTATAGTAAGACTTCCGCCCTCACGGATATTTCTGGCTGCTCCGAAGAACTTTTTCGGCATATAAAGGGCTGTAGGATCAAGGCCGCCTGAAAGAGTCTTTCCGGAAGGGCTTACCGTAAGATTATAAGCTCTTGCAAGTCTTGTAATACTGTCAAGAAGGATTATTACGTCTTTGCCGTATTCAACCATTCTCTTGGCGCGCTCTATCACCACCTCTGAAACTCTCTTATGATTCTCCGGGAGCTCATCGAATGTGGAAGATATCACTTCAACGTTGTCGCCCTGTATAGACTCCCTGATATCCGTAACTTCCTCAGGACGTTCATCGATTAAGAGCACCATGATATGCATCTCAGGATAATTAGCCCTGACTGCATGAGCTACCTGCTTGATAAGGGTAGTCTTTCCTGCCTTCGGCTGGGAAACTATCATGCCTCTCTGCCCTTTTCCTATCGGGGATATAAGGTCCATCATTCTCATAGCTAAAGGACCATCAGGTGTCTCGAGCCTGATACGCTGATCAGGGAAGACAGGCGTCAGCTTCTCAAATCTTGGTCTCTTAAATACTTCTTCAGCTTTTTTGCCATTAATGGAATTAATGAAGGTAATGGCTGCGTAGTGGTCGCCCTGCCCCT
This sequence comes from Lachnospiraceae bacterium, assembly GCA_036343175.1. GTDB lineage: Bacteria > Bacillota > Clostridia > Lachnospirales > Lachnospiraceae > JAEEJA01. The sequence goes on from JAZASR010000002.1 coordinate 58,504, forward strand.
TCGGCTTGATATTGCCGTTAATGATATCTCCGCTCTTTAAGCACCATTTTCTTACCATTGCGGGAGATATATATACATCATTGCTGGACTGGGTATAATTATTGACTCTTATGAAGCCATAGCCGTCCGGAAGTATTTCAAGAACCCCTTCTCTTACCTCTGGAAACTGGACTTTTGTTCCATTTTCACTGCTAAAAGATACAGCTGAAACAGGAGCTTTCTTCTCTTCAGGCTGATACTTTACAGGCTCATCTCTTTCAATTCTATCAGCAGCACCAGGATCAGTCATTGCAGAAACCTGCTGCTTTTCTTTTATTACATTAAGATCGGTCTTTGCTGAAACTGACTGCTTTTCTTTTATTTCGTCAGCTTCAGGAAGAGGATACTTGCGCGGCCTCCCGCGCTTCCTCTTCGGCTTATCTGCTGTTTCATTCTTTACATTACTGACAGAACTGTTCTTATCAGCCTGACCCTCTGTTGATCCGGATGAATTGTCAGTGCCATCATTCTTTGCTGATGCTTTGCTGTCACCTTTTTTATCCCTTTTGGTATATTTTCTTTTCTTGACCGAGATATCTTCGCCCCTTTCAAGAGCGTCAATAATATTCTTAACAAGTACGGGATTCTTTTTTTCTGCCTCATGTACTTTCTCAACAAGTTCATCCTTGCTGAATGTGGTTGCGCTCTTTATGGAAAGCAGCTTTGCAACATCGCGCAGATTGATTATAGAGATCTTTTCGATATCCATATATTTTCCTTTCAATTATGGAAGATTATTAAATAATATATTGCTGTATGTTATTTACCGGATACATTAGAAACGTATGAGAAAATACACTACAAAAATATCACAATTATTAAAACATAAAAAAATATAAATGTAAAGTCAGAACTGAAAAATTATTTTCAGATCTGACTTCTTTTGCCTGACTTTTCAGGGACTGCATTTAATAAGGCCTGAAAAAGATCATGATCAACTATTTATTTTAAAAAAATAACAGACTTATAAAATAAAAGTGATCCAATGATTCGATAAAACAATTTTCAGATATCGTCGACCATGTGAGGAAGCTGCTCCATTACGTTATCGAAATCCTCAAAAAGAATTCCCTTTTCAGTATCGGAATTCTTTATCTGGTCTATCATATTGATAGCGTCTTCATAACTTGCGCGGCTTATATCAACATATTCCGAAATACCATCAACAGCCTCTGAACTGTTATGTACAGCCGCATTGATAGAGTCAACTGCCCCATCGATATGCTGGACCTTGCTGCTGATGCCGTCGAAAATGTTATGAGTCTCATCGACGTTTGAAATGGAATTCTCAAGCGCCGCACGTGAATCATCAAGAGAATTTGAAAGATTGGAAGTTGCTTCCTGTACCTCCTTGATGCTTGAATTTACGTCCTTGATAAGGACTTTTATCTCATCAGCGAGCTTTCTCACTTCTTCAGCAACTACTGCAAAGCCGCGGCCCTGCTCTCCTGCTCTTGCCGCCTCAATGGAAGCATTAAGTGCAAGAAGGTTAGTCTGATTGGCGATATCAGTTATGCCCTGGGTAGACTTTCTGATCTTTTCGACCGACTGCATAAGATCATCGAATGTGCTTGTCATATCGTCAAAACTTGCTGTTACGCGATTTGAGCTGTTCTTGAGATCATCGACCTGGTCCTGAGCTGTAGATACTGATCTCTCAATATCCTCTTTTACCATATTAAAATTATTGGATGTATCAATGATGCCTGAGAAAGTATCCTTCATGTCATTGCATTTATTCAGCAGGTCATCGTTCTGGGCTGAAAGCTTGTGGATCTCACCCTCGATGCTCTCTATACCCTTAAATGTGCGGAGGTTCTGATCAACTACGTTCTGATGATTTTCTTTTAAATACTTAAGTGTGAGCTTAAGTGCATCATAATCCTCTTTATTCTTGGTATATACAGGAACTTCCTGAACAGGTGCTTCAGCAGTCTTTCTTGAAAATAATCCCATTATCGTAAGCCTCCCTTAATTAAATGCTATGCATGTCATCGTCTGATTGATATGCTGTTTGCAATAATGCTCACCGACTCCGACGATACCGGCATGGTTGCCAAACCTGTTCATATCTTTCAGATATTGATCAAGATAATGATCCTGCTGGAAAAGGAGATATCTGAAAAGACAGTTTACAGAAAGGATCCCGCTTACTTTTCCAAGGTCTGAACTGATCTTATCGAGTGTATTCTGTACGACCTGCTTGTAATCGTCCAGCTCCATGATAGTAAGGATATCCATATCATTGACCTGTTTATAGCATGAAAGAGAGTTGCCCGTTATTTCCTTTACTGAAATAAGATATGTTTCATCACCATAGATACGGCCGAACGGATTTTTAAATGTCTGGGTTGCTACATCTGCTGCTGTTATTCCCAACTCGTCCTGATAGAACTTTGCTGCCGGTTTTCCATCGACCTCAGCTAATATCTTATTCTTAGGGTCGGTCTTTGTAGCAAGGAAGCGCCTTCCTGTTGTCTTATATATATTTTCCTTATATGCACATATCTTTCCTGTCAGATTCTTTAATACGATAAAGCCGCATGCATCCTCATATACTCTGCCATTAACAGAAATTGCAGTATTATCGATTGTTCCGCCTATGAGAGGTATCTTTTTCTTATCAAGCAGGAGATTTAATGTAGTAACGAGCTGGCCATCATTACCGGTCGTGAAGTCAAAGCAGGCAGAATTTCCTGCCCCTGCCCCTGTCTTTTCAAGTGCCGCCTCAAGTCTTCCGATATGCTTCACAGGCATGGTCGAAAGATCAGTGATCACGTCTGCTGCAGCAGAAACATCAAAAAGACCGATAACAGTAACGCCCTTTTCATTTACCTTTGGTCCTCCGTAGCTTATGCCGACGCCTCCAAGTGAAGGAACACCGGGAAAAAGACCGGCTATCTCATCTGTATGCTGCAAAAGATTATCTTTGGATGTAATGAAGATCACTGCATCCGGTGAACTTATGCCGGCTGCGGCTTCATGTACGTTTCCTGACATGCTGAGTCCAAATAACTGTCTCATGTTTATTACTTCCCTTCATATATAATATAAATTGCCTTTAGCAAATTACAAATTTCTTTGAAAAAAAACTTCAGATCCTTATCAACCTGATTATTATATTATATTTAATTTGAAAATAAAAGTGTCAATTATATTATTCTTTTTTGTTGTTGCTTTTACCTGCATGTGCTAATATATTCGGAGAATTTAAGAAAAGGAGCAGTTCAAATGGACACATATGAAGAAGCACTAAGACTTCATGAAAATCTTCATGGAAAGATCGAAACAGTTTCTAAATGCAGAGTAGATTCAAGAAAGGCACTTTCTTTATGCTATACGCCTGGCGTCGCTGAGCCATGCAGGAAGATTGCTGCAGATCCTGCTGAAGCATATAAATATACTATAAAGTCAAATACAATAGCAGTAGTTTCTGACGGATCCGCCGTACTCGGTCTTGGAAACATAGGACCGCTTGCAGCTATGCCTGTAATGGAAGGCAAGGCATGCCTCTTCAGGGAATTTGGCGGTGTAAATGCATTTCCTATCTGCCTTGATACTCAGGATACCGATGAAATAATTGAAACCGTAAAGCGCATAGCACCGGCATTTGGCGGCATCAACCTCGAGGACATATCAGCGCCAAGATGCTTTGAGATCGAAGAAAGGCTTAAAGCAGAGCTTAATATACCTGTATTCCACGATGATCAGCACGGAACCGCAATTGTCGTACTCGCAGGCATCATAAACGGCCTTAAAGTCACAGGCAAAAAGAAGGAAGACTGTCGGGTAGTGGTTAATGGTGCAGGTTCAGCCGGCATCGCCATCTCAAAACTTCTATTAAGGTATGGTTTCAGGCACCTTACACTCTGTGACAGATCAGGGATCCTTGGAAAGGATTCCGATGGCATGAACTACATGCAGAAACATATGACGACTGTTACAAACCTCGAAAATAAAAAGGGTACTCTTGCAGATGCCCTTAAGGGAGCAGATATATTCGTAGGCGTCTCAGCGCCCGGCATAGTATCTCAGGATATGGTCCGCAGCATGAATCATGATGCCATCATATTTGCCATGGCAAATCCTACCCCTGAGATCATGCCTGACAAAGCAAGAGAAGCAGGTGCCCGCATAGTCGGTACCGGCCGTTCAGACTTTCCTAATCAGGTAAATAACGTAATCGTCTTCCCCGGCATATTCAAAGGAGCACTTTTGGGCCACGCAAGGCAGATCACTGAAGAGATGAAACTCGCAGCTGCAGAAGCCATAGCGGGACTGATCCCGGATCCTGAGCTTTCTGAAGAAAATATCCTTCCTGAAGCCTTTGATCCGCGTGTATGCGACGTAGTAAGCAGGGCTGTGATGGAACATATATCGTGATACTTTTCCTTTTATCTCAGGCAAATAAGTACATCCTGGTCATGTGATCTCAAGCAGGAAAGTATACTTTTCCGGTCATTTAAGGCAGTTCAGATATTCTTTTCTGTTTAGTGAAACATATATATTAAAGACATAAAAAGACCTCCGCAAAGGAGGCCTTTTTTATTGCCATATATACCATATATAAAACTGTCAAATATAATATTTCATCAGTTTACTTTTATGAGTTCACTTTTATGAGTTCACTTTTATGCGGACGTACTTCTTCTTGCCGCGCTTAAGGATAATACCATCACCCTTTAAGTCATCCACAGAGAATGAAGCCTTTGGATCTGTGATCTTATCACCGTTGGCGCTTACACCGCCCTGGGTGAGATTACGTCTGGCGTCGCCATTGGAACTGGCAAGTCCGGCTTTTACAAGAGCTGAAAGAATACCGATGGAGCCGTCAGTCATATCATCAGGAGTGATGATAACTTCAGGAATATTCGAAAGGTCGCCGTCACCGGAGAAAAGTGCCTTTGAAGACTCACGTGCGCGCTCCGCCTCTTCACTTCCATGAACAAGGGAAGTAAGTTCATATGCAAGTACATCCTTGGCATCATTGAGCTTTTCATCCTTATAACGGCTCATCTCATCTATCTGCTCAAGAGGAAGGAACGTAAGCATTTTTAAGCACTTGATGACATCAGAATCACCGATGTTTCTCCAATATTGATAGAATTCAAATGGGGATGTCTTCTCTGCATCCAGCCATACAGCACCGTTAGCAGTCTTGCCCATTTTCTTGCCCTCTGAGTTTAAGAGAAGGTTAATAGTCATGGCATATGCATCTTTGCCCAGCTTCTTACGGATGAGCTCGGTACCTGCAAGCATATTGGACCATTGGTCATCACCGCCAAACTCCATGTTGCAGCCGTAATCAGTATAAAGCTTATAGAAATCATAGCCCTGCATGAGCATGTAGCTGAACTCAAAGAATGTAAGTCCGCGCTCCATACGATTGACATATGCTCTTGCACGAAGCATGTCATTAACTGAAAAACAGGTTCCTATTTCCCTCATGAAATCAAGGAAATTGAGATCAAGAAGCCAGTCGGCATTATTAACAAGTCTTGCCTTGTTGTCAGAAAAATCAATAAATCTTGACATCTGCTTCTTAAAGCAGTTTATATTGTGATCGATATCCTCCTTTGTGAGCATCTTGCGCATATCAGTTCTGCCGCTCGGATCGCCGATCATACCTGTTCCGCCGCCAAGAAGGGCAATTGGCTTATTACCTGCCATTTGCATTCTCTTCATAAGACATAATGCCATGAAATGGCCGACATGCAAGCTGTCAGCAGTAGGATCGAAGCCTATATAGAATGTTGCCTCTCCGTTATTAATAAGGTCTTTTATCTTGTCCTCATCAGTAACCTGTGCAATAAGGCCTCTTGCTGCCAATTCATCATAAAGTGTCATCGATTTATCCTCTTCTCTTGAACATATTGCTGTATTGCATCCACAGGAACTCAACCATAAAGATCATTGCATCTTAACCACTCAAACATACGGATAATGGTTAAGCTCGAGCAGGCCATCAGACCGCATTTCCGCTGATACCCCTTAAACATAAGGATAATGGACAGCCGCGATCTCAAAATGGTATGGTAAAATATCTGCAAATACTTTAGTATGCTAGCAAATGGCCCTGCCTTTGTCAAGCCGCAGGTACATTTTCAAATGTGAAGCTTACATTTGAAAAACGCACTCTGTCACCCGTCTTAAGTTTTCTGGCCTTACCTGAGAGGATCCTTTTTTCATTTACGTATGTACCATTAAGTGACCCTTCATCGGTTATAAAAAAGCCAGCGGCACTTCTATGTATCACAGCATGTCTCCGGCTGACATTTACATTCGGTATCCTGCTGTGGATGCATGCCGCTGACCTCCCTATTATGGTCTTTTCTTCATCAGTGATCTCTATATCGGGGGACATAAACATATTAACAGACTTTAAAAAGAACTTATCATGGTCAGAATTCTTTTCCGCCGATCTGCTTCCTCCTGTCTTCTCTGTCTCATTGTAGGGCAATGATCTGTCATCTCCCGGATAAGGATACCTTCCGGCAGAGAAAGTATCGGCACCTTTAACTGCCGCGTCCTTATCTGTATCACATCCGAACATATCCGTAATTTTAAGAATATCATCAATATCAGGTCTCAGACCATCATGGATCGAATTGGCTATCTTATTATAAATGTCATTCATGAAGATCTGCAGTTTTCTGTCAGATGCAGAAACATTTTCCAATAACAGTTCCATAAAATCTTTAAGTCCCTGACCGGGACACCTATCATCATGCTGAGCTGATTCAGGGTAATATATCAGGCCGGCTTCATGCTTCCTGGAATTCCAGAAGATATAATCCGGTGATATTATGAAATTATCGGGATCCAGAAAATAATTTTCCGCACATTTATATGTCTCAAGTACACTCTTTATAATATCAGGAATCGTTTTCTCCTCTTCTCTTCCTGATATAATCACTGAGCTGAGGCTCTCAAATCCGGCTCTGTCGTAAAGCAGATATATATCTTCATCGATATAAAGAAATCTTGCAGGGAGGATGCCGGCAATATCATTATTGATAAGCATCAGGACATCACCATGATTTTCTGTGCCTTCCTTTAATCTGATACTGATCTCATGATCAGCTGATCTTAACATGTCATCTATATTGGTGCTGCTGAGATAAAGTTCATCCGTCTTTTTATCATTCATAGTGCGCCTCCTTTTTCACTTTATTCTGGTTAATGCCTCTTAAGTTCCCGCGCTCCTTGTCGATGGATAGCACCTCCTTTTTCACTTTATCCTGGTTAATGCCTGCCAGAAATGATGGACTCAGATCAGCAAGCACAAATGAAGAATCCGCAGATATTTTCTTATTAAGAAACATACCGGCTAATGGATCGGTAATGCTTTTTCCTGCAGATACCCTGCTTTTGATGAATAATTTATTATTGTCCGAGGTCATCTCCGGTTCCATAAATATAAATGTTTTTTTCATGAGGATCTTCTGTCTGCTGATCTCATACTGCTTTTCTTCTTCAACCATACTGTTATCCAGCATGCCCTGTATATGCATGTCTATAGCCATCTCGCGGACATATGAGTTCACGAGCGCAGCATCGTGGAATACAAGAGCAGCGATAATAAGCGAGAATACAACTCCCAGGACTATGGGCATGAGCAGACAGGCTTCAACTGTCATAGATGCATTTAAATACATGATCTTTCTGTATCGAATAAGCTTCATAAATTACGCCCCCTTAAGCAGTTCCCAGGCAGCCCATGCAAGGGTAAAAAATGGTACTGCCGGTATCTGTGAATGTAAGGATATCTTTTTTGTTATCAGACCCCCAAGTGAAAAACAGGAAAATAACAGGATCCCTATCGTCATAGTAAAGATCAGGGCGGTGAGACCTGCCGCTATCCCTATCACAGTAAGCACCAGAATATCCCCTTTACCGATGCTCTGGTTTGAAGCACAGGAAAATATGAAAAGAATAAGGGATATAACTAATACTCCCAAAATATCCGCTTCACCCCTGACAATTGATGAGGCATTGATCAAAAGCCCCGTTAATCCCGTAGTAATGCATATAGGTGCAGGTATCCTTTTCTCACGTATATCACAGATAGATAGAAATATCATAAGAGGCATACAGAGCAGTTTTTCAAAGATCAATATATTAATTACCATGTTTTATTTACCATATTTTATTTACCATATTTTATTTACCATGTTTTATTTACCATGTTTTATTTACCATGTTTTATTTATCATATTTTATTTCCCGTGTTCTTTAATATCAAACTCACCCGAACATTTGCTGCATTCCTTTAAGCTTCCTGCTTCACTCTTCTTTACCCTTCTTATGTCATGCCATATGTCGGGACAGTTTTTATCAATGTGGTATGCTGTTCCATAACGTGTAAGATATACTGTACCTTCAGGAAGTGAGTTCATATTGCGGCAGCAATATTTACAGGGATAATATCTGCCTCCCGACGCATTGCGCTTTTGCATTAATTCTCCCACAAATACCTGACTGATATGCGGCTTAAGATATGTACACTCCCGGCTGGTATGATATACAGAGGGATGTGCAGTAATATATACCCATTCATCACATGAATCCCCGCCTTCGCCTGGAACTATGGTATGACCTTTATAATCTGATATTGAAAGTTCACTGTATGTCTTTAATGACAGACCCTTGACCCCTGGAGGATGAAGCACATATGTCTTATATACAAAGCCATTCTCTTCATCAAATCTGACACGGGGGTCCTTGAATTCTCCGCCCGCAGCAGCGTATGATGAGGCTGCCTTATAAAGCTCTCCCTGCATATTGCTGGTCTTTTCTATTCCTGTGATTATCGAAATAAGCGAAAGCATAAGCAAGAAAAATAAAGGTAGTGTCAATGCTGCCTCAACTGTAAGCGAAGCTCTTAATGATCTCTGCATTATATTTCTGCCTTTCTTTTATTAACGTGAAATAAGACTTTTCTTCTTAAAACCGGGGAGGTCTATCAGACGCTTTTGATGAGAATAATATATTAATGCGGAATAAGACTTTTCTTCTTAAAACGCCTGCGTATAAAACAAACTGCAAAAAACTCATATCTTATACCGGGGAGGGCTTATCAATTATGGATTTAGAATTAGGCACAATACGCAGGCATTATAAGAAGAAAAGTCAATATGAAAATCCTGTATAAAACGACCTTTCTTTGAAGGCTTTAAAGACTGCAGATGACGGCAGAAGTACAGGATCCATAGTATAAGTGACTCTGGCAGAGATGGCTGATGCTCCGTTGTCTATAGTGAAATTATCGTTATATTTATCACGTATGTTTTTTTGAATGAGCATGCATGATCTCTTCGTCCGGTTCTCTTTCGAGACCGGGATTACCAGCAGGTCAAGAGCGCTTATATAATCTATCTGCCCGGAACTCAGCATTTTAAATGATTCATATGAAGGCTTATCGCTCTTATCCGGTCTGTGAGACAATGGCCATTCACTTGCTTTTTCAGCGAAAAATTCACGGCTGGCAAGCATTATCTCTCCGTACTTAAGCTTTACGTCTGTGATCTTCTTTATAAGCGGGATCTTTCTCTCCTGAAGAAGGGCGCTTATATCTATCATCGCTTCTTCCAGACTCATGACAGAAAGTATGGTTATACTGAGCGCGTCTGTAAATTCAGGAGAAGCAAGGGCGCCTGCTATGAGTCCGGCATCACGAAGGCTCTGGGCCTTAATTGCAGGATCCTTTGAGATAACTGCGAAACACTCAAGAGTGCGGATAATCAAAAGCCTGTTCAGACAGAAATAAAGGGCATCAGCTTTATTCATTCTTCCTGAAGCTATATACTCAAGCTCATACTTATCCCGGCCATTAATGTACGAATCGAATACCTGTTCAGCCCAGACCGCAAATTCAAGCTTCTCCGGACTCTCACCTATATCAGTAAGATCAAAGCCTCTGTTATTCCCAAAAAGTCCTTTTGTTACCTTAAGAGCATCTTTATCATTTTCTTTGATATCTCCAAATCCGTTTTCGCTGTACCCGGGGGCTTCCTGATATGTATCTTTAACTTCCACTTCAGAAAGCTGCATATCATCGGTGCTTACCTCAGACGTATCGATCACAAATGAAAGCAGACCTGACTTTGCCATCCTGACCAAGAGATGCAGAGGATTCTTCTCAGATGGCAGACTATGCCGCGTCTTATCCTCCTGCAGACTTTCGCCGTTTTTTTCTGCCTCCTTTTTCTTTTCTTCCTCTTCTTTATAAGTACGGGACTGGATATCATTGCTTGAACTTATGACATTATCCTCATGCTTCAGATCTGTAAGTCCATTCAGCCCATCTATACCCGTGACAGCGCTTATCCCGCTGTTTTTGATAAATTCCGATATTTGGCGGCTTAGTATCTCAGGATCATTCAGACTCCTGCATTCGATGGCCTCTATATCAAATCCGGAGGGCAATGGCTGCGGTACCGGAAACCTTCCTGCCATATTTTCCATGAATGTGAATTTACTTCCTTCATCAGGATAAAAGCTTCTGAAATTATCTGTCATCAGGCTTTTTAATGACAGCATGACGTCAGTCTGATCAATGCCGTCATAGCCTCCATACATCAACAGGTGATAATCTGAAAAAAGCTCTCTGTCATAATCCCCAAACAGACTCATGGCAGCATTGTCGGCAGATGTTTTTACATATGATGAGCCGGCAGTATACCTGGTCATGTCTATCATCGCAAAGATGAAAAAAAGCATGACACAGGTAAAAAGACTTAAAAATACGGTAATACTGGCCTTTTCCTTATTCTTTCTAATCATCGATCTTTATTCCGCCGTTGATATCATCAGATCCATCAGAGATTGAACCAAATGCGTCCTGCACGATCTGGGTTATTTTGTCCTTAAATATGACGATCAACGCCACCAGAACGACCAGTATAAGTATTATCTCCACTACACCTATACCGCTTTCATCATTCCAGAATTCCTTTATCATATAATTTTCTCCTTTCTGCTTTTTCTTAGATCAAAATGAACTGAATGCAGCAGTCATTATGATAACTATTACTACCACAAGCATGAGTATCATGGGTATAAGCATCCTTGTTCCGGCTTTTTCTCCTGCCTCCTTTGCTAGATCTCTTCTGTTTTTTAAAGAATCCTCCGCCAGACCTTCCAGAGCTGCAAGAAGGCTTTCATTACCCTTTTTCTGATTCTGTACAAGGAGGGATGAGAACTTCATATAATTTACAAGAGAGCATCTCCTGCCAAAATCTTCAAAAGCCTCACTTTCACTCATGCCATTTTTCAGGTGATCGCGGGTTGTCATCATCTCTTCATACAGATATTTTTTTCTGATTAGACCTTTAGCTCTTTTTTGCTGATATTCATCTGCAAGTCTGAACCAGACGCTCTTCACAGAAAGTCCCGCATTTAAGAGAAGTACAAAGCGGTCAGCCATATCTGAGAATGAAAGTTTCATCTCTTCATCTCTCGCCCCTGCAGCTTTGAAAACTTCGGCGGTTATAAGTGCCGGTACCAAAAGAGCGGCAAGCATGAAGAAATGAATTACATCATTGCCTGTCTCTTTCTCAGGCTCTGAGTAAGAGACCGTTACCCCCGCTGCGCTTGACGGCAAAGATAATGTTTTACTGGATGAATGCTCTTCTTTTTCCTTCTTCAATGCTTTATCCCATTCATAAAGAAACAGCTGTTTCCCGGTAAGTTTTTTCCTGTCTATAGTCAATGGAAAGCTGAGCATCTTCTCCATATCTTTGATTTTCAAAACAGCTCTTACTTCACACTCAACATGGTCCTCTTCAAAAATATTATGGAGAGTACCGTCAGCTGAGATATAATCCTCGGGATATTCCCAGTTTATTCTCACAGGGGATCCTTTTATCCTGCCCGGCATATATAAGGGCATGGTCACATGGTCAAGACTTTTATTGCTTCCTTTGAAACGCCGGGTGATGTACGCTTCCGCCTGATCAAGGAATTCTTTCTTTTCCCTGTCAGAATATGTCCGTTCAGGGACCGTAACAACTATATCCTCAGACCCGCCTTCTGCATTTCTATTAAGCTTTACCTGTCTTTTCCCGCCTCCCGGTTCCTGCTTTTCGAGGCTTTTTATAAGACCTGCTCTTTGAGAAACTTTATCGCTCAGATCTGCTCCGACATATAAAACTGTAAAGGCAAGGATGATACCTAATAAGGATGCATAAATTAACGAAAAAAATTTTGATTTTAATTCTTCAGCGCCATCTCCTGCATTCAGCTTTTTCAATACATTGATAAGTGCCTTAAGATCCATTCTGCCAATGAACTTTTCTGTATATTTATATAGAAACGCTCCTGCAGGATAGATCCATGCCACGACCGGATGAATATCATCCGGGATCTTTTCGGGAGGAGCCCTCCTTTTCAGGTAGATGATCATGAATATTATTATCATGAACACGATAAACAATATGATGTCCGCTGCCATTTTTTTAATTTTCCTTTCGTAAAATATCAGTGATCCTGGTGCTTTTTTTATACCTGAATATCAGTTATCTTAGTGCTCATTGCATATGCGCATATGTACAGGCAGAGCATAGCGGTCATTATCAGTCTTCCTTTAACAGTCGTATACATAACATCCAGAAAACCGGGTGAACACAGCTTCAGATATGCGATCATAAAAAGCGGGATCACATTCATGATCTTCATCTCCATACGTTTTGCGGCTATGATCGTATTTATCTCTTTCAGCACTTCTATTCTCTGAGAAAGCTTCTCAACAGTTTTCCTGGTGATCCCGATAAGATTTCCTCCTGACACTCTTACAATATTCAATATTTCTGAAAATGAATTTATTTCTTCAATATCCAGCTCGGCTGCGATTCCGGCAAATGTCTCCTCAGGCGGGATATTAAGCGAAGTATTCTTAACGACCCTGTCAATATATGGCTTTAATGCGGATCTTTTTCCATAAATAAGCTCCAGCTCCTTTCCGGCCTCCCTGAAGCTGTTTTCGAGAGAATAACCGGCGGAGAGGGCGGACACTATTGAAGATAATGCATCTTCAAATTCATATGTCAGTCTGTCCTTTTCTGATGCCGTCCTCTTCTTTTTTTCGAACTTAATATTTATCATGGCGCAGATCATACTCAAAGGAATGACCATTATCGGACTTTCATAAAATAAATAAAACACGGTTCCAAATATAAGGATCCCTTTAAAGAAGGCCATTGAAAGCATTTTCCTTTTCATAAGCTTTTTTCCTTTCTGATAAGGCCTAAAGACTTATACCGGCCATCTGAAGTTTCTTTGTATTTTTCAGCATTTCACCCGTCCTTTTAAGACTTCCGTTAACTCTTCCATTACTGTAACCGGTCTCCTCGCGGAATTCGAACAGATCTTTAAGCTCTATTTCGCCATCCCTTATTCCTCTTACTTCCGATATCGAAAGGACTCTCCTGCTGTGATCCCTGAGCCTGCCCAGCTGGACCACGATGTCAATAGATGAAACTATGATATTCCTGATAGCATCCACCGGTATTTTTAAGCCTGTAAGATACATGGTCTCTATCCTCCTCATCATGTCTCCGGGACTATTGGCATGGCCTGTGGATAAGGAACCTTCATGTCCGGTAGACATTGCGGTAAGCATTTCGATCACTGCCGCGTCCCTGACCTCTCCTACAATGATCCGGTCAGGTCTCATCCTGAGAGCTGACTTCATAAGATCCCTCATAGTTACTTCATTCTTCCCTTCAAGATTTTTATTCCTTGTCTCAAGCCTTACCAGATTCGGGATATTTCTTATCTGCAGCTCTGCTGAGTCTTCTATGGTTATGACCCTTTCGTCAGATGGAATAAACCCTGCAAGGGCATTTAAGAATGTTGTCTTTCCGGAGCCCGTGCCTCCGCTTATCATGATCGTATACTTCGCCCTTACCAGTTTTTGTAAGAATGTACAGGCCTCAGGGGTAAGAGATCCGATCTCTAAAAGCTTATCCATGGTAAGGGGCTTATCAGGAAATTTCCTGATAGTTACTGTGGGCCCATCTAAAGAAACCGGAGGGAGAACAACATTTACACGGGAACCATCCTTAAGCCTCAGATCAACTATGGGACTGCTCTCATTGACTATCCTGTTGACATAAGAGACTATAGTCTGTATACAGTCGTACAGTTTTTCGGGACTTGAAAATCTTTTCCCTGTGAAAATGATCTCCCCATGCTTTTCTATAAATATCCTGTCATAGCCGTTGATCATGATCTCGGTTATTTCCCTGTCCTCCAGAAGCTCCTGCAGCACATCCAGCTTTCTGATGGAATTGAATATCCTCCTTATAAGCTCTGACCTTTCGTCATAATCCATATAGCTCTGGCTCTGATAATCAAAGGCCTCTTTTTCAATAAGTGTCAGAACCTTATCATCACTTATGTCTCTTTCAGATGTGATCCTCTCAAGGACTCTTTTTCGTAAATTATCAAAATCATCCTTATCCTCCTTATGGATAACCTGCTTATCTTCCGGTCTGTCCTGCATATCTTCCGGTCCTTCCTGTACACGCTGCCCGGTCATAAAGATACTGATAACGGGCCATATCTTATAACATCTTTTTTATTCTCCTGATCCTGTCCGTGTATTCCGGATCTGATCCAAATATCAGATGTCCGGAACACGATATGAGTCTTAAAGAAGCCGCATCAAGGCTGCTTGCCAGGAAAAAGAAATTCTCAAAGCCGCGGGTCTCATTCAGAACTGCCAGCAGATGATCGATATTTTCAGGATCAAGACCAAACATATCCCTGTAGTCCCTGAATCCATGTATGATCCCATACTTCCCATGCATTTCCACAGCGGATGACACCTTCAATGAAAGGTTCTTCTTTTTTATCTTTACAAAGTACATAAGCTCACTCATATCCAAGGGATCTTTGCTTTCCTCTTTTTTCTTCTGCATGCCCTCAAATGGATTTTTATCATGTCTATAATTGTCATCCAGCTTTTCTGTAATTTCAGATCTGATATCAAACTCTATGATCAGAGGGAAGCTTAAAGACATGACAGTCCTCTTTATCAGCTCAGTATCTTCCTTCATGCCTCCGCAGTACAGATAAGTGATGATTCTTTCTTTATCAGGGGGTCCCTTCATTTCCTCAAAATAGTCCTTATGACTTTCCGCCAATATGTCTTCTGTCACATTAAGGAGCTGATCGGCAGGACTGTATTTATAAACTCTGAAAATGCCATTATCGCCTCTTTCTGCAGCTTTTCCCTTCCCGGAAAGATTTTTGTCTGCTGACAGAAGCAGGACCCCGGCATTTCCCGGTTTGCCTGAGAATTCATCTGTTTCATGTCCCTCTTCGGCTGTAATAAGATCTATCTCCTCTTTTTCGAGACTTGTGAAGGCTGCTTTAGCATCAGTAAATATCCTTATTGTGAACCGGCATCTTCCCGGAAGAGAAAGCCACCTTGCATATCCCTTTAATATCTCCCCATTAAGGAGAAGCCCTAATGTAATATCCGTGCTGACCGCCTCCTTTCCTGCATAAATCAGACTTTCATGTTCACGTAATATTTATAAGCTGCCCCATTGATCCAAACCATTGGCAGCAGATAGAATTTTCCATGATTCCAAGCAGGAAGAAGGGTCCCATGGGAAGTCTGGTTCCATGACAGCTGCCTGAAGCTGTTCTTCTGTCAGTCTCCGTTATTACAGGAATACTTTTCTCCCTCCCATCATGCCCGGATTCTTCCCTCAAAGCATTAACCGCCCTGAGACCAATGATAATGATCCCTGCTGAAAGAAATGTGCATAAAGATACAAGTATAAAGCCTGATGTATATTCCACGGGCATTGACAGGGCAACAGCCATCATAAACTTTATATCCCCGGCCCCGCATGCATGAATGACGAATAATACATTACCAGCCAGGAAGATCATGAAAGACAGAAAAACTCTCGATCCGATCTCTTTTGCTGACGGAGCTTCGAAAATGCTCAATGGAAGCAGCACCGGGAGAAAAGCTATTATCATTCTGTTTGTGATCTTCTCCTCATACATATCTGAATATGCTGCCATAAGTCCGAATTGAAAAAGGATCACATGCTGCGTTTCAAACACCTCCTTCAATAAAGCAAAAATGTACATAAATGGTCTGACCATGCTTTATGTTGCTTCCTGCTTTGATCTCATTCATGTTGTATGGACTATAGCATCCTGAATGAATAAAAAAAAATCCGCCTTTTTGTGAATTTCCGACAAAAAAGCAGATCTGAGTTTGTACAATATTTACAATTGACTTATCATTTCATTCGTCATTATTGCCAAAAAGACCCCGGTCCTCTACCTGACAGGACTGTCAGATCTCCACAAAAAAAAGCCCTTGAGAAAGTTCTCAAAAAGGCTTTAAATACTGGCTTGATATATATAATGACTGCGAAAATATTCTGATCATTTTTTCGTAATAGTGAAATTTTTTTCAGGGGCTGTTATTATTTTCCATAAGGGGCAGTTTTTGTATAAAGCATCATGGGCTTAAGAGCAGATCAGGTCATTACAGCCTCTCCTTCATGTCATCACGCTCATACATAAATACCATCTTTATAATGACCTCCTTAAGCTTCTCACTGATAGTCACATAGCTTATGTTTGATTCGTATTTGCCCGGATAATTAATAGACTCCCTGGTCCTTATGACACGACCGGTCATGATCCCCCTCTTCTCACCATCAGACAAATCAGGACTTATCTTTATCATGGTGTTTATTGTCATAGGCTCTTCTGTAAGTATCTTACATCCGCCTGCGCCGATATTTATGATCATAATATTTGTTATGCCATCATCTTCAGAACGGTTTGAAAAATATCTTGAAACTTTCAGAGTATCGACTTTTTCATCTTCGTCGTCATAATAATATTTTTCTTCAGGACCATGGTCCTCTTTATTGTGGTCGTCATTGATAAAGGAAGCGAAAGCCGTGATCATGCATGAATGGCGTTCATGGCTTCGCCTCAATGCGGATGAAAAAGGAGTCTCAACTCTGAATACGGCAAAACCCGGCATTATCTCCATGAGTTCCATGACGATACAGCGATATGTGATGCCGTCATGAAAAATATCCATCTCATACGAAGTATCAGAGCTGACATTAAGATCTGATCCCGCGGATGCTTCAATGATCTCAGGCTGCTGAAGAGAATTATCGCGTTCAAGAGTTACATCAGTTTCACCGCTGTCATCGACTGAAGAATCCCTGATCACGTAACGGCCATAATATGTCAGAGACTCATCAGGTTCGATCCTGTAGAGTTCGACACCTGTCCCCTTATCAAGTATTTTCCCCATAGACATATGTCCCTTCTATAATAATTCTCCATATTTTCTGTGTTAAGCTGACTTCAAGCAGCCGGCTTTTAAAGGAAACGTCTTTATTTATTCTTCTGCCTGAACATTCTTATAAAAATATCTCTTACTGACTTGCGCTCATTCTCTGAAAGTTCTGAACCGGACAGCCACCTTGCTGCCATATCCGATATGAGTCTTGATGAGGATGAGTCAGGATAGCTTATAGTCACAGGCTTCTGACTGATCACCGTACGCTCTATCGTCTTATCATCAGGAAGATATCCAAGATATTTCAGATCTATATTTAAAAAATTGCCGACTATCACTCTGAAGCGGTCATAAAGATCCCTGCCTGCTTCCTGGTCCTTTACCTTATTAGTGATAATATTTACCCGGGTCTTCTCCTTATCAAATGAAGGCGCCCTGTTAAGAGTCTTTAGAAGCGCATAAGCATCTGTAATAGATGTAGGCTCGGGAGTAGTCACAAGAAGAACGTCGGGACTGGCAGATACAAGGTCCGTAACAGACTTTGATATGCCTGCTCCTGTATCAATGATAATAACATCAGCAAGGCTGTCAAGCTCAGAGAGGTGAGCAAAAACATTTGTCACCTGTTCATCAGACAGATTTATCATCTCACGGAGTCCAGAACCGCATGATATAAAGCCGACCCCTTCCGGTCCTTCTGATATGATATCGGAAAGACTCATGCCGCGAAACATCATATCCGCCAGATTATGCTTGGGTCTTATACCAAGCATTACTTCAATATTTGCAAGTCCAAAGTCAGCATCGAGTATCAGGACCCTCTTACCCAACCTTGCAAGTGCAATAGCCATGTTTACGGAAAGGCTGGACTTTCCCACTCCGCCCTTGCCGCTTGTTACTGTAAGGACTCTTGCAGATGATACGGGAGACTTCTGCCCCTGAACCATGCTTCTTAAATTTTCAGCCTGATCCATCATGCGCCACCTCCAAGCAAAGACTTGGCGATCATCTGATCATCAGTCTTAGATATATCATCCGGAACGTTCTGGCCAAATGTAAGATAAGAAAGAGCCTTGCCGCAAGCCAGCTTAACATTCAGGATATTGCCATATTGGTCGGTCTCATCCAGTTTTGTAAAAATGATGCTGTAGTCGGTTATTTTTGCATAATCAGCCGCTATCTTAAGCAGATCCTTATACTTTGTAGACGCGCTCATAAGAAGGAATACATCCTTTTCTTCATCAGGGATCTTAGAAAGAAGATCCTTTATATCTGCCATCTGCTTTTCATTCTTATTGGACCTTCCGGCGGTATCTATAAGGACAACGTCATATTCCTTCAGATCATCCTTAATGCCATTCAGATCCTCAGTATTATAAATAACAAATAAAGGGATACTTAAGATATTTGCATATGTGCGGAGCTGTTCAACAGCAGCTATCCTGTATGTATCCGCGGTAACTAAAGCCACCTTCTTCTTCTCTGTAAGCTTAAGTGTAGAAGCAAGCTTTGCTATCGTCGTTGTCTTTCCGACACCTGTAGGACCTATAAAGAATATATATTTTCTGATATTCTCACCGGATATAACATGAGGTGTACCCAGCATAAGAACTATCTTCTGATAGCAGCTTGAAAGCAGGACGTCCAGATGTGCTGTCGGATCATCCTTTTCTCCCCTTACACTGCTGATTATCTGATCGGCATTTTCCTCAGTAACTTCATTCTCAATGAGTTTCCCATGTATAAGCTCTATATATCCGCGGAAGAGCTTTTCTTCATCAGAAGCATTGCCATTCTGTGAAGCTTCTTTAATACGCTTCTTAAGATTTTTCGACTCTTCTTCGACATTAAATGCGGCATTCTGCTGTATAAGATCATTCAGATCATGGAACTTCTTCTCATATGCCTTTTCCCTGTCAGAGCCAAAGTCCTGAGTACCCTGCACTGATCCCTGTGAAACGGCCTGTGGTATGCCATTTTCAGGATCCTTCCCGGAACTTATGAATGTATCGCTGTTTTCAGAATTATTTGCTGAAGCTCCCGGATCCTTTACTTTCTCATCGTCATCATCAAATATTATATCTCCCCTGGCCTTAAGCATCCTGACCTTGTCTATCTGCTGCTGTGCCTTTGAATCCGGTGCAGGAGGGACTTCAGTCTGCTTTTCGATTGCCTCCTGGATGGCTCTGAAGCCTTCTTCCTTTTTCTCCTCTTCGGGATCTGTATTCTCGTCTATTGCTGCGGTAAGGACTACGTAAGGCTTGCTGAAGAAGCGTAAAAAACCCTTTTTCCTGACCTGATCGACCTTCATAACTACTGCCTGAGCGCCAAGATCATCCCTGGCAAGCTTCAGCGCATCCTCCTCTGTCGACGCGCTATATTTCTTTATAACCATCTCTTTCCACCTTCTCTATCTGTAATTTCCGGAAATAATCGTAAACCCTTACAGGACTTATGCAGTAACCATTCCCACACTTTGAAGCTCTACATCTGATTCTATCTCATTGTAGGATATGACGATCAGGTCCCTGAACTGATCCAGAGTCATTTTCTTAAAATACATTCTTACTATAGGAGACGTAATGATGATAGGGTTCTTGCCCAGGTCCTCAAGTTTCTGCATCTCTTCTTTAAGAGACGCAAATATATTCTTGGTCTCCTCCGGATCGAGATTTACATATGCACCGGTATCTGTCTGCTTAACAGAACCCATGATATCCTGCTCGACCTTAGGGTCCAGGGTAACAACACTTGTCATCTCATTATCCGGAAAATATTTATTTGAAATAGCTCTTTTAAGCCCGGCGCGGACATATTCGGTAAGAACGTCTGTATCTCTTGTGTTCACGGCATTATCTGCCAATGTCTCGAATATTGTAACAAGGTCTCTTATGGAAATATCTTCGCGCAGCAGGTTCTGCAGTACCTTCTGTATCTCACCGACGCTTAAGAGCTTAGGAGTCAGCTCGGAAATAAGCGTCTGGTTAGTCTCCTGTATATTATTGATAAGATTCTGAACATCCTGACGGGTAAGAAGCTCATCGAGGTGAGACCTGATGACCTCTGTGAGATGTGTGGCAATGATAGATGGAGGATCGACAACTGTATAACCCAGTGACTCGGCTCTTTCTCTCTGGCTCTCTGTTATCCATGTGGCAGGGAGGTGGAATGACGGCTCAAATGTTGGTATACCGGAAATTTCTTCCTCGACATAGCCGGGATTCATAGCCATATAATGATCGAAAAGGATCTCACCCTCAGCTACAGGCACGCCCTTGATCTTAATGACATATTGATTGGGATTGAGCTGAATATTATCACGGAGTCTGATCATAGGAACTATGACGCCAAGCTCCAGTACTATCTGACGTCTTATCATAACGACTCTGTCGAGAAGGTCGCCGCCCTGATTGACATCCGCAAGAGGTATGATGCCATAGCCGAACTCAAGCTCAATAGGATCTACCTGAAGCAGGGATACAACATTCTCCGGCTTTCTGATCTCCTGGGCAGACTCCTCCTCCGGAGCCGTTTCCTCTTCGACATTCTGCTTCTCCAGTCTGCTTTCCACCACCCTTCCGGTAATAAGGAAGACAGCTCCATAAAGAAGGCAGATGGCATGGATATATGGTACGAATATGCCAAGGAATACAAGTATCAGACCAACTATGTAAAGGACCTTAGGTATGGAGAAAAGCTGCTTTACAAGCACGGAACCAAGGTCAGCATCTGCTGATACCTTTGTGACTATGATACCGGTTGAAAGAGATATGAGAAGTGATGGGATCTGTGATACAAGGCCATCACCGATAGTCAGAATAGTGTATGTCTGAATGGCATCATTAACAGCCATTTTCTGCATGGCAACACCGGAAATGAAACCGCCTATGATATTAATGAATGTGATGATAAGACCGGCGGTAGCATCACCTTTTACGAACTTCGTAGCACCATCCATGCTGCCGAAGAATGCTGATTCGTCCTGGATCTTCTTACGTCTCTTCTTTGCCTGTTCATCTGTGATGGCGCCGGTATTCAGATCGGCATCGATAGCCATCTGTTTGCCGGGCATGGCATCGAGGGTAAAACGTGCAGTTACTTCCGCAACTCGCTCAGAACCTTTATTGATGACTATGAACTGAATGATGATAAGTATTATGAATATGATAATACCTACGACAAGATTACCGCCGCCTACGAAATTGCCGAATGCCTGAACTGTATTTCCCGCATAGCCATGCAGGAGGATATTACGCGTAGAGCTGACATTCAGGGACATTCTGAACAGGGTAGTTATAAGAAGTATCGTAGGAAAAGAAGAAAGGTCAAGCGCTTCGCTGGAGAATATGGATGTAAAGAGGATTATCATGGAGATGGATATATTAAAGATCATGAATATATCCAATACATGAGGGTTTACAGGTATGATGAGAAACATAATAGGGATCATGATATAGAGACCTATATACACGTCTGTCTGTTTCATACCTTTCACCTTCTTTCTTTTATTAAACCATCATCCGCTGAATTTATACCCTGCGGTATAACAGCCACATATTCTCAACATACAATTATAGTTGAATAAAGCTTCAAGGGCAAGGTCATATCTTTCCCTTGACCTGATATACATAAGCGAGGATCTCTGCTACTGCCTTATAAAGCTCCGGCGGTATCTCACGGCCTATTTCCACGTTATGATAGAGCATACGGGCAACAGGCTTATTCTCAACTATCTCCACACCTGATTCCCTGGCCTTTTCCTTTATCTTCTGAGCCAGGTAATCCTCGCCCTTGGCGGTAACTATCGGGGCATCTGATCTTTCTCTGTCATACTTCAATGCAACAGCTATGTGGGTAGGGTTCGTAATGACCACATCTGCCTCAGGCACTGCATTCATCATACGCCTTCGGGAAGCTTCCTGCATTCTCTGCCTCTGCTGTCCCTTGATAACAGGATCTCCTTCAGTATTCTTGTACTCTTCCTTGATCTCCTGCTTTGACATCTTGAGGTCTTCCTTGTACTTCCATTTCTGGAATATAAAGTCCGCCGCAGCTATGACGCAGAACCATAAAGCGATCCTTAAACCGACACTTACTATCATATCTCCGATGAAAGCAAGAGCTTCAGGTATAGTCAGGGCATATATGTGCTCTATCTCAACAAGCTTATCCTTAATATAGCTGTAGATGACTATGCCGAGTATCAGGACTTTAAGAGTAGACTTTGCAACATCCATCAGCTTCTGCAGGGAGAAGAACCTCTTGAATCCTGACAGGGGGCTGATCTTATTGAGCTTAGGCTTAAGGGGCTCATAGCTTATGTTTATACGCACCTGCATAAACATAGATATCAAAACCACCAGATATATTACGAGAAGATATGGAGCTGCGATCCTAAGCACATCCAATATGCCTTCATTAATGAGGTCTGCCGCTCTCTGATAGTTAAAATCGTCATGAATAAAGCTATTGATCGAATTTATGACCTTATGGAACTCTTCCATAAAGCCGTTTCCGGTAATTCCCACCAGTATCTTCAGCAGAACGAAAAATACAAGTATGGATACAGCCGAAGGCACATCCACACTCTTGGCTACATTACCCTTTTTCTTGGCATCTTCTATCTTCTTGGGAGTGGCAGGCTCAGTCCTCTCACCGCCCATACCTTCCTTGGCGAAGAGCTGAAGATCCATAGGCATAAAATAATAATCGCTATGAATCGAATTATTCATGTATACGGATCTGCCACCTTTCAAATCTGATTTTCCATAAGCTGATCGATCAAAGAAGCTTAAAGCTCATCCCCCTGACATAAATGTAATGAACTGATCAGTCAGATCACGCATCTCACTGAACAGGAACTCTGAAAGACCGGTAAGGCTTCCCATCATGACATAAAAGAGGAAAAGACCTACGAATATCTTCATCTGCATACCTATTACAAACATGTTCATCTGAGGCGCTACCTTGGCAAGGATACCAAGGACTACATTGGTAAGAAGAGTACATGCAAATATCGGAAGTATGAGCCTGAAGCCTATCAGGAAATAATCAAGCATGTACTGACCATATATCTTATAGATGCTCCCCGTTATATGAGCCCCGCCTATAGGAATGAGCTCATAAGATCTTATCAATGTCTTTATCACATAGTAATGCATATCTGTCACGAGGAATGTAAGCGTATATATAGCTGAAAGCAGTGTCGATGAAATAGTTGTCTGTACCTGCGATACAGGATCCATCTCCATGGCCATGGCAAAGCCTATTTCCATGTCGAGCATATTTCCGGCGAATGTAAGTATATACATGCAAAACTGAGTTCCCATTCCTATCAGAAGCCCAGTTATCGCCTCTTTGGCAACGAGCAGTCCGAACCCTAAGACTCCCTGATATTCAAGCGTATGGACACCATACATATTCAGTGTGATAATAGTTAAAAAAACGGATATTGCAAACTTTACATTCCTTGGCACATTCATATTGCCAAAAACAGGCACGACTGCTACTATCATGCTTATCCTTACGAGCATGACCAGCATATATTCAAGATATTCCACAGTAAAACTCATCTCAAATGATCCTGTCCTTCGCTTATTACTTATGCTTCACTAAGGAAGTTTACTTAAAAAACTCATGCAGAATCTGTTTCCGCTATCTTACGTTAATATATTGAGGTATTGCAAGCATCAGATTCTCGAAAAAGCCGACCTGCTCCTTGAGCATCCACGAGCCGGTTATTACAAGCATTACCATAATTGCGATGAACTTGGGAAGAAATGACAATGTCTGCTCCTGAAGTGAGGTTATGGTCTGGAATAAGGTTATCAAAAGACCGACTATCAGTGAGACCAGAAGCACCGGCGCTGATACTTTGACGATCACCCATACTGTTTCACGGGCTATGGCAACAATCGTAGCTTCGTTCATATACTTCCTTTCTGTCCATCTTAACAGGACTTTATATCACTGATCAAAATATACAAAAGCAGCATAAAGGCCTTTATACTCAATTAAAAGAATTGACCAGCTGACCGATCACAAGATTCCAGCCATCAGCAAGCACAAAGAGAAGGAGCTTGAATGGCAGGGAAATAGTTGTAGGCGGAAGCATCATCATACCCATTGACATAAGTGTTGATGATACTACCATGTCGACGACAATAAACGGCAGATATATTAAAAAGCCTATGATAAATGCCGTTCTCAGCTCACTTATCATAAAGGCAGGTATGATCGTTGTTATAGGGATCTCATCAAGAGATTTGTAAGTTCCATCGGAGGATGTTGAATTCTCTGATGAAGAAGAGCCAAATGCATCTGAGGACGCGCCGCCTTCTTTTCCCATATCACGCATTGATTTTGTCTTAATGTCCATGAACATTTTAAGATCCTTGTCACGGGTCTGGGCAAGCATAAAAGTCCTGAGCGGCTTTACGCCGGCATCTATTGCTTCTTTCTGCGACAGCTGCCCCGCTTCATACGGCTGGACTGCAGTAGTATTAATCTCATTGAATACAGGTGACATTACAGCAAATGTTATGAATAATGCAAGAGCAATGATGACCTGATTAGGAGGGGTAGTCTGGGTACCCAGGGCTGTTCTTAAGAAATGCAGTACCACCACTACCCTTACGAAGGATGTGACCATTATGAGAATAGATGGCGCAAGGGCAAGTATGGTCAGGAGCAGAAGTATCTTAAGAGTTGCCTCAAGATTCACAGATCCGAGGTCCGATGTGATATTAAGGTTGAAATTATCATTAGGGTCATTTGCAATATTGAAATCGCCATCACCCGTAACATCATTGCCATTGTCGGTAATACGGCTGTTATTGCCGACAGCATAGGAAATAACAGGCGGCTTTGCTGAACAGCAAAGAAATGCAAATGAAAAAATTAATAAAGATATGCACAGATATCTTTTAAATCTGGAACTCATGTATCCTCTTCCTTATCATATATTTAATACATCACTGAAACTGTTATTATTCCTGATCATGGCCGTCATGCTTATTATCATCCTGAATATTATCATCATGCCCATAATATTCAAGCTTATTATCATGCCCATTATAGTTATGCTTATTGTTATCATGCCCGTTAAAGTCATGCATATCGTCATCATCCATATGGTCATGAGATCTGTGAAAATACTTTCCCGCTTCCTTCATAAAGGCTTCTTTAAATGTAATATTCCCTGCCTCGGAGGCTTTAGGATCCTCAGGAAGAAAAATATCATCAGAAGAGACCTCTGTCAGATACTCTATCCTGTCCTTTGTGGCAGAGAGAAGATAATATCTGTTCCCGACCTTTACGATCATAATGTCTCGTCCGGGTCCACAGGACAAAGTCTCTATGACTTTCATATTCCTGCTGTGCGACCTGATAAGTCCGCTTCCTGCGTACCATTTTGTAACATAGTGGGCAGCAAAAAGTATCGCCACCATAAGGACTAAAAGCCCCAGTAAAGACAATAAGCCGGATGCTGTCGACATATTATCTCCTGCTAATAACAATAACATATCAAAACCCCCGGCTATGATCTGCTTCTTAATAAATAGATCTTTATTATCTGAATATAAATAGATATTTAATATCTGAACAGATCTTTATTATCTTCAAAAAAGCCTCTTTCGAGGCTTTTTAAAAAGCATATATGATGCTGATCTTTATATTACAGTTTATCCTTTGTGATCTCTGTGATCCTGATACCAAAGTTCTCTTCTATTACTACGACCTCTCCTCTTGCAACATATTTGCCGTTTACAAGAACATCCACCGGTTCACCGGCAAGTTTATTGAGTTCTATGATGGTACCCGGAGCAAAATCAAGGATCTCCTTTATCGACTTGCTTGCACGTCCCAGCTCTACTGTAACTTCAAGAGGCACGTCCATGATGAGGTCGATGTTCTGCTGCTGGAGAGCAGGACTGATACCGGTCCCGAATGGCTGAAATTCTACAGGAGCTACGTTTACATTCTGTACCGGCGGAGCTGCCATCTGCATCTGAGGCATAGGGGCAGGCTGCGGAACAGGCTGGGGTGCAGGTGCCGGCTGCGGTGCCGGCGCTGGCTGAGGCGCAGGCTGTGGTGTCGGAGCGCTCTGTGGTGCAGGCGCCGGTTCAGGACTGCCATTGCTTCCCATAAATTTATCAACGAGTTCCTGAGCAAACTCTATAGGGTAGAGCTGCATGATATCAGAATCTACCAGGTCACCGATCTTCATGTTGAAGTTTACCTGAGCGACGTCATTCTTAAGGAAATCATTGAGATCACTGTCATCAACAACTTCATTAAGATCGACCAGACTCGCCTTCGGCGGTGTGATATCGATAGCACGATCTAGCATGGATGAAAGCGATGTCGCTGCAGAGCCCATCATCTGGTTCATGGCTTCCGAAATAGCACTTAAGTGAAGCTCAGAAAGCTCACCATCAGTGTTTGTTCCGTCTCCTCCCATCATAAGGTCTGTTATGACCTTAACATCGTGCTCTTTCAGGACAAGGACATTCTTGCCCTTGATGCCCTTCTGATAAGATATATGAATGAATACACACGGCTTATCAAACTGTCTGGAAATTGAATCAATGTTTACTATGGAAACCGTAGGCGTCGTGATCATTACTTTATTATTGAGCAATGTAGACAGGGTCGTTGCTGCTGTTCCCATGCAGATATTGGCGATCTCTCCTATGACATCCTTTTCATCGTTGGAAAGCTGTTTTGAGTCTGGTGCGCTATCCTTGTCGCCACCGGCTGACGAATTCGCTGCAGCTGTAAGTGCATCGATTTCTTCCTGTGATAGTAAACCGTCCATAAAGTTACTCTTCCTCCCTTATAACCTGGGTCACTCTGACTGCATATGAATTGGAATTGGTTCCGGGCAGTCCTTCGAACTTACGCAGATTTCCAACGTATACGTTAAGCTCATCATCGACCTTGGTATCAAGTTTTATTACATCTCCTGGCATGATATTCATAAAGTCATTTACGGATATCGTACTGTGTCCAAGCACAGCCCTGACAGGAATCCTGGCTTTTTCAATGAGTCCCTCGATCGCCTCGGTATAGGACTCTGTATCTTTCTCCTTCATAGAAGAATACCAGTATTTGGTATTCAGCTTATCAATGACCGGCTCTACAGAAGAGTAAGGAATGCAGACATTCATGAGTCCCTCTGTATCACCTATCTTGATATTCATTGTAACTATGGCAGTCATCTCACTTGGTGATATAAACTGCGCAAATTGCGAATTGGTCTCTATTCTCTCCAGACTTGGATTGATAGCTACGACACTCTCCCACGGAGATACCAGCAGATTGACACATACCTCCATGATCCTCTCTATAATGATAAGCTCGATCTCCGTGAAATCACGGGCCTTATCCAAGGGGTCTCCTCCCCCTCCAAGCATCCTGTCAACTATGGCAAAGCCAAGATTGGTCGCAAGCTCGAGAATAATATTTCCTTCAAGAGGGCTGAAGTTGACCACACCAAGGAGTACAGGATTGGAAAGCGCATTGGAAAATTCCGAATACGTATTTGCCTCGGCATTCATGACCTCTACCTGTACAGTCTTTCTTAAATATGCCGGAAGATTCGTAGAGAGTATTCTTCCATAATTTTCAAAAATAATCTCTAAGGTTCTTAAGTGATCCTTGGAAAACTTGGAAGGCCTTGCAAAGTCATAGACCTTGACCTGCTTTTCATCCTCATCAGCAACATCATCAGGTGTAAACTCACCATTGTTAAGAGCACTCAGGAGATTATCGATCTCTTTCTGGGATAAAACGTCACCCATTATATCTCTCCGTTCTGATAAGTTTTATGAATACATAAAGTTCATCAATACTACGTCAACAACTACAGTCGATCCCAGATAATTATTGATCTGGGTAATTGCGTCCTGCTTGATCTTATCCTCCGATATATCATCAACTGAATATGACTGGATAATAGAACGTACTATATCTGTTATCTTGGACTGATTATTGGTTATGAGGGTATTCATCTCTTCATAATCCTCTGACTTTGAGTTAAGAGCGAGAGTATATCCATCAAGCATGGCATAATGAGACTTGCCATCCGCACTTTGCTTAAGGTTCAGAGTCTGAGTAGCTTCGAACTGATTATCAACATTTTTTACATCCTGAAGCTTGTAGCTTGAATTACGCTTCTCATCGAGTTCCAGATTAAGCACAGATGCGACCTGGGTAATAAGATTATTGGTCTTCTGGAACGTAGGCATCATAACGAAGAACATTACTGCGGTAAGGATAACGTTTACCATAGTAAGAGCCATTATGATAACTGTAAAAATGTTTTTCTTCATTTTCTGTTCTCCCCATTCATAAATGATTATTAGCGTGGATTTCGTCCAAATATATTGCGGTTGTAATCACTGACAAGCTTTACTATATCATCACGGGACTCACGTACAACGATCTTCCTGCCTGTAGTAAGCGAAATAACAGTATCCGGTATCTCTTCTACCGTCTCTATGAGAGAGGCATTGACTGTAATGCTTGTACCGTTGAGCTTTGTAACGCTTATCATACTTCCACCTCAACATATGTCAGAATTCAACAAGCTTTATTTTAACGCAAAATAAAAAATATTACAATGATAAAAAGGAAAAGACTAAAGAAATGATCGAATTTAAAAGTCTGTTTTATGTTTTATTAAAGCAAATGTAAGCTAAAGCCAAAAAACAGGGAAAGGAGATGTCTCCTTTCCCTGACGAATACATTCATTTACTTAATTTTAATAAAGAATTTAGTTATCATCTCTTAAGATTTACAAGCTCCTCAAGCATTGAATCAGATGTTGTTATGATCCTTGAGTTAGCCTGGAAGCCTCTCTGCGTAGTGATCATCTGAGTGAACTCATTTGCAAGGTCAACGTTTGACATCTCAAGAGCTCCGACCGTAAGCTTTCCGCCTGTGTTCTTGATATCATCGCCGACACCATCGAATTCACCCGAGTTCTTTGTCTCAGCAAAGAGTGAATCACCAACTGCTTCAAGACCCGACGGATTAGCAAATGAAGCAAAAGCCATCTGACCTAAAAGTTTCTTATCGCCATTTGTGTATGTTCCGAAGATCTTTCCTGCATCATCGATAGCTATACCTGACATGGAGCCCTTTGTATTGCCCGCTCCCTTACCTTCCTTAGTACCCTTCTGATATGTAAGAGCAGAAGTACCGCCGTTGGCATACTGGGTAAGGCTCTCGAGATTTACCTCAATACCGCCGTTATCGTTGGCCTGATCATATTGCTTGAATGTAGAGTTGGCGCCTGTATGCTGATCATTGAGCTGTACTATAGAGAAGTTAACGCTCTTACCCTTATATGTTGAATTGGATCTGTCATTATCCACATTAGCAAACTGACCGGTTGAGGAATTGAACTTTACAGGTACCTGAAGACCGTTATCAAGTGTAAATTCACCGGTAGTCTCATTTACATCACCATCTACACCCTTGGCAGTACCATCATGGCCAAATGTAATGGTTGCGCCTGATTGAGCATATGTTGTCTTGCCTGTATCCGGATCTGTAGTCTTCTTTACAAATATTGAATTGCCTTCTGAATCAAGTACGTCTGTAATACGAAGTGTATAATTGACTGTCTCCTGATTAGGCTGTTCTTCATCCTTTGTAAGAGCCATCTTCGTAGTATAGAGGTTGCCGAGATTATCATACAGAGAATATATCATAACGGCGCCGCCTGTAATGTTGCCGTTAGTATCTTTTGTAGGAGTAAGATCCTTGTCGTCAGGATCCACATTTCCTGAAAGTGTTACATCTGTCGTAGCTGTAGGCTCGGCTGTCATCTTATCAGGAGTCATGACCTTAAGATCCTTGACTGAATCCTTCTGAACCTCACCGGTCTTGGAGTCTGCAAGCCAGCCCTGTACAAGTGTGCCATTTGTAGTACACATAAGGTTTCCTGCAGCATCCACATTAAGAGCACCTGACTTTGTAAAATATGTGGAATCACCGCTCTTAACTACCAAAAATGCTGAACCCGAGATAGCTACGTCGAGAGCGCGGTTTGTAGTGGAAGTACCACCCTGATCTGTAATATTTGTTGTAATGGCTGCGACATTTGCGCCAAGACCGATCTGCTTTGCATTGGTACCTGCGGAATTTGTAGCATCATCAGCGCCTGTTGCGCCTGAAAGTGTCTGATAGAACTGGTCTGAGAAGTTTGTTGAACTTGACTTGAATCCTACTGTGTTAACATTGGCGATGTTGTTACCAATAACATCCATCTTGGTCTGGTGTGTCTTAAGACCTGAAACACCAGAAAAAAGTGATCTCATCATAATTGCATTTCCTCCTGATTATCTGCAGGAGAATCAAGAACAAAATCAAATGAATAAATCGATGATCTTTTTTTAAGATAGTCTTTTGATCAGATCAAAAAGAAAGATCATCAAGGTTCCTTCTGTCAGTCGGGAACCTTTATCTGCCTCCTTAAAAAGGGCCGGCTTATTTGACTGATATCTTAATTCTTCCTTATGCATTCAATAAATATTAATAACTGCTCTGCTTTAAAATCATTCAAAGCCTTCAGCCGATCACTGCCCCGTCTATGTTCGTAAATACCTGATCTTTAAGATCTGAATCATTGACAGCGGTAATGACTGTGTTATTCCTGACATTCACTATAAAAGCCATGTTATCGACCATTATAAGAGATTCCCTGATGCCTTTATTGCGGGCCTTGTCAGTGCCTTCAGAAAGCCTTGCCTTCTGACTCTCGGAAAGGTTCATGTTCCTCTGATCCATCCTCTCAGATGCATGCCTGGAGAACCTGAGTTCCGTCCTTCCGGCCTCTCTGAAGATATCCTCAAATGAACCTGTACCGGGATTTTTTAATGTCTCTTTCTGGTTATTCACACTCGGCGTGGCTTTTACAGGATCCAGGACGGCTCTTGCGCCTACTCTTTCACCATTTAGGATCATATCCACCACTCCTTGAAATGTCATACATTTGTAAAGCTGCTCGTAAATTCACACTTCAGGGCCTGATATCAGCTCTTAGATCAGATATCAGTCCTCATCAGTCCGAACTGCCGGTTACGATAAGCTTTAACTTATCACTTACAATTGTATTATCGGCATCATCGAATGAAAGTTTAACATCATAAATGCCATTTTTTAATGAGGCAAGAGCCGATCCGTTGATTATAAGTTTATCCCTGTTAAGATCGACTAAAGAAGCATCTATCGGAGTCTCAGCATTTGTATTCTTATCTGTTACAGATACTTTTACATTCTTTGCCTTAAAGTCTCCCGTACCCATTGTAAATCCCGGTATCACAAGTGCCTCCGGATCAGATGATACGAACCTGAACTCCTGTTCATTTTCTACGCCGGGACCATACTTGGAAACCATATACGCAGTACCCATTACCTGACCGACCTCATCGAAATCATAGTTATTGCCGTTAACAGTAACCTTAAGCTTTCCATCCTGCTTAACAACAGATGAGATCTTACCTTCGACAGTATTATTTGTGCCATCCTCATCTTCATGATTGATGGATACGTACTTTCCGATTAGAGCATAAGCACTTGAATCTGAAACCGAACTGCTTACGTTCTGCATCTGTTCAAGTTCGGAGAACTGAGCCAGCTGGGCCACATACTCTGTATTGTCCTGAGGGGAAAGAGGATCCTGATATTGCATCTGTGTTACAAGAAGCTTTAAAAAATCATCCTTGCCAAGCTTTGATGAGGCTGTATCCTTTTTCTTTGCTCCTGAAGACTCTTCTATTTGAACTTTGCCGTCTACGACATTTGCTATTCCTGCCATATTTATCCCTCCGAAAAGATCTTAAAATCATGCTATATAATCCACGCTGCCGCCAAGGTCATTGATCTTAGGCTGAGTGCTGCCGCCTGTCGGGTCAGCTGCATTATCTTCAATACCTGCATCTTCCCTGAAGCGGTATCTTCTTTCACGGCCATCACCCTGATCAGAATTCATATTCTGACCGCTGCTGTTCTGGTCTGTGAAGCTCATATTGGAGACTGTTACCTCAATATCCGTTACCTGAATATTCTTTTCATCAAATGTCTGCTGAAGCCTTATCATCTGGCTCTCCAATGCATCCTTGGCAGCCTGGTTCTCAACTGTGAATTGAGCTGTCATGACGCCGTTCCTGGAAGTAAGATGAAGAAGTACATGCCCAAGCCTCTCAGGGTTGAGCTGCATCTGCATAGAAGTCATGCTGTCGGAAAGATGAAGCCTGATATCGCCTGTTACCTGATTCACTATAGATATCATCTCTCTGATATTTGAAGAACGTACCTCTTTAGTCTCCATTACAGATCTGAAGATATTGTCTGTTACTGTTCCATTATTCCGGGCATTGGCGAATATTCCTTCCGGATTCAGCTGCTCCTGAGCATTGGTATCCTTGGGAGCATTTCCCTGACCCTGCTGCTGTAAGAAACCGCTTCCTGCTGAATTACTGCCGCCTTTACCGGACTGATCAGCATTTGTGAGGATCTCCTGCACTGAACTTTCTGAAGCATCAAGCGGATCAGCTGCAGACAGTGCATTCTGAGCCTGACCCTTTAATGTTCTTTCATCCCTGACAGTTACGGAAACAGCCTTAAGCGGCTCTGTATCTTTAGCCCCGCCTGAAGCCTGCTTAAGATCATCAGTCCTGCCATTCACGATATCATCAGCGTCAGAATGAACTCCGCCCTGTTCATCTGAAGCTTTCACAGCATCCTGGATAACCTCTTCTGAATTATTGTTATCAGCTGCCATAAGAGCATTATTAGTATCTTCAGCCGGACTGTTCTGATTGCCTGTAAGGCCATCATTTTCTGCGATCACGCCTGCATCAGCTGCAATAATATCTGAAATCGACTGCTCTAACACCATGAATTCATTATGTACATTTTCATCGGTAATGAATGAAGAAATATCAAGAGAAGTATCTGCCTTCATCATGAGTGCCTTAAGATTGTCAGGCACTATCAGATCAGTAAGCTTGAGATTCAGCTGATTGAGAAGATCTTCAAGCTGTTCAGGATCTATACTCAGTACCTCGCAGATAGTCTCCTTAAGCTCTTCGAGAGACTTGTCGGTAATCGTGCCGTTTGAAGGCTCGGCAACCGAGGCAGCATTATTAACTGCCTTAAGACCGTCATCATCTGATCTGTCAGCCCGTCCGGTCTTCTTAATGTCCCTTGTGTTATCAGGGTCTGAAGCTTTACGAAGAGCTTTGCTCTTATCAGCATTATCTGCCTTATTCTCAGATTTTTTTGTTCTTTTATCAGCTGAGCTTACTTTATCTGAGCTGTCAGCAGAAGCAGATCTTAAGACCTGCCCCGCTTTTGTATCTGCCTGTAAATTTACATTTGAACTTTTAACTGAATCGTCAGAAGAAAACTTCCTGCTGTAGTCATCAGCACCGGATGTCCTTACCTGCGGTGTCTTTGCTGCGATATCTGAAAGGCTCGTATCCTTTTCTGCCCTGCTGCCGCTGCCAGCCATGACAGAACCCTGCATAGCCAGATTGCTTAATGACAGCACAGCATTGAAGACATCTTTCTGATTCTCTTCTGCCCTGTTCTTAACAGCCTTCATACCTGAAGAACCATTAAGTCCATCATTTATTTTTGTTATATTCATATATACTCCTCATATCTGTGAGGAAATGGATCACATTAATTAATATTCAGCCTGCCGAAAGTGATATCTTTTTCGTGATCTGGGCCGCATATGTCGGATCCATCTCATTCAAAATTGCCGCAGCCTTTGATTCTGACATACTCTCAAGTATCTGGCTTACAAGAGTCAGATCTTCATTCATTTCTGAAAGCGCTGCAGCTGCTTTGCCTGCATCCATAGCCGCATAATAAGAGCCAAGCTGCTTGACCTTCTCACTTGCCTGAAGTCTTGCGATGACCTGTTTATAGATCTTCTCCGCATTTTCAGGGTCTATCTCCTCATAATACTTCCTGTATTCAGAGATAGAAGGCGCCTTGCTGTTGAATACAACATTCTTGTCGAAGTCAGCAACACGCTTATTGAAGTCATCCTGGCTGTCTTTATACTTCTGAAGCTCTTTGACCTTGTTCTCAAGCTGTTTTATGTAGTCTGAGTCAGCTGTCGTTGAAGAATTCTTCGAGGCAAGCTCCGCCTCGAGTTCCTTGATCTTAGCATTAGCCGACTTAAGGTCAGTATATTCATATGAACTGTTGTCAGAGGAATCATCCTTCACGTCCGGCAGTATCCGGTTAACGACCGGCACGTCTTTAAGTACCGGATACAGGACATGGCTTCCAAGTCCTCCGACATCGAGCTTTATAAGTACACAGAATACGGCGAGCCATATCAGTATTATAACAAGTGCTATAAGAAAAGAAACGATCCTGCTTCCTTTACTCTCGCCTTCTGGCTCAATCTTTTTATCGTCTTTTTTCGCCATTTTATTTAGTCCTCCAAAAAAAACACGTGATCAATCTTCCAAATTATACAATAATGATAATTTTCTGACAATATTTAAGCCGACAGGAAACGCTGATATGTTTATCTGTTTATTCATTTAATTTAAGAAGTACCGTGCTTTTAGCTCAATAATCCTTAAGTACGGCCATGCCTGAAGCTTACCAGCTCATCGATCTCCTTCTGCTCTTCTCTGGAGATCTCTTTTTTAAACTCTTCAAAAGCTTTCTCTTTCAGCTTTTCATATGTCTTTCTTTCCTTCATAGCCTCATCAAGCTTTGCACGAGCTGCATCAGTACGTCTCCTCTGGGCATCACGCGCCTCTGTCTGCTCCTGAACCTTTAACTTCATGACATCCAGGCCATGTTGTTTTTCTTCTATATCCAGGACATCGATATTTCCGGTAAGTGCATTTTTAAGTAATGCTTCTGATCCATCTTTTCTTGCAATGACAGCTAAGAGCTTCTCTTCTTCCTCATTGAGCTTTATCTGCTCCATGCCGTACTCGGCCTTGGCCTGATCCTCAAGACGTATCTTGATATTGAGCAGGTTATTCAGCCTGAACTTAAATCTAGCCATAATTTCTCACTTTCCTGATAAATGCATGCCGGCCCGCATATGTGAAAAGTAAATTATGCAAAAATCTCCTGCAGTTTACTTACTGTATCCTCAAAGGAGACCTTCTCCATGGTATCCTGGGTCAGGAAATCATTGACCGCGTCGATCTTGGAGATTGCATAGTCAATATTTTTATTGGATCCGCTCTTATAGGCACCGATATTTATGAGGTCCGCTGCACCATTGTATGTCGTCAGGACGTTGCGGAGCTGACCGGCAGCTGCCTTGTGCTCCTTTGCGGCGATCGATGACATGCACCTGGAAATGCTTGCCATTATATCAACAGCCGGATAATGGTTCTCATGAGCCAGCTGACGGCTTAGCACTATATGGCCGTCCAGAATCGAACGCGCTGTATCTGCTATGGGTTCATTGAAATCATCACCATCTACAAGTACAGTATAAAGACCTGTTATGGAACCCTTATCATTCTTTCCCGCCCTTTCAAGAAGCTGAGGCATCTCAGCATAAACACTCGGCGGATATCCGCGGGATACCGGCGGCTCACCGGATGCAAGTCCTATCTCACGCTGTGCCATTGAGAATCGGGTAAGGGAATCCATCATCAGAAGAACATCCTTTCCCTCATCTCTGAAAAACTCGGCAATAGCCGTAGCAGTCTTCGCAGCCATCTTTCTAATAAGGGCGGGCTTGTCAGAAGTAGCGACCACGACTACAGATCTTTTCATGCCCTCCGGGCCTAAGTCACGCTCTATGAATTCGCGGACCTCACGGCCTCGCTCGCCAATAAGGGCGATCACATTGATATCTGCCTTTGTATTTCTTGCGAACATACCCATAAGTGTTGACTTTCCAACACCGGAGCCGGCAAATATCCCGATTCTCTGTCCCTTGCCTACAGTTATAAGGCCATCTACAGCCTTTACACCAAGCGGAAGGACTTCATCAATAATAGCTCTCTTTAATGGGTCAGGCGGCGCAGCTTCAACAGAATATCCCTTGCTTGCTATGAGTCCGCCATCATCCATAGGGATGCCCAGACCATCTACGACACGGCCGAGCAGACTGTCTGAAACGCCGACAGATAGAGGTGCTCCGGTATTCTCAACTCTTGAACCGAGGCCGATCCCCGTAGTTACGTCATAAGGCATAAGAAGCACCCTGTCATCCTTAAAACCGACTACGTTGGCATTGATGACGGTCTTCGAATCAGCCGTTATGATATGACAGAGATCATTGAGCTTTGCCTCCGGTCCTATTGACTCTATGGTAAGTCCGACGACCTTGGCAACTTTTCCAAGCTTCTTCTCAAAGTCATCATCAAGAAGGATCCTGTATTTGTCGAAATTAATACCCTTCATAATTCCACTCCATCCTTGAAAATTTCCGATATCCACAGATCTAAGATCAGCTATCCTGCTTTTTCATCACTATCATCACCTGCTGCCTATAAAAAAAGCTGCCTTGGATAAAGCAGCTATTGTATTTATTGCAGACTGTCTTACAAAAAGTACTTTTATTTTCACGACATGGATATCAGCTTTATATGCTGTCTCAGATTCTCAAGCTGTACGTCAAGGCTCAGATCGATCACACGGCTGTCAGTCTCCATAATGCATTGATTCCTTTGAAGACTTCCATCCTCGGTAATAGTAAGTGACGTATCCTCAGGTATCATAGCCTTGAGCCTTCCGCTCTGTTCATTGACAGCAAGAAGATCTTCACGTGAAACATGTATATTAATATTCTTTGTCCTGTCAAGTTTCTTAAGCGCGTTGTCGATCAGGTAAATGATAAGATCCTTTTTATCATCGCAGACCACACCTGTGATCTTCTCAACAAGATCAGCTATTAAAAGTGCCATCTTAGGCTCAAGCTCTTCTTCCTCACGATCAAGCTCAGCCATTGAAGCTTCATATTGCTTCTGAAGCTCTGCCTTAAGGGTCTCATTCTCATGAGCAGCTTCTTCATTGCCCTCTTTGATCCCCTGCATCATGCCTTCTTCATGAGCTTCCATACGGATCTTCTCAGCTTCATTCCTTGCAGCATCCAGAATATCTGCCGCCTGCTGATTGGCCTGATCAAGTATCTGCTCTGCCTGGAAATTGGCGCTCTCAATAACATGCTTCTTTTCATCCTCATGAAGGGCGTCGTCAAGGACAAACACATCTTCACCCGGAAACATCTGATCTGCGTCTCCGGAAGTCTCTCCGGAAGCATCATATCTCTTATCAGGTTCAGAAAAAGGCTTTATTACCGGGAAAGCAGAGTCGGAATCTTGAACAGTCTGAAATGTACCCGCCTTAATGAGCCTCTGGTCAGAGTCAAGCTTTACCTTCTTTTGTTCATGTATATTATTTACATGATTGCTTATAAGATTAGACAACTATATCATCACCTCCGCCACGGGAGATAATGATCTCACCTGCATCCTCGAGCTTACGTATGATATTGACAATCTTCTGCTGGGCATCCTCAACATCCTTCATACGCACAGGCCCCATGAATTCCATATCCTCCTTGATCATCTGAGCAAGACGCTTTGAAAGATTGTTGAATATAAGATTCTGTACCTGCTCATTGGATCCCTTGAGGGCAATGGAAAGATCGTTATTATCGACCTCACGCAGAACTCTCTGTACAGAACGGTCATCAAGCGAAAGAATATCCTCGAATACGAACATCTTCTTCCTTATGCTGTCCGCAAGCTCCGGATCCTCGACCTCGAGACTTTCCATAATGTGCTTCTCTGTCCCGCGGTCTACTGTATTCAATATTTCGACAATAGCATCTACACCGCCGACGATAGTATAATCCTGGTTGACAAGTGATGAAAGCTTCTGTTCAAGCACCTTCTCCACCTCTTTTATGACGTCCGGCGATGTTCTGTCCATCTGGGCAATACGCTTTGCAACGTCTGTCTGCTTGTCAGGAGGCAGGGCAGAAATGATCTGCGAAGCCTGACTTGATGAAAGATATGAAAGTATAAGAGCGATCGTCTGCGGATGTTCGTCCTGAATAAAGTTCAGGAGCTGACTTGCATCCGTCTTTCTTACGAATTCGAAAGGTCTTACCTGAAGGGATGAGGTAAGTCTTCCCAATATGTCCTTTGACTTGTCCTCACCGAAGGCTTTCCTTAAAAGATCCTCTGCATAGGTGATGCCGCCTTCTGCTATATATTGCTGAGCAAGGCAGATCTGATAGAATTCATTCATCACCTGCTCTTTTACGTCCGGAGCAATGCTCCTTGTATTTGCTATTTCAAGAGTAAGCTGTTCGACCTCATCGTCCTTCAGATGCTGAAAGACCTTGGAGGATTTATCAGGTCCGAGAGCTATAAGGAGAATGGCAGCCTTCTGAATGCCGGATATATTTTCCTCCTGTACTTCTTCAGCCATGTTACATTTTCCTTTCTATCTAAAAGCATGCACCTAAAAGCATACATCTTCTGTTATCCTAAAAGCATGCATCATATGTTATCGATCGCGATGCCAATATCAGTCTTATCTTAATAATTCAATATTTAATATATATCATATCCAGGTCCTTAAATATCAATCCCACTCATCATTGATCCAGTTCCTGAGCAGCTGGGCGACAGCCTCGGGATTCTCATCGACGAACTTCTCAATGAGTTTCCTTGTCTCGGACTTATCGCTGAACTCGATATCCTCAAGTGACTGATCTTCCTTAGTTGTAGCAAGCAGTTCTTCCACTGAAAGCTCCGGCTCCATTTCCTGGACCTTGACCGGTGATGTACCTCTGAGAACTACATATGCAAGCAATGCAACAATGAGCACTGCAAGTATTATCATGAGCCAGTTTGAAATGTTGAAGCCCTTCTTTTCCTTGGCTACGAACTTAGGCACCTCATATGCAGCAACAGTGATATTGGAGCTGTTGACGCCCGTTGCCATGGATATGAGACTCAGCTCTTCATCAGACAGTGTAATAGGGGTCCTTGCGCTGTTCTGAGCTATATATTGCTCGAATGTCATATTCGCAAGTGTTCCCGCTGCCTCAAGATCCTTTTCTTTTATAACATTATATCTGATCACG
This sequence comes from Lachnospiraceae bacterium, assembly GCA_036343175.1. Taxonomy (GTDB): domain Bacteria; phylum Bacillota; class Clostridia; order Lachnospirales; family Lachnospiraceae; genus JAEEJA01. Next base: position 97,965 of record JAZASR010000002.1, read on the forward strand.
ACTATTCCGAGCGATGAATCATCATACTGGATAGCCGGTGTTTCCTGTTTAATATTCTGTACAGTTTCATTTGTAAGAAGATCCGTAAGCTTCTGAATGCTTACTGAAGAACTGGACCTGCCGGAATCAAGAATAACAGTATCAGTATCGGAATCATTGGAATCAGTTCCCGGCTCGCCGCCTGCGCCTGAAGCCCCGGATGATTCATAGGTATACAGATTGGTAGGATAACCATATTCACGACCGTCTGCCACAGAGTACTCCTTTGAGAGAGTCTCTATCTCATTCATATTGAATCTGATGCCCTGAGTTCCGACCTGAACGTCATCATAGCCTGACTTTATGAGAAGGTCAGTTACATTAGATGCTATGGTCTTTCTGAGTTTTTCACAATATTCAGCAGCGCCGCCGGCTATAGAACCGCCCAGACTTCCGCTTGTAGCCCCATTGTAAAGGCAGTTGCCGTCTGAATCATTTATTATTACATGACTTACGTCAGTTCCCACAATATTGGCAAGCCATGAAGCAAGGGCTGCCTTTGTCTCATCCGTAAGGAGCTTTTTGTTGCTCTCATCTACCTTTATACGGGCAGTGATCGATGTTGCCTGTTCCTGATCGAGAACAGAATATGTCGACTCCGGTACATCTATAAAGATGTCAGCATCATCAACAAATGAATACTGGATTATGCTCTGCTTGATCTCATTCTGCAGGGCAAGTATCCTCTTCTGGCTCTTTTCAGCTTCCGATGTCGAAAGACTGTTATCAAAAGCCTGATCCCAGGTATATCCCTTATCCTCCAGCCCGTTGTCGCTCATGGTATAGAGAGACTTTGTATAATCTTCCTGGTGTACATAGAGCGTAAGTCCGTCACGTGAGCTTTTATTTGGAATAGAAGCTCCGTCAAGGGCATTCTTCATACTCGACGCATCAGTGACAGACTTAAAGCTTTCGAACCTGACCCAGGTAGGACGGGAAACGAAATAAGCCGTCACTGCAATAAGAACTATGACAGCGGCAAGTATCGATATGATTATTGTTTTCTGTTTTCCTGAATATTTATTCCAAAAAGCGAGGAGCTTTTTTGGAATTTCCTTTATCCTGTCTCTCATTCCTAAGACTTCCCATTTATTTTATTCACAGGCACAGCCTGACATATATTATAAGCAGCAGTCAGATACAGTCTCAGCAGGTGATAAAAACAGACCTGAAGCTGCATCAGAACTGCATATTCATAAGCTCTCTGTATCCCTGCATGACCGCATCACGAACGGCTACGGTATATTGAAGCGATACATTGGCTTTCTGCTGCGCTACCATCAGATCATGAAGATTATCGCTCTGGCCTGCAGCATACCTGATCTCCTCCATCTCAGCAGCATTACTCAGGTCATTGGTCTTCTTAATGAGACCGACCGCAGAATCAAGTGCAGCTGAAAAAGGACCATCAACTGTATTAGTTTCCTTATCTGTATAAAAATCGGACTTAATGTCGATATCCTTGCCTATAGAAGGCATCTTAAAAGAATCGAACAGCTCACTGTCCATAACTTTCGCTAAATTCATAAAATTAAACCCTCAAAAATAAGCCCTTCATGACTGTCCTATTTGAAGAGCTCTTAACTGCATATTCTTTGAAGCGTCAAATGCGGTAACATTCGCCTCATAGGCGCGTGTTGCATCGATCATATCCGTCATTTCCTGAACGGTATTAACATTAGGATATGTAACATATCCCTTTTCGTCAGCATCGGGATTAGATGGATCATATACCATTCTGACCTCTGACTTATTGTCCTCAAAGATCCTTGACACCTTGACGCCACCCCCTACCATTCCATTGGTAGCTGTAGCTAATGTCTCATCGAAAGAAGGATATGCCTTTTCCTGAAAAATAACTGATTTTCTTCTGTAGACACCTCCATCAGCGTCACGGGTAGTGTTAACATTTGCGATGTTCTGTGCAATGATATCAAGTCTTGTACGTTCGGCAGTCATACCGGTCGTAGAGATATCCATACCGGAAAATACACCCATTTTCAAATCTTCCTTTCATAAAAGTTTAGTATCCGTAATCCTTTACTTATTATGAAGATAGTAATCCCTTACTCACTAATGTTCCCCTGATCCAAAGCCTTACTGACCTTTAACGACCATCTTAAGTCTTGAGAACTCCTGTGTCATAGAATTGATAAGCGTATAATATCTTATCTGATTCTTGGAAAGCTCAGCACTTTCCGTATCTATATCGACGTTGTTGCCATCGATCCTGTACGATGATCCGCCATAATCGGTATAGGTAGAAGGATGCAGGCTGTCAAGATCGACCCTGGACACCTCTTCATCCAGAGAATCCAGACCTGATATCTGGTCATTCAGATATTGCTCAAACCTCACATCCTTACGTTTATAATATGGAGTATCCACGTTGGCAATATTGTTGGCAATTACCGAATTCCGCTTCCAGCTGGCATCCGATGCCTTCTCAAGCACGTTGATGTAATTATATGCACCTGAATATATCAAACTATCAGCCCCTTTATCCTATAAAATACTTAAGCGATGAGTAAAATAAACTCCGCTTATACTGTGTCAATGCCGCATTTCAAGCCAAAGATAAAAAATTATCTATTTATTAACAAAATTAATACACTATATAATTATACTTCAATATTTACAAAAAACAAGCCTGAAAGTCAGCCCGCCTCTTCGCTTTTCTTATCCTCGTCGGTCATAGTCCGTGAATATACGCATTCAGGGTTTGTACATACAAGCTTATTTCCTTTTATGACCATAGGTGAACCGCACTCGGGACACTTTGTCCTTGCAGGCTTCTGCCATGACATGAACTGACAGTCAGGAAAGGCTGAGCATCCATAATATCTTCTGCCCTTCTTTGTCTTCTTGATAACGATCTCCCTGCCGCATACAGGACAAGGTATGCCCGTCTTTTCAAAGTAAGGCTTTGTATTCCTGCACTCAGGGAAGCCGGGACATGCGAGGAACTTTCCATAAGGTCCATATTTAATGACCATATGTCTGCCGCACTTATCACAGATCTCGTCAGTTTCCTCATCGGCGATCTCTACATGCTCAAGCTCTTCATTGGCCTGTTTTACAGCGCTGTCAAGATCAGGATAGAAGTTTTCTATGACAGTCTTCCATCTGACCTGCCCATTCTCCACTCCATCGAGCAGTCCTTCCATAGTAGCTGTAAAGTTAACGTCCACTATTGAAGGAAAGCTTTTCTTCATGATGCTGTTAACGGCCTCGCCAAGCTCGGTCACGAAAATATTCTTCTTTTCCTTGACTACATAATGCCTGTTAAGAATGGTGGAAATAGTAGGCGCATAAGTGGAAGGCCTGCCTATACCAAGTTCCTCCAATGTCCTTACCAGCGCAGCTTCTGTAAAGTGGGCAGGAGGAGCGGTGAAGTGATTTGTCTTTTCAAAGCCCTCTCCTTTAAGTGACATGCCTACCTTCAGATCCTTAGGTATCTTATCGCTTACTTCTTCATTATCTTCTTTATATACATTCAGATATCCCATAAAGATATTCTTTGAAGAGCTTAATGTGAATCTGTATTTATCACTGTCTATGTATACTTTCTTTGTTTCAAAACGCGCATCTGCCATCTGGCTTGCCGTAAAGCGTTTCCAGATCAGCTGATAGAGTCTGAATTCATCACGCCCCAGCTGTCCCTTTACCTGCGCAGGGTCAAGGTCTATGTATGTAGGCCGTATTGCTTCATGCGCATCCTGTATCTTTGACTGGGTCTTTGGAGCTGACTTCTTTTTATCATCAGAACCCGGCAGATTATCCGCGCCAAAACGATCAAGTATATAGTCATGAGCCATAGCTTTGGCTTCGTCTGATATTCTGATCGAATCAGTTCTTAAATAAGTGATGAGACCTATGGTCCCCCGATCCTTGATCTTTACTCCTTCATAAAGGCTCTGTGCCACTCTCATGGTCTTCTGGGTAGAGAAGTTGAGAGTCTTCGATGCCTCCTGCTGCAGTGTGGATGTCGTAAATGGAAGCGGCCCCTTTCTGGTCTTTTCCTTTATCTTGATATCTGTGATCTTAAATGTGCTTTTTTTCAGGTCGGCAAGGATATTATCAGCATCCTTTTCATCATCGATCTCGATCTTTTTATCAGGGGCTCCATAAAACTCTGCCTTGAAATCGTGCCCCTTTGCCTCAGAGAACTCACCTTCAATGGTAAAATATTCCTTTGGTACGAAATTATTGATCTCATTCTCCCGATCACATACTATGCGCAGAGCAACAGACTGAACGCGGCCCGCAGACAGACCGCGTTTGACCTTTGCCCAGAGTACCGGGCTTATGCCATAACCAACCAGCCTGTCCAGCACTCGTCTGGCCTGCTGGGCATCGACAAGATCCATATCTATATCGCGTCCATTCTTCAACGCCTGCTTTACCGCATTCTTTGTGATCTCATTGAAGGTTATTCTCCTGAATTCCTTCCCTTCAGTAAGCTTAAGGGCAATGGACAGATGCCAGCTTATGGCCTCTCCCTCACGATCGGGGTCAGTTGCGAGATAGACGATATCAGCTTTCTTTACTTCCTTGCGAAGCTGCGCAAGCAGCTCTCCCTTTCCTCTTATAGTTATATATTTCGGTTCATAGTCATTGTCAATGTCTATTCCCAGAGAAGACCTCGGAAGGTCTCTGACATGGCCGTTAGAAGCAATGACAGTATAATTCTTCCCAAGGAACTTTCCAATCGTCGCAGCTTTGGAAGGCGACTCAACTATAATCAGATTATTCTTCATTTATATCAAACCTCATCATAAATTAAGCAATATTTTTCAGGATCAGAGCCGGTTAACGCGCAGACAGTATCTCGAGCTGAAGATACCTATCTTAAGGACTTTACGCCGGAAATATTGACAGCATAATACTGACCGGACGTGCATGTTACAGCCCCCCGGATCTCAAGAGACACAAGTGCTTTCATTACCTCCTGTAACGGAAGTCCTGACATATGTATGATCCGGCTTAAGTGTGCCGGCTCTAAACCGAGACTAGCATACACTATTTTTTCTTCTCTTTCAAGATTGTTATATACAACCCTTTTTATGCTGCTTATATTCTGATCCAGAAAAATACCCAGTCCATCGAGGATATCGCGGATCCCGGTCACAGGAAATGCTCCTGTTTTAATGAGCTCATTGCTGCCGGAAAAAAGCGGGTTCATAATATCTCCCGGTATTACAAAAAGGCTTTTTCCCTGATCAAGCGCCTGATTGGCAGTGATGAGAGAACCGGAATTCTGACCGGCCTCTATTACAAGTACACCGTCTGATAATCCGCTTATGATCCTGTTCCTTCTTGGAAAATGGTTTTTTAAAGGCATGGTTCCCGGAGGAAATTCCGAAATGATGCCTCCTTCGGTCTTCACCCTTTCATATATGGCTCTTGACCTCTCCGGATAACACACATCAGGCCCGCATCCGAGCACACAATATGTTCTTGCGCCCGCAACCGACAGTGCTCCCGTATGAGAAGCCGAATCTATCCCATAAGCCATGCCGCTTATGATCTCTATCCCGTTTTCGGACATCTGCCTGGAGAGGAGCCTTGCAAACTCCAGTCCCTCATGATCGGCCCTTCTGGCTCCCACCACGGCCACACTTTTCTTCTGCGGATCAGGAAGACTGCCTATATAGAACAGTCCGAACGGTTTATTCGAAATGTTCTTTAATTTCTCCGGATAATCTGATCTGTCCGTATAAGTGAAATGAATGCCTTTCTTTATAAGAGCCTCAAAACTGCGTTCAACATTACCTTCTTTCCTTTCCTTATCGAGTATGTCTGCAATTCTGTCTGTAATATGAGGAGTCTTTTTCCATTCTGAGGGCTTTCGCCTGTATATTTCTTCATAAGAGCCGAACATCCGAAGCAGCTGCTCTGCACCGGCGCTTCCGACATCTGCAATACTCAGCCAGTAAGCGATCATATCACGAGTCATGCCGCACCACCTCCCAGAACAGGGTTATTCCAGTAGTTCCTGTCTGCGCTTCTGTAGCATACAGCTTCAGAAATATGGACTTCATTGATCTTATCAGCACCATCCATATCCGCTATGGTACGGGCAACCTTAAGGATCTTATGGTAGCTGCGGTTTGTAAGGAATTCCCTGTCAAAGACCTCTGACAGATAATCTGAAGCTAATGGGGTCAGAGCGCAGTATTTCTTTATGGATGAAGGGGTAAGTCTTGAATTATATGAAAAATCTTCATCCTTATATCTCTCTCTCTGAATTTCCTGTACTGCTTCGACCCTCATTCTTATCTCATCTGACGATTCCGGTACATCGAGCGGGTCATCCCTTATGCTCTTAAAATCCATTTGAAATGTTTCTGTGCATATGTCTATCCTGTCAAGAAGAGGTCTTGAAACATGATTCAGATACCGGCGGACGGATCCGGGTGTACAGCTGCATCTCCTGCTTGGAAAATACCCGCATTTACAAGGGTTCATAGCTGCGACAAGCTGAAAATCAGCGGGATAAGTGTATGAACCTCCATTTCTTGAAATATGTGCCAGACCATCTTCAAGAGGCTGCCTTAATACCTCTATCGAGCTTAAGCTGAACTCAGGAAGCTCATCGAGAAACAGGACTCCGCCGGAAGCAAGACTTACCTCGCCGGGCCTTGGCTTTATGCCTCCTCCTATGAGTGCAGCAGTTGTAATGGTATGGTGAGGCGATCTGAATGGCCTTTCTGTAATGAGCGGAGCATCATCGGACAGCAGACCTGTCACACTGTAAACCCTGGATATTTTCATCAGCTCATCGAAATCAGGCACCGGCATGATGCCGGGTATCCTCTCAGCTATCATCGTCTTTCCGGAACCGGGAGGTCCTATCATAAGTATGTTATGCATACCGGATACAGCAGCCTCTACCGCTCTCCTGGCAGCCTCCTGCCCGCGCACGTCCTTAAAATCAAGAGAGGGTCTCTTATGCGCTGTAATACCCGGGATATCCGGAAGATCACGAGCTGTATACTTTTCAGGATCATTCGTGATCTCTATCAGATTTTTGATATCCGTCACCGGAATGACCCTGATCCCCTTAACCGTAAGGGCTTCATTCAGGTTCTCAACCGGGACATAAGCATATGAAAAGCCTTCCTGCATGGCAGCATATACCATAGGAAGTACCCCGTTAACAGGCAGTACTCTGCCGTCAAGAGTCAGTTCGCCTATAAATATCTTATCTTTTAAATATTCATTTGGAATTATCCCATAGGATGAAATAACTGCCGCCGCAACTGCAAGGTCATACTCAGTACCATCCTTGCGCATATCAGCAGGAGAAAGATTGACAAGTATCTTTTCAGGCCTTAAGAAAAAACCTGAGTTCTTAATAGCCGCCCAGACTCTTTCACGTGTTTCCTTTACTTCGGCCGACAGATACCCCACGATCTGAAAACCGGGCAGACCATGACTTACATCGCATTCTGCCCTGACTATGCTGCCATCGATACCGTTGACAGCCGCGCAATAAGCTTCACTAAACATTATCTATCCTTTCACCAAAAAGGATAAGGCCTCCCCAGGCATAAAGATAATGTATAAACACAGATCTATGATAACCTGTCTGAAGCAAAAATTCAACAAAAAAAGCTCCCGCTTTTTTAAGGCGGAAGCTAAAATACATTTAAAGATTCAGCTGTTTTTAAGTTTCATGATGACGTCAACAAATGTATCCACATCCTTGAATTCCTGATAGATGGATGCGAAACGGATATAAGCAACAGAATCAAGGTCTTTTAAATGTGAAAGCACAAGCTGCCCTATCAGGTTTGAAGGGATCTCCTTTGTATCCCTGGTGAACAGTTCGTTTTCAATATTGTCAATAAGAGCTGTTACCTGGTCGACAGAAATAGGCCTCTTGTGACAGGCGCGGAATATGCCCTTTTCTATCTTTGTACGGTCATATGGTTCTCTTGACTTATCCTTCTTGATGACCATCAATGGAATAGCCTCGACTCTCTCATATGTGGTAAATCTCTTATGACAGGTCTCGCAAAGTCGGCGGCGTCTGATGGAAAAATTATAGTCCGCCTGTCTCGAGTCAATTACTTTTGTTTCATTAGCACCGCAAAATGGACACTTCATATAAGGCTCCTGCCTCCTGAAATCTGATAAAACTGCATTTCAAAATACCACTTTAACTTCACAGCATTTGTTTTACTGATGAGAGCACCGTCAGCAGTATAAAAGCCCACTTCGAAAACATTCTCATCAGATGCATCTCTATCTGCAAGATCATCTTCGATTTCCTCCAGAGCCTTCTCATCATCTAAGATAAGCTCAGTGGAATTAACGAATCTGGTATCATAATCCTTACCAGAATATAATATCCTACTTGATCTGGTAAATCCATATCCAAACACAAAAATTTTTCCATTTTTATTCTGTACTGACGTAATCTTCGGCAGATAAGTTCCCATCTGAATATCCGTCTTTTTAAATGGAGAAAGCCCGGTGTCACCATATGCATAATTATCACCATAGAGAAGATCATACTCAAGATTTGTAAGATCATGTTCATAATTATAGTCATATGTCTCGTGCTGCTGCTGAAAACGGTTGATGAGCCCGGCATGGATCCCTATGGCATCGAGTATCTTCGGATAAAGCTGATATGCTTTAATATTGCGGTCAGAAAACTTAAGTCCGAAATTGCTCCAGACTACATATTGGGTCTCATAGAGGCTTCTGTTCTTCAGATCACAGGAATTAAGCTCCAGGCTTGGCAGATGATCTCCGTAAAGCACAAGTACTGTATTTTCATTCCTGTCAGAAAGCTTATTAATAAGATCTCCTATCATCTGATCAACTTCATACAGCTGGTTGGCATAATACTCATACTGATCTGACATTTCCTCCGGGGCTAAAGTTACAGCAACATGCTTCTTATAAGGGATATTTACCTTATACTTCCCGTGGCTCTGCACGGTTATTGCCATAGTGAAGTCAGGACCCTTTGTAGAATCAAGGGTCTTTATGATCTCAGACGGCATGATATCATCGCAGTTCCAATAATTGGGATTATTCTTTAATCCGTTCATATATTCAGAAGCCTGGAAAGTATCAAACCCCATATTTGCAAACACTTCATTTCTTCCATAGAAGAGGGCGGTATTATCATGAACGGCGTGAGACTTATATCCTATCTTCTTAAGGTCATTCACTATACTTTCTGTGGTATTGTTCTTAAGTACTGTTTTATAAGGATATTCACCAGTGCCGAAATCAGTCTGTCTCATACCTGTAAGTATTTCAAACTCAGTATTAACCGTGCCCGCGCCGACCGTAGGGACTGTCAGGTTTCCGCTCGCATATTCTCTGGAAAGCCTGTGAAAGTTCGGAATAAGATCCTTGTCGAACTTTACGTTCTTAAGATTTGCAAGGTCAAAGAATGACTCCAGCTGAACAAATATGATATTCGGCCTTTCAGAACTGTTTTTCTTCTTCTTAAGTCCCCTGGAGATCTTTCTTACAGTCTCCGGAGAATAATCATCCGGTTCATCAATGCCGGTATCGATTATGGAATTTGCAAAGCAATAGGCAAAACCATAGTTCTCATATGCCTCCTGTATATTGGTAAAGTCAGTGGACAAAGCCTTGACATTCTTTGAACTGTGATATATTACTGCAATGCAGAACACAAGGAAAACGATCAGCGTACTGTAGGCCAGTCTGCTCCTGTTGGTATTGCGTGCTACCGGCGCCTTGCGGAAAAATGCTATAAACCCGATTATCATTATAACGAGCCCCATTACGATAACTCCCATGGAGAGCGGCGTAAGATAATGATCTGAAACGCCTATTGCGCTTTTTATAAGCGTAAAATCAATAGCGGAAAACGGAGTGACTCTGAATGTCTGAATGATAAAGTTTGTCAGACCGAAAGCAAACCAGAGGAATGAGCTGAAAACATAGAAGAAGACCCTCCTCTTAAATACAAGTGAAAATGAAAGCGTCACAGATATTATCAGCACGTTGAATAAAAAGAGGTCCGGTTTGTCCCATATATATATGAATGTCTTAAATACACTCCGCCTGTTGAATGACTCGATGATGATATCGAGAACAAAAGGCATGGCAATATACATTAAAGAAAATTGAGCAGGAGTAAGGTCGCCCAGTACCTGCCTTGCTTTTTCAGATATAGTATTAAGATGTTTTTTTATGATAGACATATCATCATCTCCTGAATAATGCATTTACCTTTCTGTCATATTTCTGTAGATCTTAGCAACACGGTCGACGCTTCCCTTTGCGACAAGATGTCCGCCATCAAGTATTATTGCTTTATCACAGAGCCTTACTACCTGTTCAAGATTATGAGATACGAATACGACTGTAACTCCCTTGTCGAACATACTCATTACCTTTCTCTCCGACTTGCGGCGGAATTTCTTATCTCCTACTGACAGGACCTCATCGAGGATGAGCACATCAGGCTCTACTACAGTAGCAATCGAAAATCCCAGTCTTGACTTCATGCCTGAAGAATAATTCTTGATCGGTACATCTATGAATTCGCCCAATTCCGAGAAATCAACTATCTCATCAAATTTTTCATCGAGGAGGCTCTTCGGATACCCGAGCAGGGCACCATAGAGATAAATATTCTCGCGTCCTGTATATTCTTTGGCAAAACCGGCGCCAAGCTCGAGAAGAGGAGCCACTTTACCTCTAACCTGAACCGTACCGGTCGTAGGCTTCAGAACTCCCGAAACTATCTTAAGAAGAGTACTCTTTCCGGCGCCATTTGTACCAAGTACGCCAAGCCTTTCGCCGCGTCTGACCTGAAAATCTATGTCGCGCAATGCCCAGAACTCATGAAACCTGAGCTGATGTGTCATTGCCTTTATAACATACTCCTTGAGATTATCGACACCCTCCTGATTGAGGTTGAATCTCATGCTTACCTGAGATACCTTTATTGCAAGATCGTCTCTCATCGCTTTATGGGATTTCCTTTCAAATATATGATGATCGGTCTGAAGCTTAAAATATCCATTCTGTACTTAAAAACAGCTTACAAAAAGTTCTGATCAGATATAGAGAATGAACTTGTCCTGCTGCTTATAGAACATCACTACTCCGACAAAAAATATCAGTACCGCGGAAACGCTTGATACCACGATGTATTGAGTACTCATCATCTGTCCATAGAGGACGCAGTCCCTGAATTCCTTTATGCACATATAGACCGGATTCAGATCGAATATCCATGCCTTGCCTGTTTTCATGAGTCTGTCAGGAAAATAGAAAATAGCGGATGCATACATGATAAGCATTGAAAGTACTGACCATATATACTCTATATCCCTGAAGAAAACATCAAGTGTTGCAAGTATCAGACCGACACCGCTTGTCAGCACAAAGAGTATCAGCAGAGGCACGATGCAGAGTGCAGCATATCCTGTAGGCTTTACCTGAAGTACTACAGCCACACCAACCAAAACTATCAGCGATATAAGGAATATTATGAAGTTCGAAAGTATATTAGCAAGCACATACATATACTTTGGAACATATACCTTCTTTATAATAGATGCATTGCCGCTTATTGACTTGAGAGCGCTCCTGGTTCCGGATGAGAAGAATGAAAAAAGAAGCCTTCCTGTAAGGATATATACAGGATATGTCTTATCACCTCTTCCAAAAAAGGTACCGAAAACTACAGTAAGAACTATCATGGTGAGAAGCGGCTCGATAAGAGTCCACAGAACTCCAAGATATGATCTTCTGTACTTCAGTTTAATATTTTTCTTCACAAGTTCATAGAGCAGGAACCTGTATTTATTAAAGTTCTTTACGTTGGTTTTTAAGCCGCCCACTTTATTCTCCTGTCTTTACATATTAATAATCAGCCTTTTCCAAAATCAGGGCTTATTATATCATACTCTATTTGAATTTCAAATCAATATCATTTTACAGATTTTACTTAAAATAACATAAACGTGCATCCGGTATTTAATAAATTTTCACAGCTTTCGGCATGGAAAGCATGTAAATACGTAAAAAAAGCCGGGAATGAGATATCGTCACCATATTCCCGACTCTTATATTAAAGTTGGTAAGCTTTAAAAACGGCTTATTATTGATCTTCCTGATCCGGTCCCGCATCATCTTTAAGCAGAGACTCTATCTGCTGGTCTGTTACACCAGGCTCCTTTTCAGTCTCTTCTGAAGGCTCCGGATCTGCATCGTCCTCTTCCATGATATCAGTATGTTCTTTCTGGATCCTCTTAAAAGCCTCATCCTGATCCCTGATAATATATTTTTCTTCCTCGTGTATACCATACCCCTTATAAATATTACCGCTTACCATCTTTACATGATCTCCATTGATCACATCGCGGTTTGCGACATATGTAAGGTTATCGTACATGGAAAAATCATCATCAAGAGAATGATCGTATTTAATATGATCTTCATTCATATCATTCACAGAAAACCACCTCCGGCAAAGATCTGATTTCAGCGTTTCTTCTTACGCCCTTTTCCAAATAAGCTGCCCTTAGGCTTATCGTCATCTTCATCATCAGCTGCTGCAGGTCTGGTCTCATAGTCGCCCGGATTAAGCGCTTTATCAAATGTCAGAAGGAGATCCTTCTGATCAGAAGAAAGATGCTTAGGTACGTCGACATGAAGCGTCAGATAAAGGTCTCCTCTTGAACCGGCAGAATAGCCGAGATTCGTCATACCCTTGCCTCTGAGTCGGACACGTGTCCCTGTAGCAGTCCCGGCCTTTACCGAATATATAACAGGTTTCCGATCAATGGTCATTATCTCGACGTCGCCGCCAAGAACAGCCTTCGCATAAGAAATATAAACATCCTTATAAAGATCTGAGCCCTGCCTTATAAAATCAGGATCATTCTTTACTATTACCTGTACAAGAAGATCTCCTCTCGGACCGCCATTTGTTCCGGGCTCACCCTTGTCACGAATACGCACGCTCTGTCCGTTGTCGATACCTGCAGGTATGGAGACCATGATCTTCTTGCGGCTGCTTATATATCCGGTACCATGGCAGTCAGGGCATCTGTCTTTTATGATCTTTCCCGAGCCATGACACTGTGAACATGTAGTTACATTCTGTACTATGCCAAAAAGGGATCTTGACTGGGTAACCTCCTGTCCTGAACCGTGACATCTCGGACAGGTCTCCGGAGATGTGCCAGGACGGGCGCCGCTGCCATGACATGTAGTACATTCGTCCTTTAAATTGACCTCGATCTCTTTTTCTACTCCAAAGCAGGCATCATATAGAGAAATGGTCACTGAAGTCCTTATGTTCTCTCCGCGCATAGGACCATTACGTCTGCCGCGGGATCCACCGCCTCCGAAGAAATCACCAAAGATATCACCGAATATATCGCCCATATCCATGCTGTTGAAATCGAAGCCGCCACCGCCGGCGCCTCCTTCGAATGCTGCATGACCGAACTGGTCATACTGCCTTCTCTTATCTTCATCAGAAAGGATTGCGTATGCCTCCGACGCTTCCTTGAACTTCTCTTCTGCATTCTTATCGCCGGGGTTTGCATCCGGGTGATACTTCTTTGCAAGCTTTCTGTATGCAGACTTTATTTCAGAGGCACTGGCGTCCTTATTGACGCCAAGGACCTCATAATAGTCTCTCTTTTCAGCCATTGTGAATAACTCCTATGGTACACATAAAATGCCGGTCATAATATATTATTTATTATACTTCGCGGTAGTCGCCGTCTACGACGTCGTCATTATTGCTGTTGTTATTGCCGGCATTTGTCTGAGAACCCTGATCAGGATCAGGACCTGCGTTAGCTCCGGGGTTAGGACCAGCCTGACCTGCCTGTGCATTTGCCTCATACATCTTTGTGAAAACATTCTGAGCATCCTGCATAAGTGTCTCACGCTTCTGCTTTAATTCCTCAGCGTCAGCATCCGATACGTTATCCGGAGTTGTTCTGTCTACTACAGCCTTAAGGGCATCGATGTCAGCCTGTACCTTGGCCTTCTCATCTGCTGATATCTTGTCTCCGACCTCATCAAGAGCCTTCTGTGTCTGGAATACTGCTGAATCAGCCTCATTGCGGGCATCGATAGCTTCCTTCTTCTTCTTATCCTGTGCCTCGTACTGAGCTGCTTCCTTAACTGCCTTATCGATATCCTCATCGGACATGTTGGAACCGCCGGTGATAGTGATATGATTCTCCTTGTTGGTGCCAAGATCCTTGGCAGATACATTTACGATACCGTTTGCATCGATATCAAATGTAACCTCGATCTGCGGAACACCTCTTCTTGCAGGAGGTATGCCATCAAGCCTGAACTGTCCGAGACTCTTGTTATCCTTGGCAAATTTACGCTCACCCTGAAGAACATTGATATCTACTGCTGACTGGTTATCCTGGGCAGTTGAGAATACCTGGCTCTTCTTTGTAGGGATCGTTGTATTTCTCTCGATAAGAGGTGTAGCAATGCCGCCCATGGTCTCGATAGAAAGTGTAAGAGGTGTAACATCAAGAAGGAGGATGTCGCCTGCGCCTGAATCTCCGGCAAGCTTGCCGCCCTGAATAGAAGCACCGATCGCAACGCACTCGTCAGGGTTAAGATTCTTGCTTGGCTCATGACCTGTCAGCTGCTTAACCTTATCCTGAACGGCTGGAATACGTGTAGAACCACCGACGAGAAGCACCTTTGAAAGATCTGATGCATTAAGTCCTGCATCCTCAAGTGCACGTCTTACCGGCTCTGCTGTTGCTTCTACAAGGTCTGATGTAAGTTCATCGAACTTGGCTCTTGTAAGGTCCATATCGAAGTGCTTCGGACCATCAGCTGTGGCTGTAATGAATGGAAGGTTGATATTTGTTGTATTTGCTGCAGAAAGCTCCTTCTTAGCCTTCTCTGCTGCTTCCTTAAGTCTCTGGAGAGCCATCTTATCTGTTGAAAGATCGATGCCTTCCTTCTGCTTGAAATCCTCGATCATGTAATCGCAGATCTTCTTATCGAAATCATCGCCGCCTAAGTGGTTATTGCCGGCTGTAGCAAGGACTTCGATGACGCCGTCGCCGATCTCGATGATGGATACATCAAATGTACCGCCGCCCAGGTCGTAAACCATGATCTTCTGCTCTTTCTCATTATCAAGACCATATGCAAGGGCTGCTGCAGTAGGCTCGTTTATGATACGCTTTACATCAAGACCTGCTATCTTGCCGGCATCCTTTGTTGCCTGACGCTGAGCATCATTGAAATAAGCAGGAACTGTTATAACAGCCTCTGTTACCTTTTCACCCAAGTGTCCCTCAGCATCAGCCTTGAGCTTCTGAAGGATCATAGCTGAGATCTCCTGTGGCGAATATTTCTTGCCATCGATCTCTACTCTGTAATCAGATCCCATGTGACGCTTGATAGAAGAAATAGTCCTGTCAGCATTTGTAACTGCCTGACGTTTTGCCGGCTCGCCTACAAGTCTGTCACCGTTCTTTGTAAAGGCAACAACTGAAGGAGTTGTCCTTGCGCCCTCGGTATTTGTGATAACTTCAGGCTTGCCGCCCTCCATTACAGATACACATGAGTTTGTTGTTCCTAGATCAATACCAATTATCTTACTCATAATAAAACCTCCCGTAGGATATGCCTACTTATTGATTAATAATAAATTTTTCCTTTTATATAAAAGTTAATTAACTACTTTTACCATACTGAAGCGGACGACCTGACCATTCATCATGTAACCCTTCTGAAGCTCCTCAGCCACTGTCCCGCTTTCCTTTGTCTCATCATCGACCATCATTACCGCACTGTGAAAATTCGGATCAAATGGTTTTCCGACAGCATCTATAGGTTCAACACCAAGATCAGTCAGGGCTTTCATCATCTGCTTATATACCAGGAGCATCCCCTTAATGAAAGGATCATCTGTGTTCTCATCGACTCCCGCAAGGCCTCTCTCAAAGCTGTCAACAACAGGAAGTATCTTTTCCACGACGTTTCTTTCACCGGTATCGAACATCTGGCTCTTTTCCTTCTCTGTTCTGTTCCTGAAGTTCTGGAATTCAGCCAGCTGCCTTACGCTTCTGTCCTCGAGCTCTTTTAATTTATCCTTTAGCTTTTCAAGCTCCTTGTCATTCTTTTTTCCGAATATTGGCTTCTTATCTTTCGACCTGTTCTGACCGGCATTTTCTTCTGATCCTTCTGAAGCAGAGGAACCCGCTTCCTCATGAGAAGCAGCCTCGCTGTCACTATCCATGACATTATCAGAGGTCATACTATCTGCATCATTAAGATCATTAGAAGAATCTCCCTGACTGTCCTGTGTCTGAAAAGCTTCAGCATCTTTGATCCTGTCTTCCGGATCCTCACTCTTCTCCATGCCATCTACAGGAATGTCTGCGGTATCCATGTCATCACCCTCGACCTTTATTTCCTGCTCTTTTTCTTCTGTCATTCCTACTCACCTTTCTCTTTAAATATGTCATCAAGCTCGCTCATCATTGATTTGAGCGCCGATACGACCTTATCGTAATCCATTCTCTTAGGACCTACTATACCGACCCTTCCATATACACCCTCGTGTATGCGGTAGGTAGCGGTTACCATAGAGCAGTCCTTCATACTGTCGAGCCTGGTCTCGTCTCCTATATATACCTGTATGCCATGACTTTCTTCGTCATCACTCGGTATCTCTTCTCTCCATTCGGTGACCAGCTTATTCTGCTCAATGGTATCAAGGAGACTTGTGAACTTTTCCTTATCAGCCAGTTCCGGATATTTCAGCATGTTGGTAGTACCGCTTGTATAGACCTCAGGATCGCCATTATCCTGAAGGACTGAAGCGATAATGTCAAGTACGGCATCAACTATCGTACTCATACCCTTTGACTGAGCCTTGACCGCCTGAATGACGTTGATGTTCATCTCATCAGCTGAAAGACCATTCAATGCTGTATTCATAACAAAATTCAGCTTTGCAATGTCTTCGTCGCTTATCTCTTCATCAAGAACTATGATATTGTTCCTTATGATATTGCCATCCAGAACAACTATTGTAAGCAGGTGATCATTATCGACCTTGGTAAGCTGTATGAACTTGACCTTCTTGGTAACGACCCTCGGTGCTGACACTATAGTGGTGTAATTGGTCGTAGAGGCCAGAAGATCTGCTGCCTGTTTAAGAAGGGTATCAAGCTTCCCGGCTTTTTCCTCGAGCTTCGCCTTCAGATCCTTATACTCAGAATCACGCTCAACCATCATGGTATCTACGTAAAGCCTGTAAGCCTTATCTGTAGGGATCCTGCCTGCTGAAGTATGGGGCTGGATGATATATTCCATATCTTCCAGATCTGACATCTCATTTCTGATAGTCGCCGAGCTGATATTAAGTCCTGCATACTTTGAAATGGTCCTCGATCCGACAGGCTCTCCAGTATCAAGATAAGTCCTGATGATCGCTTTTAGGATCTTAAGCTTTCTATCGTCAAGTTTATCCTCCACTAAAGTCGCTCCCTTCTGTTTATTGTTAGCACTCTTTTGATTAGAGTGCTAACATCTATCTAGTAAGATAGCACCACTCATATATTAAGTCAAGGGGTTTTAAAAAATTTTTCTGTATTTTCAAGAGATCCGCGAGTATGACTGCAGACATCCCGGCATACAGCCTGACTGCTTTCTTATTTTTACAAAAAAAGATCTCCCTTGATGACCATGGGAGATCTATAAGATTATTTCACAGAAAAAATTCAATCCTTATCAGCAGCAGCTTCTTCCTTCTGTTTCTTGTACCAGCCTTTGTAGATGACCTTGACCTTGGACTTCTTGACTGCATATAGTGCTTTATCTGCCTGGTCCATGATCTTGTCGATGTTATTGTGGCCATCTATCTCGAATTCATAAGAGCCTATACTTACGTGAACATAATATGGCTTGTCATTTTCATTCATCTCATCGAGTGCCTCATTGATACGGGTCTTGATAACATCAGCAAAGTCACTGTCCTTTACAAGAGCAAAGGCTGCGAATTCATCGCCGCCCATACGGGCTGTCACATCAGAATTTCTGAATGACTTCCTTAATGCTGAAGAAATGGTACGAAGGGCAAAGTCGCCGTCATCGTGGCCAAATTCATCATTTACTATCTTAAGATTATCCATATCAAGATAGAAAGCAACCGCGCGGCATCCAAGATTCATCTGATCCTGAAGCATGCCTGTGACGTTATCAATAAAACCTCTTCTGTTATAAATATTGGTCAGAGGATCGATCTTGCTTGCCTGATCGAGCATCTTATTGACTTCTTCGCTCTTTTTAAGACTGGTCTCAAGCTCTGCCTTTATGGCATTCTGCTTTTTGATGATCTCAATAACATCAAGAGATACACTCATCTGCATGGCTATCTGCATACAATACAGATAATATTCAATATCAGCCTCGACCGAGATAAGTCCGAACTGCTGGGTACCGGAGAACAGAGGCAGTACAAGGTGGGTTATCCTTCTGTTAGGAAGATATTCATTAACAAAGGCATCTTTAACCGCCACTTTTTTAGTTTTCGGAGGATAGACATTATATTTCCTGTCTACACTCATTGAACGGACATATACATCCTCAGGTGTCTCCCATGTATTGATATCGGGATTGTCAATGATCTCACCAAAATCATAGATATATGAAGATCTGATGCCGATATTATAGAATTTGGATACAAGAACCTCATACTTGCTGATCTCATCATCAGCATATTGAAGCATATCGCGGGTAATGCTGGCGAGAAGGATCTCAAAGACCTTACGTCTTTCCATGGAATTTGTCTTTTCCACGGTTATGGACATAAGAAGCTTTTTATTGATATTTGTAATATTATCGTAGAACTTACGCTTTTCTTCCTCTGTAGGTGACGGTTTTCCGATGAATTCCTCAAGGACCGCACTGAACCTCTCTTCAGTTGCCTGATTATTCTTTTCAGCCGCTATGCTGACGTTTGCATTGGAAAAACCGACATCCTTGCATCCGCAGGATTCACGGACTATAAGCCTGGAACCTACCTTTTCATGAACTTCTTCACCTGCCATAAGTTTTTTGCATCCAAGTATGGCTTTATAGCTTAAGAATACAGTATCATTGCGGACTGTAGTGAGATGAGGCTCAAGTATCATGGCATCAGGACTGTCGTCGAAGCCGGTAACTATTATGTCCTTGCCCGGCTGCATACCTCTCTGCTCAAGGACATTGTAAACACCCATTGCCATCCTGTCGTTTGCGCAGCAGATGGCATCAAGATCAGGGTGTCTGTCTAATAGTTCATTTACCTGAGGCTCACAAAATTCGGAAAAATTGCCATAAGCAACGTAATCTTCATTATGGGGCAGTCCATAGCCTTCCATGGTTTCATGATATACGTCCAGTCTCTCGCGGGCGTCATCATTAACGACCGGACCGCTTACAAAACCTATCTTTCTGGCCTTATGATGCTCAATAAGATGTTCAAAAAGATCCTTCAGACCTTCTTTATTATCAACGAGGACATTGGAAAAACCATCTTCTATGCCTGTCAGAAGTATCACAGGAAGTCCTTCAAAAAGCTTCAGAAGCTTCTTCTTGGAGCCTTCCCTCATGGTTGATGCAATAGTACCATAATCAACGACTATAGCATCGATATGATTACACTTTACGTAATAATAAAGGGTATTGTACTGATACCTGTACATATTGGCACGTTTATCATCATAATCAGCATCAATGATACCGCCGGGCAGGATGAACAGATTATAATCCTGCTCTTTTGCACCAAGCATGGCACCCTCGATGACCGAATAAGAAAACTCATTCTCGATCATGGCAACAAGCAGAAGAATATTCTTTCTGCCGCTGCCGGATGCCTTATGCACCTGTGTTATATTGTCGTTCTGTAAAGCTATATTCTGATCTTTACTCATCCTTTTTCCTCTTTTAAAGCTGCCATATTGGGCAAAAAAGCACAGGCAATACGGAAAAATATAAAAAAATTATTGCCTTAACATTTTTGCAGTCACTATCCCTTTATTATTATATTCTTTAATGATTGATTGTTCAAGGAAAATTATCATTATATTATGCTTAAAAACTGCGTCATTTTAATTAAAACACCGCATTGAAAATAATATAACAGCAAAGCTATTTCCTGTATATGGATCGTTTGGCTGCGAGGAATACAAGCACTGTCAGCACACAGAAAAAGCATAGCAGATATGTCACTTGCAGTGCGAACATACTGATCCTGTCGATATCCATCAAAGATCTTATACATTTCCTTTTCAAAAAGGAAAGGTGCGAGTGTGATAAGTATAAAATAAAACATACAAGCACGAAATGCTGTATTTCTGAACAGGGTACGAGCTTCCAAAACACGTTCGCACCCAAGAAAATATCGATATGCTAATGCAAACAGCAGGGCAAGAAAACAGCAAGCAGTCGATCGAACATAATAAACAAATCCGCATTCAATGATCAAATATTTGAGGAAGATCCTGCATTCACCTGATGAACAGAATCTGCGCATCAGCGAGACATGCGCAGATTTTTTAAACGCATATTTCCCGTAAAAACCTTCGTATCGCTCCATGTTTCGTTCTGCGTAAAGTTCAATATCCAATACACAGAATATAATAATGAAATAATTGACAACAACTGGTGATACTTCTAAATATACTAAAAGCAACGCCAAAGCCATCTCTGCCAGCATTTCAAGATATTTTGGAAGGGGCTGTCTTGTAAAATAAGCAAGTGTGCTGTACAGAATACCGGGAGAACAATTAAAAGCAAACCTGGTGGCATATCCTCCGATACATTCATACTGCCTGCGCCACTCTATATGGAACGATACCCAGAACAGAAAAAACTCCACGCCCAGGATCAGCCATACGGCAACAAACATAAATGGGCGAATGAATATCATTATCAAAAATATAATTTTATATTAAGACGGCATGTTAAATATGCTTGTAAAAAAACGATAAATATTTCAACTGCTTGGTTTCACCAAAAGGCACATATCAAAGACTCACAGAAAGGAAAAAATGGCATTTACGATCAGAGCAGCCGTACAGGAGGCAACAGCAACAAAGAGAAGACTCTTTTTCTTATATGAAAAAAAGAGTCCGGTAAGAGTTCCTGCCAGACCTGCATAAATACTTCCTGCAGAATAGATCACTGCAGGGAAAGTCATACAGGAAAGAACAGCATATGGAACATAAGCTAAAAATGAAAGTACAAACCTGTTCTGTATCTTCTTTCTGACCAGGATCAGGGGCAGCATACGAATAAGATACGTAACTCCTGCCATGACCAAAAGATATATGAGAAATCTTCCTGTATCCATCTTTACTCTCCTTTAATAAACTTTAAGATCCGGCAAAGGGTCTTATTTATCCGGACCTTCACGATCACAGCCTCTCAATTATGTTTATGAGATCTCTTTATCGTCAGACGCATCATCAATATCAACAGGGAAAAGAATTGCTCCCAGAGCCGATGTCACACAGGCACATATGATTATGACAAAACCGGATGATACTTTTTTAAGAACAGGTACAAAATAGAATACCGAGCTTAAAGCCGCAGCTGCAAGCGAAACTATCAGAACGTGCCTGTCCTTTTTTGCCTCCGGTATTACTATAGCCATGAACATGCCATAGAGGGCTATGCCCATAGATGAAACTATGATTCCGGGAAGGACGCTTCCGGCAAGCGCCCCGGCAAGAGTTCCGATCGTCCATCCAAGAACAGGCACCACGATCAGTCCATACATATAATAAGCATCTATTCTTTCGTTCCGGCTGACCGAAACTCCGAAGATCTCATCTGTAATTCCGAATCCTATAGCTGCTCTTCTGCCCGGAGTGCAGGTATCATCCATCTTCTGCGAAACAGTTATAGACATAAGAGCATATCTTAAGTTTATGATGAACTGGGAAAGCGCCATCTCTATGAGGCTTCCTCCATAGGCTATTGTCTTAATACCGGCGAACTGTCCTGCAGAGGTCACACAGAAAAGTGAAATAATAACAGCCTGCCAGACCCTGAATCCCATGAGGACTGCCATGATGCCAAATGTAAAGCTGACAGAAAGATACCCTAAAGCAATAGTCAGACCATCCCCCGCTCCTCTGCGGAATTCGGCGCTTTTCGATAAAGAACTCATTCCTGTTTCCTTTCAGCTGCACATATCATAAACAGCAATGCATTCATGTCATGTGCAGAAATTATTATATCGATAGATATGCCCCGACAGAAAATATTATTAATAATATTAAAAGCCGCGGCACAAACATTTTGTATTCTACTCTTATGAAATAATATTATCAAGGAAACTTTTCAGTGTTTTAGGGATCGATATACGGACATTTAAAAAGCTCCCACACAAAGGCGGGAGCTTTTTGAGGAAAAATTATTATGAAAAAAATAAAAGTGAAAGACATTTTCATACATTCCTGACGAAACTGCTTTTGTTCCGATAGAATGCTTACTTAATCATTTACTTTACATAGATTTTACCAAGTAAAGTTTTCTCTGTCAAGTGAAAATGATCATTAATTATGCTGAACCGGTCTTAGTGCTGCTGATAAGCTCCTGCTTTGCCTGATGATATGCCTTATCGATCGTTTCAAGATCAGGTATCCAATCTCTGTAATCATTATCTGCAGGGCTGTCGATGCCGGCATCCTTCTGATCCTTTAAGAGTGACTTTGTAGAATCATTTATAGAACGTAATGTCCCGGCACCCGCAATACAGCCTCCGGGACATGCCATGCCTTCAAGCAGACAGCCGTTATATTTACCTGCCTTGGCTATCAGCATCATCTTCTTGCATTCCTTGAGTCCGTTTCCATATTGGACCTTAACATCAATATCAGGATGATCACGCTTAACAAGGTTTGTGACTGCAGCTGCGACTCCTCCGCTCTTTGCGAATCCACGGCCGTCTCCGCTTGAACCCTTGAGGGGCTTATCCTCCGGCAGAGCGTCAAAATTGATATCCCTTGCATTGAACATGCCGGCAACCTCTTCAAATGTAAGGGCAAAATCAACATAGCTCTTTATACTCTTACGGCTCGCCTCCTCCTTCTTGGAAAGACATGGACCTATAAAAGCGATCTTGGCATCAGGATGTTTCTTCTTTACAAGTCTTGCTGTAAGTACCATAGGAGTAAGAGCCATGGATACATTCTTTACATAATCCGGGAACTCATTCTGTACCATCTTTACCCAGGCAGGACAGCATGATGTAACCATGAAATCGAGTTTATCCGGTACTTCTTCTAAGAAATCACTGGCTTCCTCGATCGTACAGAGATCAGCTCCAAGTGCTACTTCATATACACCTGCAAAACCAAGCGCTTTAAAAGCCGGTCTCATCTTTTCAGAAGTAAGAGCCGGCCCGAACTGGCCGGCAATAGAAGGTGCAATTATGGCATAAACAGGAGTATCACTCTTAATAGCCATAATAGTCTGGTAGATCTGACCTTTATCAACTATGGCTGCAAAAGGACAGGATACAAGACACATACCGCATGCAACACACTTCTTGTGGTCTATCTGGGCACGTCCGTATTCATCCATGGTAATGGCATTAAGACCGCAGGCCTCTTTACATGGACGCTTCTGATGAATAATAGCATGGTACTGGCATGCATCAGCGCATTTGCCGCACTTTATGCATTTGCTCTGATCTATGAATGATCTGCCATTGACCATGCTGACGGCACCCTTAGGGCATACCTCCTGACAGGGATGGTCAAAACAGCCCTGACAGCCATTGGTGACCCAGACCTTATTATCCGGACACTTGTGACAGGCGAACTTAATGATATCAATAAGAGGCGGTTCATAATACTTTTCTGCGACCTGTGTGGCGTCTACACCCTTTGATATAGGCGCATGCTCAGTCATCTTCCTGAGGCCCATGCCCATGGCGGCACGAAGCCTCTCGCCTACTATTGCTCTCTCGAGGAAGATAGAATCACGATATGTAGCTATCTCACCCGGTACGATCTTAAAAGGCAGATCATCGAGTTCCCTCAAGTCCCCGCCGCTATAGGCAAGACGGGCAATTTCCGTAAATACCTTATGCCTTATCTGTACCTTTGTAGAATCTATTCCACGCATAATACTTTTCCTTCTCCTTTGCTCCTGTCTGTTAAATCGTAAATCAAAAAAGACAACGGTAATATTATACAACAGGCATAAAATAAATAAAAGCAGACTTGCCTACCGATAAAAACATTCTGCAGTTAATTCTGACAGAAAGATATTTATAAAAATCAGCTTATAAATGGAGCTTCATGGATCTTCGCGTCAGCAAGCACGGCTTCGCTCCGGTCATGAGTGACCATAATTACGATACGCCGTCCTGCTTCAGCCTTTAAAAGCTCTATACATTTCTTTATCAATTCGCTTTCAAGTCCCTTACAGGGCTCATCCACAAGAAGCACCTGAGAGTGGTGAAGCAATGCGCGTATGAGCGAAGCTCTTCTCTTCATGCCGCCTGAATACTCACTTACCGGCTTATTGATATAGGATGACAGGCCAAGATATTTAATAAGCTTATAAGTATCGATATGATGATCATCAGCAGCTATAAGCACATTTCCGGCGCCGGATACAGTCTCGGAAAGGACGTCTTCCTGAAACATATAGGAGAACTTTACCTGTTCATGCTCTTTAACAGCATCCTCTCCTTCAAAAAAAACCATATTTCCCGTATATTCCTTATCAAGACCTGCTATCATACGGAGCATTGTAGTCTTCCCGCTGCCGGATGGAGCTATCAGGCAATGTACACGTCCTGTTTCAAATTCATCGTTATAATGCTCAAAAACCTTTTTATCCCCGAATGACCTGGAGATATCCTTTAGTACTATCCTGCTGATGACCGGTTCCCTATCAGGTCCTGTATCATCATCAGGCTCATCAGGCTTAAATAAGCGGTCAAAGCCCTCATTAATAAGATCAATATCCCCATCATGATGATCGGCACCAGGCTCCGGGGCAGCCTTATATACTGCATTTGACATCTGTCCAAGCGTGATCCTCAACAGACATGTAAATATTTTCTCTGTCAGAAGACTTAAGAAAATGATAGTCAAAGTCCATGCAAAAAGGTCAGGAGTCAGAAGATATGCCTTGGACATATAGAGCCTTTCACCTATAGAGCCATCCGGTATGCCGATAACCTCAGCGGCGGTGCCCGACTTCCATGCAAGCCCTGTCCCAAGTGTCAGGGCACTTTCAAGATATGGCTTAAGTTCCGGACAATATATGAACCTGATCCTCTTAAACTTGGAGACGCGCATAACAGCTGCCATCTCAAGCAGCTGCTTATCGGTATCCATCAACCCTTCCAGGATATTGGTATAGATAATCGGAAAGACCATTACAAATGAAATAAATATAGAAAGATAATCTGATGTGAACCAGATAAGAGCGAGTATTATAAAACCTGCGACCGGAACTGATCTCATAGCCAGGACCAGCGGTGCTAAGAAGTCCCTGATAATATTATAACTGTATGAGATAACAGCAAAAAGGATACCAAGGGTGACTGAGATAATAAACCCGCATAATATTCTAAGAGAAGATCCGATAACTGACTGCCAGAAGCCTAAGCTCTGAACAAGCTCATAAAGACGGACCAATACCCTTACAGGCGAAACCAGGATAATATCCTGGCCGATCAGCCTGGCAAGCAGTTCCCATATTATGAGCCATGCGGCGGCAGCCCAGATATGAACAGTAAGGAGACTTTCTTCATTCTTTTTCTTCATTTCCAACTTTACCTGTTAAAAGACCCACAAAAAAATTTATCATTTTGTGGGTCCTTAATTATATTATCTTTTACCTATATCTACAGTATGCAGATAATATCAGTAGTAGAAATCATCACCCGGCAAAGCACCGCCGACGGCCTTTGGGTCTGCATCATAAAGAGTCTTAAGATAAGCGGAGAGCTCAGTTTTCATCTGATCCCCGTCAATAAATGTAATATTGCATTCCGGTATTGCCTTCTTTGCAACAGGCGCTGGCACTATATCATATTTACCGATAAGCTCTGATGCTTTGTCTGCATTTGAATTTACAAAATCGACTGAATCTTTATATTCTCTGAGAAAGTCATCAACTGTATCTTTATTATTCTCTGCATAATCCCTTCGTGCAATAACCACACCCATTATCAGCTCGTGTCCGTCAGAGACCTTCTTCCACTCCTCTGTGAGATCAAGCACAGTCTTTATCTTGTCATTCTGAAGCATGGCTGCTGTAACAAACGGCTGAGGAAGCATAGCTATACCGCCATTCTTAGCGATAGCTGCTACGCATTCTGCATGCTCTGACTTCCACTCTATAGTAACATCCCTATCCGGATCAAGTCCGTTCTTTGAAAGTATATAATCCAGTGTATATTCCGGTGTTGCGCCTTTACCTGATGCATATATGGTTTTCCCTTTAAGGTCATGTACACTGCTTACATCCTCGCCATTAGATACCATATAGAGTACTCCAAGAGTATTTACCGCAAGTACCTGTATCTGGCCCTCTGTGCTGTTATAAAGAACTGAAGCCAGGTTTGCGGGTACACAGGCAATGTCAACATCCTTCTTTGCAATGAGCGGCGCTATGGCATCAGGAGCAGCCTCAAGCTGAAATGAATACAGACCATCTGACTCTGCATTGTCTGACTTATCCATAAGAGGGGCAAGACCCATGGCTGTAGGCCCTTTAAGGGCTGCTATTTTGGTGGCATACTCTGCAATATCCTCGGGATCATCATATATTTCTATAGAATCGTCAGATGAAAGTGTAAGTTCAGATGAATCAGCATCTTCTGAAGAAGATGTATCAGATGAGATATCAGATGTGGTCTCACTTGTTACTGAATTTGCAGCTGAGTCTGTATCAATGGTATCAGCGGCGCCGCATCCTGTAAGGACCGCTGCTGAAATTACAGCGGAAATGGTAAGCGCATATGCGGACCTGATAAATGAAACTAACTTTTCATGTGATGTGATAAATAATTTATTAAACATGATATCTCCTTAATTTTTAATTTTTAATAAGCGCCTATTATTTTACGGGATAAAGGAATAATTTTCAAGTATAAGAAAAGGCCCCGCCAGCGTATACCGCCGGCGAAGCCTTAATTTGATCAGTATATCTTGATCATCAAAGATTTAAAAACTCTGATGTTCACATCAAAGCTGTGGGCCTGCTGCAACAAGCTCCTTGCCTTTTTCATTGCCTTCATACTTCTTGAAGTTGTCGATGAAGAGCTTAGCGAGCTTCTCAGCCTGCTTTGTCCAGTCATCAGGATTCTTATAAGTATCCTTAGGGTCAAGGATACCTGTATCAACACCTTCAAGAACTGTAGGAACTGTAAGATTGAAGATAGGGATGACCTTTGTAGGAGCTGCATCGATAGAGTGATCAAGGATAGCATCGATGATTCCACGTGTATCCTTAATAGAGATCCTCTTGCCTGTGCCGTTCCAGCCGGTGTTAACGAGATAAGCCTTTGCACCGCTCTTCTCCATGTGCTTTACAAGCTCTTCTGCATACTTTGTAGGATGGAGCTCAAGGAATGCCTGACCGAAGCATGCTGAGAATGTCGGGATAGGCTCTGTTACGCCGATCTCTGTTCCAGGGATCTTAGCTGTGAAACCTGAAAGGAAGTAATACTGTGTCTGTCCCTTGTCAAGGATAGATACAGGAGGAAGTACTCCGAAAGCATCAGCTGAAAGGAAGATGACCTGCTTAGCAGCCGGTCCGTGAGAGATAGGGCGTACAATGTTCTTAATATGATAAATAGGATATGATACACGTGTGTTCTGTGTTACAGAACCATCTGTGAAATCGATCTTTCCGTCATCGGAAACTGTAACGTTCTCAAGAAGAGCGTCACGGCGGATAGCACCATAGATATCAGGCTCTGCATCCTTATCGAGGTCGATGACCTTAGCATAGCAGCCGCCTTCAAGGTTGAATACACCGTTGTCATCCCAGCCATGCTCATCATCACCGATAAGCTTTCTCTTAGGATCTGTAGAAAGTGTAGTCTTGCCTGTTCCTGAAAGGCCGAAGAAGATAGCTGTGTTCTCGCCATTCATATCTGTATTGGCTGAGCAGTGCATAGAAGCTATGCCCTTGAGAGGGAGATAGTAGTTCTGCATTGAGAACATACCCTTCTTCATCTCGCCGCCGTACCATGTATTAACGATAACCTGCTCGTGGCTTGTTACGTTGAACATAACAGCTGTCTCAGAACGAAGACCAAGCTCCTTGTAGTTCGCAACTGAACCCTTTGATGCGTTATATACGATGAAATCAGGCTCCTGATCGAACTCTTCCTGATTCTGAGGACGGATGAACATATTTGTTACGAAATGTGCCTGCCATGCAACTTCCATGATGAAACGTACTTTCATACGTGTATCCTTGTTAGCTCCGCAGAAACCATCAACAACATAAAGCTTCTTATTGGAAAGCTCCTTCTTGGCAATGTCCTTGACTGCTGCCCACTGATCTTTTGTTGCGCGATGGTTATCATTAGGATATTCATCAGATGTCCACCATACTGTATCATGTGAATTCTCATCATCAACGATATACTTATCTTTAGGAGAACGTCCGGTAAACTTTCCTGTGAATACATCAACAGCGCCAAGCTCTGTCTCGTGACCTACTTCATAACCCTCAAGGCCTTCCTTTGTCTCCTCATTGAAGAGTACCTCATATGAAGGATTGTAAAGAATCTCCGGTGTTCCGGTAATACCGTACTTGGTAAGATCGATTTTTGCCATTGTAATATACCTCTTTCTTTATATTATAGTTCTGGGTAAAAACCCACATCGGAAAACATTATACTACAATGGTTTTCAAAATTACAGTAAGTAAGGTAAAATTTTCTTAAATGTTTTCCAGGAATAAAAGCTCATCAGTTTCCAAAGGTATATTTCCTCTCCCAAAGTCATCTCCCTGATCGAGGAAAAAAGCTTTTCGTCTATCACCGTAACGATTTTGATACAAGGGCATGATGAACACCCTATGCACACCCCTGTGCATGAGAACGGGCGTGATGGCGGAGCGTATGGTTTTTACAGGCATTCTGCAAATTCATACTACTCATCGAACACATCACTATGTGTCCCAGTACGGGTAGCAGTCAGGGTTAGCTTGTCATCGCTGATTTCATAAATCAGGAGCCAATCAGGCATTACATGGCATTCCCTAAAGCCAGGATAGTCGCCTACCAGCGAATGATCCTTATATTCTCTGGGCAACGGATTTCCAGTCAACAGAAGATCGATGACATTCTCTAACAGACTCATGTCCAGCCCACGCTTCTTGCATCTCTTATAGTCTTTTCGGAATTTCTCGGTCGTCTTAAGTTCCATCATTCAGCATCCAGCTCCTCAAACAATTCTCTGGCAGAGCTGTATGACTTCGCCTGAACTCTCCCGGCAGTAATGTCTCTTGCCTCCTGCATGGCTTCCTCGGTTTCCTTGTTATATCTCGGCATTTTGGCTTCAAATGGTAATCCTCCCACCAAAAGTGACTGCGTGAAAAACATATTCACGGCCTGTGGCAATGTCATGCCAAGATTCTTATATAATTGCTCCACATTATTCTTTTTATCCTCTTCTACTCTCATGTTAAAAACTGCTTTTTTCGTAGCCATAGTATCACCTGTTATACCTGATCTCCTCAAAAATATATTATTGAAGTAAATTCAATACTCCTTGATTACTCTGATTCGCCTGTGTAATCATTGACGTTCCAACCTGTTCAAGTATATTATGTTTTGACAACTCTACCATTTCTTTTGCCATATCCGTATCTCTTATACGAGATTCAGCAGCCTGTGTATTTTCAGCAGTATTAGTGACATTCTTATAGGTATGCTCAAGGCGGTTCTGTTGAGCACCAAAAGAGCTTCTCATAGATGAAATCTTGTCAACGGCAGTGCCTATAAGATCAATCGCATTGCTTGCTCCGTCTTCTGTGCTTACATCCACACCATTTATACCTAGAATATTCGTATCCATATAGCTCAGCGTTATGAACATTCCATCTCCAACTTCTGCACCAGATTGGATCCAGAGATTTTTAGCCGACCCATCTGTAACAGGCGGATCAATCGTATTATAAATAGGTGTTCGTTCAATTACTTCTTCTGTTTCTGTCCTATGTATCGTAAAGGATGGTATATTGTTGATCTTATCGATAGCAACAGAATCATCATATTCTTCATTCTTACTTGCTAGAAGTGCTGTCTGACCAGTCATCCACCGATCACCATCTTCAGCATTATATATTCTTAAAAAAACACTTAGGTTGTTTTTCCTGATTTCCTCCCATGAATCCGTTGTACGGATCAACACATTCAAGAGCAAATCCAGCATAACCATTTATGGAAGTCATGCTAATTAACATATCATCACGTCCTCGGATAAGATAACAAAACAACCTGTCAGGGTAGCATGCACCTCATAAGACATAGCTCCACCATCAACCTCTTTAGTTGACCAGCTTAATCCATTCAGTCCTGCCTTCAATTCATCTCCAGTAATCGCCTCACTGACAGTAAAATCAGCACGAACACCTTTATAATCAAAGTGATACTTGCTTGATCTCATTCATCAAATACCTCTAACGCCTTTATAATTTTATTCTCAAATTGAGCCTGTGAGTTCTCTTCCACAGACAATACGAGTTTTTCGAATGTTTCGTATGACGGCTGCTTAAATGCAAACGCATCGTTCTGCGGGAACACAAGCCTTATCAATTTTGTCATTTTTTTTACACTCGTAGGGTTTATTTCATCCCCTCGGGCTGAAAGCATCGTAAATGCTATTCCCAGTCTCCACGTCATAGTCTTTGCACAAATAGCATTAAAATATACTCCAATGATAGGTACATTACCCAATACTTTATCTGCAACGATATCAAACAAAAGCTCACTGCTCATTCCTGACACGATACCACTAACAAGTTCCTCATCAACCTCTTTCCTGTTATAAAGATCTCTAATCTTATTAAGCATATCACCATAATGAGTAAATATAGTTGCACCATCCGCTATGAGAGTAAACGGAAATCCAAACAACCCACTCAGTCCCTGTATAAACATGTTTGAATTACCTTTCATCTCAATAATACTGTATGCAGTTTTTACCTTCTCAATAGATTGCTCCATTTCTGGTCTCCTTTCTTTAAATCCTCTATTCTATAATGAATTTTGACCTCTTAATCACCTAAAATGAAGGTGTATGATGTCTCCTTCAATTAATTGTATATCATTTGTGATACATTTGCAAGTACTTTTAAAAGAACGCACCCACTAAATTCTGACATTTAGTGGTGTGCGCCTCACCTACACAGTACATATTGGTTTTCAAAATGCTCATGCTGCTTCGATATTGTACTCCTCAATATCCTCTGGATTGTTAACCATAACATAAGAATCTCTAAATTTGCGAAGAACCGTCAATTCCACGCAATTATCATCAAAATTTTCCCTCTTGGCACGAATGCATGCTGTTGTCAGATAGCGAGGACTTCCTCGCAGCCTTCGAGAAAACACCTGACACCCTGACGGAGTTCTCCGTCGAAACCTTCAGCAACGAGCTGCTGATATTTTTTATCAAATGCAGTAGAAATGTATTTCAGAAAGATAAGTCCGATGATTACATTTCTGTATTCTGCTGCCGGGATATGTCCCCACAGCACGCAGACTGCATCCCAGATTTGTTTTTCAAAACCAATATTGGCGGTATTCTTTTCAGCCATTTACTTTTTCCTCGCTTTCATTACTGTCATCCGGAATCATCTCTATAATATCGGAGACGTCACAATTCAAAACACCACAAATCTTAGCAAGAACGCTCGTAGTAACATTCTCATCCTTCCCGAGTTATGCAAGGGATGAAGAACTTATCTTTGCCGCTTCTCTCAGCTGCGTCTTTGTCATATCTCGTTCAATTAGCAGTTTCCATAATTTCTTATAACTAGTTTTCATTTTGAGCCTCCTCTACATTCCATGACTGACCATAAAGCTCACAATGATTATCCGAAAGCTTAAGCACCTTAGAGCCATCACTTATATTTTTCGGGATCAGTGAATCGTGTGCGATAGCCGGTAGAGCTGTAAGGCTCAGCACTGCAAGATCAATTCAGCATATCATCTGCTTTTTTCTTAGCATTTTGTTCTCTTCGGTGTCCGCTACCGTTACCAAACTTTAAACATTTATTTACTGGTATCAGCTTTAAGTAAAATTACATTTCTTGATCTTTGCATTTTGTTAACAGTTATGACCCCCAACGCACTAACTGAATCATTATATCATATTTTTACCATATGAATCGCTCTTATGGCTTGATCTTTTATATTACATTTCTGAGATCATTTACATGTAAGGAATCCCCATTACTCCTTTTCTTCTCGTCCAATAATGATCGTATTAACATCATTATGAGATGCATTTTAAAAGCTTCCCTCACTATTAACATTATAGAACATAGTCTGTCCTATAAAATGCCTGATGCCTGCATTTACGTGAGGTCATACAGAAGGAGCTATTTATGGCACATTTTGGGGCTGCAGCTCCACAGATGGGATTAACAGGACAGGGTAATCAGCTTTTATAATTCATTAATAAGCTTTTATAATCGAATACACATAACTAAAAAAGGCCGTTAGCTTCAGCTCGTAAAGAACTAAGCAACGGCCTCTTATTATTTGTAGAATCAGCGTAAGAAGATTACATTACAATAGAAATATTACTTTTATCTTTCGAGGATTAGTAAGTGACCCAACAGCTGAGGCAAGTATTTTCACGATTTCCTCCATGCCTTCACCGGCTCTGATCTCATACCGTTCCACTATATCCCGCATATAGATTTCTCTATAAAGTCTGTCAAGGTAAGCACTCTTAGCCTGATCATCATTTTCGAATAAAATGTGCGGCATCCCGCCATAATATGAATACGCTTTCCACGCGTCCGCTTTATCACCCTGAAAAGCCGGAACAAATTCAGAAAATGACAGTGGAGCAATGTGCACCTCATCCCCGCGTCCTCTGAACTCTGTCATGATATCCGTTGACAGGAATTTGGAATTGCTGCCTGTCACATAGACATCCACATTCTCTTTTCGACGCAGGCCATTAAGAACACCATACAACTTTATGGGAACGTCCGGATTTTTTATCTCCTCTCTGCTTATGGCATACTGAGCTTCATCTATGAAAATATAATATTTCTTTCCGGCATCAGGCATTTTACCCTTTATATATTCATAC
>JAZASR010000003.1:0-126382 GCA_036343175.1 Lachnospiraceae bacterium
ACAAAGTAATTACGTCTCCTTCATTCAATGATCCTGAAAGACAGTTCTGTATCTGCAGACTTATTTTTGTCCATGGATCACCATCAATAGCTACATATTTGATTTCTGCAATTTTTCCTTCAACTATTTCTTGAGCTGAAGAACTCATGTCCTGTAAATCCGATGAAATAGCATAGTCACATTCAGAAGAAATCTTCTCAATATTATTAAACTTATTAATATCAATTCCTGCATCATTATCATTCGTTGACTCAGTGGCTGTACCGGTTTGATCTTTTTCATTATTAACATCCTCTGAATTTACAAAATTATTTCTATCTTTTTCTTCTGAAATTTCCACTTCATTATTTTCATTAAATGATACGGCTTTTTTATCGCAAGCTGAAAATACACCTATTATCATTAATAAAGTACCTACATTAAATATTATTTTTTTCATAGTTGTACCTCCGAAAATAATTATTTAGATAATTAATTATAAAGATGATTTATTGCGGAGAGATCATTTTTTGATGGTACTGCTGTTGTTCTACCCGAACCATATTGACACATAATACTGCTGCTGATTTGGTGATGTGAAAGCCCCATTGCATGTCCAAGTTCATGTGCACAGGTAGCTCTACGCTGATCTGATGGTATAGAATTTAAATTGGATGTATCAAGCTTAATATATGAATAACTATAGTTTTCATTAAGAGCACCCTGGTTATTAATGTTTAATAAGATCCCGCCATGCTTGTAAAAGCTAGTCTTTCCTAGAACGCCATTATCCAGAGTGCCTTTAATATAATCAAAAACTGATGATTTACGTGTTGTTGTTTTCTTTATAGATATTGAAGTTGTCACTCCAATAGAATCTGTAGTATGTACCCATTCTGATACGGCTTTATTAATATATGTGACGTACGTATTAGAAAAAGAAGAGTCTACCCAATAATAGCGATCCGTATATCCGTAATTTCCTACACCACCATTTAATGTGTAATCACCAAATGTATGAAAGCCATGATTACAAACATATCCATCAGAAGCAGATACAGACTTATAGCTGTTAAAACAAAATATAACAAATAAAATTGATACAATAAAACTATTAATTAAATATTTTTTACATTGTTCCATAAACTCCTCCCAATTTATTTTAATATAACATTTATTATTGTCCTAAATACCTATTCCTATGCATATAAGGACATGGCTGCAATGAAATTTCTGTAAATACCGTTCAGGTAATACATTCTATTACCTCCATCGCTAAATGAATATTGAATAAATCAGATTTTTGCGAGAATTATTTATAAAACCTTATCCGATACCATTATTATATTATATCAATTTTTTCTAAGAGTCAATGTTTTTATATATTTTAAAAAGGATATATCGTAATTAACTGATTATAATCAAGATATAAATTAAAAATAGCCTGCTTCTTTTGAAACATATATAAAGAATCAGGGAAATAAAAATCCCTGACATGCAAAAGATTTTAGCACATCAGGGTCTGCTTGTAAATTTATTATATTTTCCGTTATCTCTATTAATTACCATTCAGCTTAAAGAACGAAACCTGCTCATCAAGCTGTCTTGCGACTTCCTGAAGATCGTCCGCTGACTTTGATATGATCTGGAATGTGGCATTAAGTTCTTCCATAGAAGCATTGGTCTCTTCTGTGCCCGCAGCATTCTCTTCAGATATGGCAGACAGGTCATCGATAATGTTTGTAAGGGTCTCCTTTGAACTGTCGATCTCCTTTGCTTTGGAGCCTGTATCAGAAGCTGAATTCTGAACATCGGAAGCATTGAGAGAGAGATTCTCCATTTCCGTCTTAACATTCTTCATCTGCTCATTCTGCTGATCAAATGCATCTATGAGAGTATCAACCGTTGAAACAGAGGCAGCCGAACTGTCAATAAGCTTGGTTACAACATCATTGATAGATACTGCAGCTTCCTTGGACTGCTCTGCAAGATCACGGATCTCATCTGCTACAACAGCGAAGCCCTTGCCGGCTGTACCGGCACGTGCAGCTTCGATCGAAGCATTGAGAGAAAGAAGGTTCGTCTGGGCAGCAATATCCGAAATAATATTTGTTGCTTTTGAAATGTCATTTACAGATACCTGTGTATCTTTTATAGCATTGCCTATCTCATCAATAGAAGAAGAAACTGCCCTGTTCTGTGTGAGAAGATCTGACATAGCCTCCTGTGCTCTGTCACACGCCTCTTTCATCTTAGATGACAGCTCTGATAAGCTTCTTATATTGGCTGTGATACCGTTGATGCTAATCCCCATTTCCTCAGTACTCTTTGCGCTGTTCTGGACATTCTCAGCCTGAGAGACAGCACCCTTAGCTATCTCATCTACTGCTTCGGTTACCTGCTGTGAAGCCTGGGCAGCATTGCTTACATTCATTGAAAGATCCTGCCCGGAATTTGATACATTTCCGGAAAGTGTCTGCATTTCATTAACTACTTCTGTTAACTTCTGATCAAGCGCCAGTGTCTGTCTGCCGATAGTACCGATCTCGTCCTTTCGTGCAAGAAGTCTGTTATCGATCGTAAGACCGAGCCTTCCTTCTGCAACTTTGGACAGAGCATTAACAACTTCCGTAAACTGTCTGGAAATAATTCGATTGAGCAGCAGACCAAGTATCAGAATGACTAAAAATATTACTAAAGCAACAGAGATCTGGTTGATCAATGCCTTACTGATCACCTCAGAGATATCTGCAGCATCGCGACCTGCAAACACCATACCGACTACTGTTCCATCATCCTGCTTCAGAGGTGCATAGTATCCATAATATGGTTTCCCCTGGATCTTAACATTCGTAAGATAAACGTCTTTTCCACCCTGCAGAGTCTTTGTGACCACGCTTTGATCAGCCTTTGTCCCGACGGCACGCTTACCGCTTGCCTGATCGATTATTGTTGTCAGAATACGGGTGTCCCCATAAAACAGGGTGTAATCAAGTCCTGTTTTCTTTTTTATTTTATCGAGCTGATCCTGGAGTTCATCAGAAACTTCGGTGTCGCCCTTCTTAAGTACTGAGTCTTCATATGACCATTCACCATCATATTCATTTGCAAGCTCATCAAGAAGGTGGACAACTGTAACCGAAAGCTCCTCATGTACCATGTTCAGATAGGTGATCCTTGTTTTATGTATCCCCATATAATTAAGAATTGAACACGAAACAGCAAGTACTATCAGAAATATTGCAAGTACAGTGCCAATCAGATGCCTGCTTTTATTTTGTTTTTCCATATTTCTTTTTCCTCCATAAAATATGCAGAAAAGCTTAATAAATTACATTAAGCCTAATTGATTACATAAATATAATAGTTCTAAATGGCTGTAAATTCAATAACTTATTTTGAAATTATTATCTTCTCATATATTTTCTGAAATAATTCTCATACATTCTTTCATTTTCCGGATCGCTCCTGCGGACCTTGATGTCATGCATGTACTGGGCGCTGGAAGCGTGAACGTTGGCAACACGTATCACTATGGCGGCAAGATTCATGGAATGATCAGCTATGCGCTCAAAGCTGTAGAGCAGATCATTGAAGACAAAGCCCTGAACCGCAGAGCATGTTCCCTCTGCAAGCCGGCGTACATGGGTCTCCTTGTAAGTGCTGCACATGGTACGGATGACATCCTGGAGAGGTTCAATATTTCTTGCTTCAAGGAGGTCTCCGGATTCGTAGACGTGGATAGTAGTCCTGTATATCTCACGGGCGGCCTCGACTAATGACTCGATCTCTCTTTTTGCGTCATCTGAGAAAACGATCTCTTTTTCTTCCATTTCAAGACATGATCTTGAGATATAGGAAGCATGGTCTGCAAGACGCTCAAACTCCCCGATGCCCTGCAGCATTCTTGTAGCATGACGCTTATCCTCTTCAGACAGGTGCTGGGTAGTGGTAAGCTTCATAAGATATGCGCCTATATGATCTTCGTATCCGTCGATCAGGGATTCATTTTTCTGTATGTGATCGAAAAGCTCCTGATCAAAAGGCTCAGTAAGAAGACTGGTGGCATCATCAAGATTATCATGGGCCTTGATGATCATCTTGTCCATGGAATTCTGAACCTCTGCAAGAGCGATACCCGGAGTCACCATCAGACGTTCATCAAGAAAGAGCTCCTGTTCGTCTTCTGTATCAGGAAATATCCTGTAGGCAAGGCGTACAAAGAATTTCTGGAACCAGAAAAGCACGGCTGTATTAACTACGTTAAATATTGTGTGGAATATGGCGATATTGAAGGTCGTTGCCCCTTTCTCAAGGAAAGCAAAGTGAAAGAACATATCCAGGCCGTAAAACACTACAAGCCAGAGGATAGTACCTATTATTTTAATGGATACATGAACGGCTGCTACACGCTTGGCCTTACGATTGACGCCGATTACAGATAGTATGGCAGTCATGCAGGTGCCGATGTTTGCACCCATTACAATAGGGATAGCCATGCCCAATGTTATCTGGCCTGTCATGGAGAGTCCCTGAAGGATACCGATGGTTGCAGCAGACCCCTGTATGATACCGGTTATGAGTGTACCAATAAGGACGCCAAAGAGTGGATTATTAAAAACGGTCATTGCCTCGGCAAACTGCGGCATATCAGCTAAAGGAGCCATAGAGCCGGACATCATGGTCATGCCGGTCATAAGGACTGCAAAGCCAAGTCCCATGGTGCCGATGTCACGCGTCTTCTGGCGCTTGCCGGCCATAAGCATTATGATGCCTGCCAGGGCAAATACCATTGAGAAGTTCTCAGGCTTTAAAAGTCCAAGCACGATGCTGCCATCTCCCTGAATACCGGTAAGAGACAGTATCCATGCAGTAAGTGTAGTACCGACGTCAGCACCGAATATTACGCTGACAGTCTGTGCAAGATCCATGATGCCTGAATTTACAAAGCCCACAAGCATTACAGTTGTTGCTGATGAAGATTGGATCGCTATAGTTATTAAAGCACCCGCAATAAACCCTTTGAGCGGATTATCTGTCATCCTGCGGAGAAGCTTCTCCAGTTTTCCTCCAGCCATCTTCTCCAATGATGAACTCAGTAGATTCATACCGAACAGGAAGAAGGCAAGTCCTCCGAAAAGCGTGAAAAATGAGAAAACACTCATATCATTATTTACCTCTACAAAAAGATTTGTGCATCAGCTTCTTTATTGTAAACTGTATGTAATCTTCTTGTAAAGTGAATGTAATATGAAATTTTGATAAAATCAGAAGGCATACATCCGCAGCTTTGATCCTGTGAGACTTCACAGCTATAATACCAACGATCCAAAGAAAGCCGAATAACCTGCTCTTTAAGCCATCCTGATAAAACTACCGCGTTATTGTGTTCTTTATCCTTTGCACCATATAAAAGCTTAACGCTGCCTGTCTTAAGCTCATCCGCCACCTTCTGCAGGAAGTCTTCTGCCTGCGGACTTTCATCAAGCTCTTCTAAATACTTCTCTTTGAATTCTTCAAACCTTGCCGGATCATGTCCAAACCATTTTCTAAGCTCATTGCCTGGTCCGACTTCTTTCCACCATTCAATATCTGAAGCCTTTTCCTTTGAGATGCCCCTTGGCCAGAGACAGTCGACAAGAAATGCCGTCCCATCTGCTTTATCATCTTTTAAATAGTCATATATTCTTTCTATTGTGATCGTATACATTAATTATCCGCATTTCCTTTCTTCTAATACTTTCAGATAATCGATCAATAATTTTCCATTTTTCCTTTACCTGCAGATAATTACAAATACATTAGCTGCATTCAGAAGAATAACAGATTATCATAAATTTATTAACAATATTACCTTGATTCAATTACAAGTATTCTCCCGCTTTCAAATTTCAATTTACCTGTTTTCCCGGGCAGATATTCGTTGCTTACAGTAAGTGATGACCCCTTATAAAGATCAGTATTTTCCAGTTCATATTTAAAGCCTTCCAATGTAACTTTACCAACTTTATCTGTATAAGGTAAAAATGAGATATATCTGCCTGATGCATCATCAGGCCTGAATTGATAAATACCTGCTCCAAACATCTGTATTCTGTTATGCGAATCATAAATAGAGCATAAGATTCCCATGTCCGCCGGTATTGTAAGCAGACCGATATTGCTCAGGAACTGGTCGGCACGGCCGCCTGATGCGCATATAATATCAATAATTTCAGGCTTACAGGCACAGGCTGCACGGATCACGATCTCCAGATCGGTCATATCTTTTTCAGGAGGGTACTTGTGGAATATAGTTTCCGGGTAGTTGATACATGTAAACTCATAAGCTTTGCTGTTATCTGATTCATAAAATGAAAGTGCCTCACTCGAATCAAAGTCACCGAACACTTCATCCGCTTTTATCCCCATGTCTATGCAGTAGTCAAAGCCTGAGTCAGCACACATCACATAATCAAATTCATGATTGCTGATAAAAGAAGAGCAGAATACTCTGTCTGCCTCTCCGCCGGCAATTATCAGTATCCTGCTCTTTACTGAGATATTTTTCATCTGTAGATACTCCCTGAACACAGGATATTTCTTTATGTATGTACAAAATACATAAGTCCTGAGTTCATATCCGATCTTTCCGCCTGCAGTATATCATGGCAGATCCCGGCGATATAGATCCTAGCGATTGAAGAATTTTCTCCTGCCGCCTTTTTTTGCCTTTTCATTATAACCTATCTCATCAACATCTCTTAAGTCTGCTGACTCACCATCCCGGGCATTGCCATCCTTACCGGCCATACGTTCACGCCTGATCTTCTCGTAGTTCTTTTCAGCAGCTTCGGCCTCTCTTCTCTTCTTTATCATCTGCCTTTGCAGATCAAATAAATACTTTAAGATCCTTGAATCCGACTGAATGAATTCGCATCCATAATAAAAGCTGTACTTTGGGGATTCGGAATTTGCGCTCCTTACGACCTTGGCCTTTACATCAATGGTTCCATAATTGGACTCGATGGAAGTAAAGAAGCTGTCATCAAGCTTAAGCTCAAAATTAGTGAAAATACCCAGTCCCACTTCACTCAGATCCTTTATCATTCCCCGCTCTTCTTCGGGCTTTGCCGAGTCAAGAGGGATAAGAACATATTTTACGTTCTTCTTTACGCCGCTTACAATTTTCTCCTTATAAGTATAAGTCAGATCGTCCGCCTCAGGCGCATTTTCATCAGCCTCTTCCTCTATAAGAGGAGGGTATGCAGATTTCTGAAATGATCCCGCAGTCTTATAAAAACCTATCTTAACGTCCTGATCGATCTCGACTCTGAATGATTTTCTCCTGTTGAATTCCTCACCCTGATCAAATACATCAAAATAATGGACTATCTCGCCATCTAACTTTGCAAGACCGGGATGGACGTTCGTCCACTGCCAGATCTGATTCTCGTCTCTATATACAAGGGTTACCTGGTCGGTCGGAAGGAAATGGAATATCCTGCCGCCTGCTGCTATCGCTGTAATGCAGACACGAGCCGGCTCTGCCTTCTCTACCTTGCTGACAAGAGAATATCTCAGCGTATCACGCTGGACTATGACCTGGAGGGTCTTGCCCATTGCAATATTCTTAAGCACCATCAGCTTATGACCTCACTCAAATTTCTGATATTTTCCTCAATGCTTCCTCCGTAAACAGCGGAGCCTGCGACCATTATGTCGCATCCACGGTCGGAGACCTCTCTGATATTACTGACCTTAATACCTCCATCTGCTTCTATTAAGAAATCCCTGCCTGAAGATCTGCGCAGCTCATTTAAATAATCGATCTTGTCAAGACACTCTCTTATCATCTTCTGGCCGCCGAATCCGGGATGAACTGTCATCACGAGAAAAAGATCTGCAATATCAGCATAGGACTTCAGGATATGAGGATCGGTTTCAGGATCGACTGCGATCCCGGCCTTCTTTCCCAAAGCATGGATCTTATCGACTGTTCCTCTGATATCCTTTGCGGCCTCAGCATGAATAGTGATCCCATCTGCGCCTGCATCGGCAAAATCCTTAATATATCTTTCCGGATCCTGTATCATAAGATGGGTATCAAAGAACATATCCGTGCATTTTCTGATAGATCTTATTACCGGCATTCCGAATGATATGGACGGTACGAAAAGTCCGTCCATGACATCTACATGAAGATATCTGATACCCTGTTTTTCAGTCTCTTTTATCTCCTCATAAAGCCTTGCAAAGTCTGCGGAAAGTATCGAAGGTGCAATATATTTCATAATAATATCCTTAATATCAAGACTGCATCACCGGATCTTCTCCCGGTCAGGATGATGCAAAAGAGTCTTTACTCGCTCTCACTGAATTCCACATTATATGTACCATCAAGAACTGTATCGCCCTTGCATACTGTAACCGTACCGTTATCGCCGCTCCAGCCTGTGATGGTGAATGTCTTAGGGAAATCATCATAGCCTAATGTACCATTCCATACTGTCTTTGTAGAACCGGACTGCGAAAGTACAAGCTTTATAGTAGCAGGGTCTTCGCCCTCGGAGAATGGATTGCTGCTGATGGTCACATTACCGGTATATGTGATATCTGCCTTAGGTGTAGGCGTTGCCTCAGGTCCCTTGCTTACCGAATATGTGATCTTTGTTCCTGCGTCCACCTTAGTGCCTGAAGCTGTTCCCTGGCTTACTACATAGCCTTCGGGTACAGTATCAGAATAAACATATGTAACATTACCGCTGTCAGCCACAAGACCGCTGTCAGCCAGGATCTCGATTGCCTCAGATTCCTTTTTATTATAAATATTAGGGACCTGGACCTGTTCATCTTCCGGACCCTCGCTCAGGATAATGACTATCTCAGAACCCTTTTCTACGCTGGAACCGATAACAGGATCTGTATTAATGACTAAGTCCTTATCAATAACGTTGCTCTTTTCTTTCTTAACGTCACTTACTGTTAGGCCTTCATCTTCAATAGCCTTTACAGCCTCAGCCTTTGTCATGCTGCGAACATCCGGAATAGTTATTTCATCGCCGCCCTGACTGTAATAAATAGTTACAACATCATATTCATTGGCCTTTTCCCCGGACTGAGGCTCCTGGCGCACTACCTGGTTTGCCTTCTCCTCAGATTCAATCGGAGAAACCTCAAACTTAAGCTTCTTCTCAGTCAGCATATCCTCGGCATCCTTTAATGTAAGGCCTACTATTGCCGGAACAACTATTGACCCCTCAGATGTTGAAGTCATGGATGAACTGCTGCTCTCACCCTTATGAGAAGGACCGAAATTCCACCATCCCTTGAATTTACCTACAAAGAGAATAACTGCAGCTATTATTATGACAGCAGCAAGCGCACTGCAGATCTTAATGATCTTATCGAGGCGCGGGTCAACTGCTTCATCAGCATCAGGATCAGCTTCCGCCTCTATCTCATGTCTTTCCGGCTTAACCTCCGGTCTGAATGCCTTTCTCGTCTTCTCAAGATCCTCATCAGTAAGTTTCCTTGTAGGGGAATCATCGAGATTGGAAACAATATGCACATATCTGCCATCAGGCTCATTCAAAGAACGCTTAAGATCAGCTATCAGCTCCTCTGCGGATTGATACCTCATCTCAGGCTTTTTCTGCATACACTTCTCAACGATCTTTGCGATACTGTGAGGAATATCGGGATCGACTTCATCGAGAGGAACTGCCGTATCCTGAATATGGGAAAGCGCTACCGCAACTGTGCTCTCGCCTTCAAATGGAACACTGCCTGAAAACATTTCATACATTGATACGCCCAGAGAATAAATATCGCTTCTCTCATCGGAATATCCGCCCCTTGCCTGCTCGGGACTTATATAATGAACAGAGCCCATGGCATTGGACGTAATAGTATTGGATGTAGCAGCCTTGGCAATGCCGAAATCTGTTACCTTTACTTTGCCTTCTTTTGAAATGATAATATTCTGAGGCTTTATATCCCTGTGAATGATGTGATTATCGTGAGCTGCCTTCATGCCGCGGGCGATCTGAATGGAGATCCCAACGGCTTCATTGACGTCCAGCCTTCCCTTCTTCTCTATGAACTTCTTAAGAGTAATGCCGACAACAAGCTCCATAACTATATAATAAAGGTCATTGTCCTCACCGACATCATATACATTTACAATATTAGGATGTGAGATTCCTGCAACTGACTGTGCTTCTGCCTTAAATTTTGAAACAAACTTTTCATCAGTACT
This sequence comes from Lachnospiraceae bacterium, assembly GCA_036343175.1. Lineage (GTDB taxonomy): Bacteria > Bacillota > Clostridia > Lachnospirales > Lachnospiraceae > JAEEJA01. Next base: position 10,220 of record JAZASR010000003.1, read on the forward strand.
GTACTCCGGTTTAAGGATCTTAATAGCGACCATCCTGTTGAGACGAGTATCACGGGCCTTATATACATCTGCCATCCCGCCCGAACCGACTTTGTCGGTGATCTCATATCTGTCACCAAGCATCATACCTGTTCTGATCATGGTCAACCCCCATTTCTTTAGTATTTTTTTAATAGATCACTTAAATTCAATCAATTTATAAGAAGACGAAAAATATTAAAATTCGACCAATATACAGGAAATATTATCGGTCCCGCCATTCTCATTAGCCCTGTCAACAAGCTCATTTACAGCATCATTGACATCTTTATTATGCTTTATAATATATTGGATATCATAGTTATCGACCATATTGGAAAGTCCGTCCGAGCACATCATAAAACGGTCCCCGGGATTCAATTTCTTTTCGAAGAAATCCGGAGTCACATTAATATCTATGCCAATAGCCCGGGTAATGATATTCTTCTGCGGATGGAATCTTGCCTGACTTTCGGAAAGCCTGCCATTCAATACCATTTCCTCCACGAGAGAATGGTCGCGCGTCAGCTGGCTTATCTTATCTGTAATGAGATAGAGACGCGAATCGCCGACATTTGACACATAAAGAGTGTCGCCTATTATTGATGCTATGACCAGGGTAGTTCCCATACCTGTATAATCTTCGCTGGACAATGATTCCTTTATGACCTGTTCATTGGCATAATGCACTGCTTCTTCAAAAAGCGATACAGGAGTTCCGGGCTCAGCCTTTTTCAGATAAGAACATACACTTTCAACGCACAAATGGCTTGCGTGATCTCCTGCCTTATGGCCGCCCATTCCATCAGCTACGATAAAAAGGTTGGGAAAACTGCCGACAGGTTCTTCAGACGCAAATATATAATCCTGATTCATGCTTCGCTTTTCGCCAATATCAGTCCTTGCTGCAGATCTCACGACAGCTTCCACCTCCTTTTATTAATATAGTCCTGATAATATTATCTTATTAATATAGTCCTGATAATATAATTCTGATAATATTATTTTATAATATGGTCTTTAAGATATCATATATCGTCTTTTTTATTTCTTAGCATACCGCAGGCGGCATCGATATCTCTGCCCATACCTCTTCTAATAGTAACATTAATATGCAATTTTTCAAGTAAAAATTTGAAAGCTTCGATCTCATCGGCATCCGGGCGCTCCCCATACCTGCCTTCCACTTTATTAAGCGGGATAAGGTTCACATGAATGAGTCTGCCGTGCACAAGCTGTGAAAGCTTTTCGGCACATTCCTCAGTATCATTGGTCCCATGGATCAATGTATATTCTAATGTCAGACGGCGGCCTGTCTTTTCAATATAATAATCCACTGCATCCATGATCTCTGAAATTGAATATTTATTTGCGATCGGCATCATTTTCTGTCTCATGGCATCAAATGGAGCATGAAGTGAGATCGCCAGTGTCACAGGCAGTCCTTCGTCCGCGAATCTTTTAATATATGGGACAAGTCCGCATGTTGAGATGGTAATATTTCTGGGACTTATATTAAGGCCCTCCGGTGCTTTTATAAGATGAAGAAATCTAATAATATTATCATAATTGTCAAATGGTTCTCCGATCCCCATTATAATGATATTTGAGATCCTTTCACCCTTATCTTTCTGAATGGAATATACTTCATCAAGCATTTCTCCCGGTGTCAGATTCCTTTTTAATCCTCCGACAGTTGATGCGCAGAACCTGCACCCCATGCGGCAGCCTGCCTGGGATGATATGCAGACCGAGTCCCCATGATGGTACTTCAAAAACACACCCTCAACTGCGTTGCCATCCTGCAGTCTGAAAAGGTACTTTGTGGTCCCATCCAGTTTTGATATCTGCCTCTCCTCTATCTGACAGTTCTTTATGATGCAGGTATCATTTATCTTCTGCCTCATTGTCTTAGGGAGATTTGTCATCTCTTCAGCATCCATGCATAAGTCCTTATGAAGCCACTTGTATATCTGAGCAGCACGGAACTTTTTCTCACCTGAGCCCGCTATGAGATCTTCGAGCTCCTGCAGGGTCATTGACTTTAAGTCGGTCATATTATGCCTTTCTTTTTTATAGGCTTGCAGGTATATGTGTAAGTACACTGCTTAGACATATACCTGCAAGTCATGGCAAGTAGTAAAATATTGATTAAAACTCTCGGATAAATTTGGAAACAAAGAAGCCATCAGTGTGCGTCTGGTCAGGTAATATGGTTATATATCCCTGATCGCCGGTCTTATTGCGGAGAGGTTCCGGAAGATCGTCCTCGATCGAAACAGATGAAAATCCGGGCTTGGAAAGAATATAGGAGACATTATCTTCATTTTCCTGGAGGGTAAGAGTGCAGGTGGAATAGATGAGGCAGCCGCCCGGCTTAACATACTTTACTGCATTATCGAGCATCCTCTTCTGCAGATCAGAGAGGCTTTTAATGTCTTCCGGCTTGAGCCTGTACTTTATATCGGACTTGTGCCCGAGGACACCCAGTCCAGAGCAGGGAAGATCTGCTATTACAAGGTCGAAAGAATTCTCAAATTCCGGCTGAAATTCAGTGGCATCCTGTTTTTTTAATTTTACGTTATGCATATTGAGGCGCTTTAAGTTATCCCGGATCAAAGACACCTTCTGCTTTGATACATCACAGGCCTGCACTCTTCCGGTTCCATCTAAAGCGTCACCTATGAAGATCGACTTGCCGCCCGGTGCCGCGCACATGTCAAGGACCTGCATACCTGGCTTTATGTCCGCAAGGACCCCGTCTGTCATAGATGATTCATCCTGGACTATAAAATGCCCCTTATTAAATGATTCAAGAGACTCGAGATTACCAAAGTCTTTTATACGCATAGCGTCATTGTAAAGAACGCCGTCATTTACTGTGACTCCTTCTTCTTCCAGTTCTTTCTTAAGTTCATCCCGGCTGATATTAGAATGAACAGGATGAATGGATAGACCTTCATATTCATCATAGAATGAAGCAAGGAGCTTCTCTGTATCACTGCCATATTTATCGGTCAGAAGCCTTACTATCCACTCCGGTATGGAATACCATATGCTTAAGTGCCGCATGGGATCTTCCTTAGCAGATGGATAAGATAATTCATCCTGCCTTCTGAGATAATTTCTGAGAACAGCATTCACGAACCCCTTAAGTGCAGCCATCTTCTTTTTTTCTACAAGGCGGACCGCTTCATTGACAGCTGCGGAGTCTGGTACGCTGTCCATGTATATGATCTGGTAAAGAGCCTGACGAAGTATATCCCTGATATAAGGCTTCATGTGCTGCTCACTGTCAGTAAGGCTTTCGATGATATAGTCAAGCTCTATGGCACGTTCTACAGTACCCCTTGAAAGCCTTGATATAAATCTCCTCTGCCGGACATCCAGGTCCATATGAGCATCAAGAGCAGCATTAATAAGCTTATCAAAATAAATACCGTCATGCATGGTGCCGTTAATCACCTCAAGACTTATGAGCCTTGCATCACTGGTCCTTGCACTTATATGAGCGCCGATCTTTCCTCTATCTTCAAGATCTTCATAGCCTGTTCCAAGGTATGCTGACTTATCAGAAGAAGCTGCTTCCGGATCGCGTCTTCCCGATGAAGAGCCGCGATGTCCATTTCCAGATGAACGCACATTATCTCCGCTTTTTTTGCGTAAGGCAGGATCAGCCATATGTCCCGGACGGCTCCTGTGTGATGAGCGTTTTTCGGATCTCTTATCCCCGGAAGAACTGTTATTTGAAGACTGCTTCTTTTCATTCTCCATAAATCTCTCAGATCTGTAAACGTTGGATCTCATGCATATTTCCTTTCAGAGCTGTATTAATAAGGGCTGCGTGAACCTCCCACTACTAAAGTCACGAGTGTTAGCCCGACGTTTCATAAATATCCGGGTCCTATATCCGATCTTAAAGTAAACTCAACGGATATTTTTATATATACATAGTGATATTCAGCCAAATCTTCTTGTCTCAGTGCGCATGCCCCTGATGAAGCTTCCCGCATCCATCCTCTTTTTGCCCTGCAGCTGAACTTCCTTTATTCTTAAATATCCCTCGCCGCACTTTATAAGTATTGAGTCAGAAAGCTCTGAAAAGTCTCCTGCTTCTTTCAGGGAAGAGGCAGCTTTCCTCAATTCAGCATTTTCATTTATGGCCTTATCCGCATTTGTTTTTTCGATATTATAAGCTCCGGGATTTTTTGCATCATGAGTGTTTTCGAAAAGATCATCTTCAAAATATACAGGCTCCTCATCCCATATTTTCAGCATCTTTCCATCAATAAACGTATATGCTCCGGGCCAGGAAATAAGTCCGCGTATAAGGCAGTCAAGCTCTGAGGCTCTTCCTGAGAAGTCAACTTTCCCCATATCCTTTTTAAGCATCCTTGCATATGGTGTAGTTGGCTCGCCCTGGCGGCGGGTCGTGATATTTCCGGCTTCTATGTCAGGGAGCACATTTTTAAGAAGTTCACCGCCCTGGGCAGATAATTTGTCAAATAATGATTCACCGGTATCTGAAGAGCTTATCGGCATTTCCTCCTGGGCAATGATATCCCCTGTATCAAGGCCCTCATCCATCTTCATGATGGTATTTCCGGTGATCTTATCACCGTTTATGATGGCCCATTGAATAGGCGCGGCACCCCTCCATCTCGGAAGAAGTGAGGCATGAACGTTTATGCATCCGAATTTCGGAATATCAAGTATCTCCTTTGAGAGTATCTGCCCAAAGGCTGTTACCACTATAAGGTCGGGATCTATCTCCTTTAACAGATCCACGTATTCCTGTTCACGGATCTTTTCCGGCTGATACACCGGTGTATCGTGCTCAAGCGCTTTTACCTTAACAGGTGAGAATACCTTTTTGCCGCTCCGTCCCTTCATCCTGTCAGGCTGGGTAAACACAGCAGCTATATCATTTCCTGACTCATAAAGTGCTTCAAGTGAAGATACAGCAAAGTCAGGAGTACCCATGAATACTATTTTCATCATGCTTCTTCCTCTTCTTCATCGTCTTCGTCATAAGACTTCAAGCCGCCTTCAGCAAGATCAACGTACATTTTGCCATCAAGGTGGTCTATCTCATGCTGAAAAGCACGTGCGAGGAGACCTTCGCCTTCATAGACCTGCTCATTCATATCGCGGTCCAGCGCTTTTACCTTTACATGCTCTGCTCTTGTAACGATACCGTATCTCCCCGGCACCGAAAGACAGCCTTCCTGACCGGTCTGTTCTCCATCCTTCTCGATGATCTCAGGGTTTATGAGAACGATCGGTGAATTTCCTTCAGGACTCACATCGATGACCACTATTCTTCTTAAGATCCCGACCTGCACCGCTGCAAGTCCCACACCATGTGCATCGTACATGGTATCCAGCATATCGTCGATAAGTGTCTCATACTTAGGCTTCATCTGTGTTACCGGCCTGGAAGTCTTTGTTAGTATTTCATCACCATATGTTCTGATAGTTCTTAATGCCATTTTCTCCTCCTGTATTATGCATTTATATAAACTTATACTCAGTCCTTACCTTCTTCAAAAACTTACTTTTTACAGTAAAGTTCAGATTATCATTCATGACGCGTATCAGCAGGTCTTTATCCGGGCACTTTAAAAATATTTTCATCCTGTAGACATCATTCTGCTTATATATCTCTGCCTGGACCGGTCCAAGTACCTTAAAGCGGTCATCTGCTTTAATATGACCTATCATTCCTTTAAAACGGTCATGAATACGTTTTGCTGCCGGAAGCAGCTCCGATTCGTCCGCTGATTCAACGGTCGTCTCAAGTATATTTGAAACAGGCGGATATTGCAAGGCAGCCCTTTTCTTTATCTCTGCTTCATAAAATGCCTTATAATCACCGGCTGCAGCATATCGGACCGCCTTACTCTCCGGCTGGTATGTCTGTATTATGACTGTACCGTGGTCCTTACCGCGTCCTGCGCGGCCGGATGCCTGAACTGTAAGAAAAAAGCCCCGTTCGGCAGATGAATATTCACTGCCATTGAAGGACTGGTCCGCCGCAAGTATCCCGACCAGTGTCACATCAGGAAAATCATGACCCTTAACTATCATCTGTGTTCCTATAAGAATATCGGCCTCATGATCATTAAATGCCTTTATTATCCTGTCGTGGCCGCCTTTACCCTTTGTAGTGTCAGAGTCCATGCGAAGGATAAGGGCAGATGGGAAAAGATACTTAAGCTCCTGCATTACCTTTTGTGTACCTGTGCCAAAAAGCCCTATATACTTTGACCCGCAGGACGGACATGTTTCGGGCATATCTGCTTCATATCCGCAATAATGACACATGAGCTTCCCAGGCTTTCCATTAAATAGATGGGCAGAGAGAGCCACAGAACAATGCGGGCAGAGTATAGGCTTTCCGCACTCCCTGCATGAGACCATGCCTGAATATCCCCGCCTGTTAAGAAAAAGCATGGTCTGCTTATGCTCATTCAGATTATTCTGTATCAGATTCTTAAGTTCGCGGCTGATAGAAGATCTGTTGTGGGCCTTTAATTCCTCACGCATATCTACAAGTCTGACTTCAGGAAGAACAGAGCCTTCTTTTGCCCTCTTTTTCAGCTCATAGAGCTTGTATATCCCATTCTGCGCCCTGTAATAGGAATTCAATGAAGGTGTGGCCGAACCAAGCACAAGGGATACATTTTCTGTCTGGCTGATGTGATATGCCACCTCAACTGCATTATATGAAGGGGAGTGTTCATTCTGATAAGACTGTTCGTGCTCCTCATCTATTATTATCATTCCAAGATCTTCAAATGGTGTAAACAGAGCTGACCTTGGACCTACCATTACGTCTATTTCTCCTGACTTTGCCCTCATAAACTGGTCATAGCGTTCTCCGTCGGAAAGCCTTGAATGAAGGCATGAACACCTGTCTCCAAAAGCGTTCATAAAGCGCTTCATAGTCTGCAGGGTAAGAGATATCTCCGGGATCAGCATTATGACCTGCTGTCCTGTACTTACAACATGCTTTATGAGCTCAATATAGATAAGGGTCTTGCCGCTGCCGGTAATTCCGTGGATCAAAGCGGGTCTTTTTTCACCTTTGTCATATGAGGCATTGATCCCGTCTATTATTGCCTGCTGATCAGGCAATGGAATGAGCTCTTCATGAGCTCCGAAACTTATGATCCCTGAATATGGGTCTCGTGATGAAGTCTTTTTCTCTTTGGATATGAGTCCTGACTTTTCAAGAGAAGTAATGACCGCAGGGAGCCCCAGCAGTAAATAATTGTCTTCAAGCTCTTTTGACGATATATCCGAGATCCCGCTTTCTTTTGTTTTTATCAGGGCTCTTAAAACAGCGGCTTTTCTTATATAATGCTTCCTGTCTGCATCTTCCAGCTGCTTTTCCAGGGCGTCCTTTTCAGCCTTAATGTGGAGCATCTCAAATGTCCTTGGCTTTACTCTCTTTTTTACAGGAAGCACGGTCTTAATAGCCTGATTCATGGTGGATCCTGTGGAGGACGCTATCCAGGCGGCAAGTCTCATGAGCCTGTCTTCGGCATTTACCCGGTCTGAAATTATATGATCTATAGCTTTAATGCGGGCCGGATCTATCTCTGCCCTGGAACTGATCCCGGTAATATAACCGCGTGACAATCTTCCCCCATTGCCAAAGGGCACCATCACAGCAGCGCCCGGGCGGGCCTGGTCAGAAAGCTCTTCCGGTATCAGATACTGAAATGGCCTGTCCAGGGATCTGGAAGATATATCGATATAAACGTCCGCATATTTCAAATTACCGGTCTCCTTTTTATCATTTAACTAAAATTAAGATGCCATATAATATGGCATCTTAATTTATAGCGTCTCATAATATACTGCCGGAAGATCTCCCGGCAGATATTACAGGAATAATATTACTGTGAATGATCATTTTATGAAATTTCCATCCTTTATTACATCCATGACAAGCTCTCGCTCATCCATATGATGCTTTACGCCATTTATCTCCTGATAGTCTTCATGACCCTTGCCGGCAAGTACTATCACATCGCCCTCTCTGGCATTCTCAATAGCGTATCTTATTGCTTCTTTTCTGTCAGGAATGGTCACGTACTTTCCGTCTGCCTTCTTAACGCCTGTTATAATATCCGCGATGATGTCTTCAGGCTTTTCAAATCTTGGATTATCGCTGGTAACTATTGTGAGATCTGCAAGCTTTGACGATATCTCTCCCATCTCAAATCTCCTGTCACGGGAACGATTTCCGCCGCAGCCGAAGAGACATACAAGACGCTCAGGTGAGTATTCCCTTAATGTTGTGAGCAGACTCTCTAAGCTCATGGCGTTATGGGCATAATCTATCATAAGGGTGAACTTAGGTGATACATTCATAAGCTCCACCCTGCCCTTTACCCTGATGCCGATAAGAGCTTTTTCAATAAGGTCAGGATCTGAAGTGAAATGTCTGCAGACAGATATGGCAGTAAGTGAATTATATACCGTAAACTTACCCGGAATATCAACATCAGCCTTCATATTTATGAGACCGGATACATTAAAACGTACTCCCAGTTTTCCATCCTCATTATAGAGTCTGGCATCCTGAGCGCGTATATCGCATTTTTCCGAGAAGCCAAATGTCTCTATGTCACAGGTGTGACCATCAAGTATAAGCGGAAGATTCTCATCATCAGCATTTACTATTCCGACCCTGCACTGCCTGAAAAGCATACCCTTGCAATGAGCGTACTCCTCGAAGCTTGCATGCTCGAGAGGTCCTATATGATCGGGTGACAGATTTGTAAATACACCTATATCAAAATCGATGCCATATACTCTTGAAAGTTTGAGAGCCTGGGATGATACCTCCATGACGACCGCCTGCATACCGTTGTCGACCATCTTCCTGAAATACTCCTGGACCTTATATGACTCGGGGGTGGTATTTGCAGAAGGAATGCTTTCAGAGCCTGTAAGCGTCTCAATAGTCCCTATAAGGCCTGTCTTTATTCCTGCATTTTCAAGTATAGCCTTTATCATATATGTAGAGGTGGTCTTGCCTTTTGTTCCTGTAACGGCTATTGTCTTAAGGCTTTTCGCAGGATGGTCAAAATAAGCCGCAGATAGAAGCGATAAGGCCTTTCTGTTGTCAGGTGTAGTTATATAAGCTGCGCCACTGCTTTCAAGTAATGCCTTTACCTCGTCTGTCGGCTCTTTCTCAGCAAATATTACCCTGGCTCCAGCCTTTAATACGTCGGGAATATACCTGTGGCCATCACTCTTGGTGCCGGTGAGTGCCAGGAATGCATCACCGCTGCTTATTTTCCTTGAATCATAATGAAAATTACGGAATTCCTGATCCTCATTTCCTGAGACCATTGTATAGGACTCGAGAGAGTCAAGAAGCTTCTTTAATGTCATATTTTACCCTCACTCTTCTACGGAACCTGAAAACACTGTTTGTGCAGGTCCCGTCATAAATATATGCCCGGTCTCTCTGTCAAAGCGTACATTCAGCTTTCCGCCAAGGAGATTGACATTTATGTCATCACCTGTACGCTTATTTAATATACATGCTGCAAGGACTGCACATGTCCCGGTACCGCAGGCAAGGGTTTCTCCGGAACCGCGTTCCCATACCCTCATATTGACCTCGCGTTCATTTAAAACTTCTACAAACTCAGTGTTGACCCTTTCCGGGAATATAGGGAGATTCTCAAATGCCGGACCTATCTCAATGAGCTTTATGTCCTTTACCCTGTCAGGAAGAGCCGAAGCTTCATCGGTAAATATTACGGAATGAGGGTTGCCCATAGATACGGCCGTGATCTTATATTCAGAACCAAGTACCTGTACAGGCACTCCTACCATCCGGTCTCCATCATGCATTACCGGGATGTCCTTCGGCGTGAGGATAGGGGCTCCCATATCCACAGTTACCCTATCCACCTTGCCGTCACTGGTAAATAGCTTTAATGTCTTTATTCCTGCACCTGTCTCTATGGAAATAGTATCAGAATCAGTCATGCCGCGGTCATAGACATACTTAGCCACACACCTGATGCCATTGCCGCACATCTGGCCCTCTGACCCATCCGCATTGTACATTATCATTCTGAAGTCAGCTTTGTCCGAAGGGGCTATGAGAATAAGACCGTCAGAGCCTATTCCAAAATGCCTGTCAGATATCTTTACAGCAAACTTCGCCGGATCAGAGATCTTCTCCTCGAACATATTTACATAAACATAGTCATTGCCGCAGCCGTGCATCTTTGTAAAATTAACCATGAAATGCCCTCCATTTTCCGGTCATTAAAAACGCGGTTATAAGAAAAGCCGCAGTGATCAGCCCTCCCAGGCGCGGATTCTGTAGCGCACTCCGAGGGACCTGCATATCTCATCGCACTTCTTCTCATCTTCCTTGGAAATGGTCGTATCGACTGTTGTAAGTACAACCTCAGGCACATACTTTTTAGCTTCCCTCGCAAAATCGAGCATTGCCTCAAACGACCTGTCACCGAACTTCGGACGGACGAGCTTTAAGTACTCTTCTTTATCAGGAGTATTCAGTGAGATGGAAAGCGTATCTATCAGTCCCTTCATATCAGGGCAGATGTCCCGGTCATTAATGAGGCATCCCAAACCATTGGTATTGATCCTTACTTTCTTCTGGTAATTCTCCTTAACGAAAGCAGCTACCCTGATAAGATCATCAAACCGCTCTGTAGGCTCACCAAAACCGCAGAATACGACCTCATCAAACTCCGACATGTCCTTATTCCTGAAGGCATCCTCAACCTCTTCGACCGAAGGTTCATGATCGAGCCAGAGGACATCAGACTCACCGATCTTGTCCATGTTCTGCCTCAGACAGAACGTACAGGCGCATGGGCACCTGTTTGTCATATTGACATAAAGCCCGTTGTGGACTTTATAAAGTATCTCTTCTTTTCTCTCCGTCATATTATTCCTTCTTTCCTGACAGCATTTAATAATATATTTTTCATCAGCGAATTTACAAAACACCGATGATAATAAAGCATGTTCAATGAAGTGAATCAAGTACTTCCTCAAAAGCCACTCCATCGGTTACCGGAATTCCCAGCTCGCCTGACTTGAGTATGCATCTCTTCACAAAGCGTGATGCCTTCTTTACAGATGTAAGAAAATCAACTCCATTGACCGCGTCTGCGGTTATGATCGCTGAGAATACATCGCCGGTGCCATTTCTCTGCTCACCGACCCTGTACTGCCTGGTCAGTCTGTAGTCCTTTTTACCATCATAGCACATACTGGCGACGAATTCACCCTGGGTAATGCCGGTTATGACTATACGTTCCGGACCGAGGTCATAAAGCTTCTTTAAAAGTATCTTTAATTCCTTAAGCTTCCAGTGGCCGTCATGATAATCAGTATCGGTAAGGATACAGGCCTCTGTTAGATTAGGTGTTATGATGTCTGCGTATCTTACGAGCTTTTTCATCTCCAGGCACATTTCAGGTGTATAGCTTGAATAAAGCTTTCCGTAATCGCCCATTACGGGGTCGACTATAACAAAAGTATCAGGGTCCCTGAAATCCTCTATAAAAGAGACAACGTGCCTTACCTGCTCCGCTGATCCTAAGAAACCTGTGGATATAGCATTGAACTTTAGTCCCAGCTTCTTCCATTCGCCTGCGTATGCATCGAAGTGTCTTGTATAATCATCTATAAAATAGCTTTCAAAGCCCGTATGGTTGCTTAAAATCGCTGTCGGTACCCAGCAGCATTGGACCCTGAGCTTTGAAATTATCGGAATGGCTACCGCAAGTGAGCACCTGCCGAAACCTGTCAGGTCATTGATGACCGCGACCTTCTTCTGTCTGTTGTGGTCAGGGAGTGATGGCTTTAGTGCTCGTGAATTCCTTTTATTCTCTTTACCAGTGTTTTTTAATTTCATGACTTTCACCAGTTTATACCTTATCTGTTTCCGCTGCTTTTTTCAAAATGCCGCTGCTTCATAAAATATGAGCAGACTCTGATAATTAAAGCCTATGTATTATACTATAATGAAAATTCTGATTCAAGGCGAAAGAAGCAGGCAGATTCTGATTCAAGGCGGAAGGAACAGGCAGCCATTATAGATAATGCTTAAAAAACAGAGAAATTACAGATGGCCGGGTGTAAATATCATTCCCCGTCGACAATGCGGCGGACAGCTTCGATCTCATCATCAAAGCCTGTAAGGGCCGCGAATGGCTTGAACTGGGCGCCTCGCCGAGGACCATTTGAGCGCTTATGGCGGCGGACGCCGTCCCATTCAGTATCTATGATATCTCCATAGAGTGCCAGCACCTTGTTATCGCCTTTCAGCTCATCCTCGGATATACCATGGACCTGATGGGCTTTTTCAAAATCGAATCCTTTATTCATGCCTTATGACCTCCTATCTGAGCATTGCGCTCCAGGGTGCTTGCCCCTTCCTGAAGATCTGTACCCTTAAAGACAGCATTTTTTCCAAAACGATCGCGAAGTTCAAGTACAGCTTTTTGGACTTCCAAATCCTTTTTTATATTATTTTCGTCTGTTCCATCAGAAGACTGCTCCTGCATCAAGTCCATGATCGTCATCTGCCTTGGCTCTCGTCCGGCTTCTTCTGCAGTAATGGTATTTTCCGCAGCGATACTTATTTTCCGGATAAGAAGAACAGGATCGGTTATCCTGTCATAAAGCTTAAGCACAGCATTTGTAATGATCTTTGCTGATGCTGTCTTTTCATCAACATGGGCAGTACCGCGCGCTTCCTTTGGAACAGGCCGCCCATACCAGTCTGTCTTTACAGGCCCATTATATTGATCAAGTATATCAGGGTCCTGCAGGGAGGCTGCATCATAGTTTATGTATAAGGCGAACTGATCAGATACGATATCCTTTTTCATAAGATCGTATGCCAGGCCTTCTGCCATTTCGCGGACTATTATCCTGGCCTTTTCATTGGTATATGGCTCTTTAAGTACCTGGCCGGCTCCTGTCGAATTTGATTCAGGTTTAAATGCACGGATATCCTTTATAGTGCATGGTTCATATCCCCAGGCATGGTCTATCAGGTATTCAGCATTCACGCCAAAGAGCCTGTAAATGTGATCCTCATCATGTAAAGACTCACGGGCAAGGTCTCCCATGGTATATATATGGTTCTTTTCAAGCTTCTTTGCAGTCCCGGAACCTACCCTCCAGAAGTCTGTGAGAGGCTTATGGGTCCAGAGTATCTTTCTGTAGCTCATTTCGTCTATTTCTGCTATGCGGACGCCATCCTTATCGGCAGGAATATGCTTGGCAACTATATCCATGGCGATCTTTGCAAGATAAAGGTTGGGACCGACGCCTGCCGTTGCAGTGATGCCGGTCTCCTTAAGCACCTCCCGGACCAGCATCATGGTGAAGCTGCGGGCAGTCATATTATAGAATTTAAGGTAAGAAGTAATATCGATGAAGACCTCGTCGATCGAATAGACCTGTATATCATCTGAAGAAACATATTTCAGATAGATACCATATATCTTTGCGCTTATCTTCTCATAGAGCTTCATTTTAGGAACTGCGGATATATATTCAAGCTTAAGAGTCGGATCAGCTGCCAGTTCGTCAGCATTCACCGAGGACCCGGAAAAATCATCAGCCGCAGGATCCTTTGCCCGCATGATGGTCCGCCTCTCGGCATTGATGTTTTTTACTGCCTGTATTACCTGAAACAGCCTTGGCCTGCCTGGTATCCCATATGCCTTGAGACTGGGGGAAACAGCAAGAACTATGGTCTTTTCAGTTCTTCTTGTATCTGCAACAACGAGATTTGTCTTTAAGGGGTCCAGCCCCAGTGATGCGCACTCTGCAGAGGCATAGAATGACTTTAAATCAATGGCTGCATATATATGCCTTTCTTTTTCCATCTGCCTGCACCTCTTTATAATGTTATTTACAATTTTACGGTCCTGAAAAATATGTCTGTGAATAATATTTCATGTATCGGCACCAGGATGCTTATAACGCTTTCCTGTATGCAGGCGGATCATGAACAGGATACCGCAGATATTAAGCTCTGCACACATTGCTATCCATACGCCCGCAAGTCCCATGCGGGGTGCCATGAAAGCTGCCAGAGGCAGACGCAGAAACCACATGCAAAAAAGATTTATGATACTGGAAGAGACGGTATCTCCATAGCCCCGCATGACTCCGGAACATACTATAGATGCAGCAAACATAGGCTCCGCAAATGCTTCTATCTGAAGAACGTGACTTCCCATGGCACGGATCTCATTATCGGGTGAAAGGATACCTATCATCTCCGGTGCAAATATATACATAAGGAGTCCCGTCACGGTCATTACTGCCATACCGGTAAATATTGCAAGCCAGGACAGGCGGCGGGTAAGCTTTAACCTGCCTGCCCCATAGCACTGCCCTGTTATGGTCGTTGCAGCGGATGAGATCCCATAACCCGGCATATAGCATAAGCCTTCAGCTGTAACAGAGAATGAATTGGCAGCTATAGCGGCTGTTCCAAGCGGAGACACTATCTTCGTGGATACTATCTGAGCGCCGCTGGAAAGGAGGTTTTCAATACCGATCGGGATAGCGATGGTAAGGGCAGTTTTCAGTTCTTTATGGTATCTGATCAGGAAAGATTCCTGATGGTCATTTTCATGTATCTGATCGTTAAATAAATTTTCACCGGCCGATGATCTCCTGCCTGTTATTGCCAGCTTATCCGACCTCACAAGCAAAAAGTACAGCATAAGCAGCGCTGCCAGTCCTTCCGCGCAGAATGTACCCAGCGCCGCACCCATTACTCCGTATCCTGCGCCATGCATTTGCAGTCTAAGTCCTGCTATTTGTACAGTCTCATCTCCATAAATAAAGAAAAAGTTAAATATTACGTCAAATATGCACTCCAGAATATTTATAGCACTCGGGATCCGCATATTTCCGCTGCATTGAAGCATTCCTCCGGCAGTATAGACCATTCCCATTAATGGCAGTCCGCATGAAAATATAAAAAAATAGCGCGACGCATCCCGGCAGATCTCAGGCGCGCCTCCCAAAATATAAGGAAGCCTGAAGCTTACAGCACAGGCTGCAAGCCCTATAAGGGACGAAAAAATAAGCTCCGTCAGGAGCCCATGCTTTACAAGATCCCTAGCTGACTTATAATCTTCAGCCCCTATCCTGTGCGCAACCTGTACGTAGAAGCCTGCGCCGAGACACGCAGCTATACCTCCGGCAAGCCATGTACTTGAAGAGACTATGCCTACAGACGCAGAGGCATTCCTTCCAAGATGCCCCACCATAGAGGCATCTATATATTCCATGGCAACAGTCGTGATCTGCGAAAGTATTGCCGGGATGGACAGCTGTATTATGAGAAGCAGCTGCCGTCTTAAGTCGAAGTCCGCTCCTTTGCGGAGATCGGCAAGGTGATCTTTTGTCATTATTCACATTTCCTGTTATTTTATTCAGATGGTCGGATCCTTATGCGCTTTCCCGTACTGCACGCTCAAAATCCTCTTCAAGATATTTGTGCTTTCTCTGGCCGATTCCATTTTTAGTAATGAACTTTACAGCATTCACATCAACTTTATCTTCTTCCATGATCAGCTGATCGATGCTTTCAGCGCGTATAATGCCTGACTGGGGATTAAGCACACTCAGGATAGATGACCTGATATCCGCATCTACAGAAGAATACTCGAATACAAGAGCAGAGTCTATAAGACGGCAGTTTATCATCTTTAAGTTCTTTATATAGCAGAGACCCTGCAGACTCTTGATGGTGCAGTTGACAAACGTGATATTCTCTGCATTCCAGGCAAGGTATTCACCATAGATCTCAGAATCATATACAGTTACATTCTTTGTATTCCAGAAGGCATCCTTTGATATAAGCCTTGAATTGCGGACCACAACGTTTTCGGAACCGTCAAAGCAGTAATTGCCATCAAGAGACAGTCCGTCTATCTCGATATTATTGGAATTCATACCGAAATAATCACCCTTTGCCTGTACGTGATCAAGCTTCACTCCGTCGCACATCCAGAATGTCTCAAGAGCATTAGTCATATGTACATTTGAAAGACTTACATTCCTGCAGCGTCTGAAATTCTTCGGGGCCTCTATAGTACTATCTGATACTCTGATATTGTTTGTGTACCAGACACCGGACCTGCCCATTTCGAACCAGGTCGTATTCTTAACGTCCACGTTATTGCAGTACCAGAGCGGATACTTCCATTCGAAAAAGCAGGAATCGAGAGCTATGTCAGTGCTCTCCTTTAATGGAGACTCACCATTCTTGAAAACACAGTTCTTTATCCTGAGATCTTTGGAATGAAAAAGAGCCCTTTCGCCGTCAAGCTCCATGGACTCTATATAGTCACAATTATTGTCCTTCATATGATACCTCTTTGTATAAATAACCTGTACCTGATCTGCATCAGGCTTATCATATCAGCCTTTGACGCTAATGCTAACAAATGCCCAAAATAAATGTATGTTATTTATCCAACAGATATCATAAAATAATTATTAAATCACTATCCTGTTGACAGATCTTAAGCCAGATATGTGAATGCCTCTCTGCCTGTCATGCCCTCACGCACGCCAAGCTTCTCTGCCTCGGGAGATGCCTTCTTTATGACGTTTGAAAGAATGGCATCAAAATCTGCTCCGCCTGCAAGGACTGCTGCATCACCGAACTTAACTGCTGCCTCGAAGTTAAGATAACCGCACATGATGTAGCCGCGCTTTCCCTGTATTATTATCATATTGGGATGGCCGTCTCCGCCCGGCTGCTCTATAAGGATGCCAAGTCCGCTATTACCATTGATCGAAAGATCTTCAACTTTCATAATGTACCTCCCTTAAACTCTGCTGATTAATAACAATGTTTGCTGACAAATCTTTCAAGACGCTTAAGTCCGTCCATGACTCGGGACTTCTGTGTGGCAAGGTTCATCCTTACGAACCTTTCTCCGCCTTTTCCATATATGGTGCCGTCTGAAAGCATAAGTCCGGTTTCTTTTCTTAAAGCTCTGCAAAATACCGCACTGTTGTCTGAGACACTTGAAATGTCTATCCATACAAGATATGTCGCAGGTCCTTTAACGACTGAAAGCCCTTCAATGCTGCTTTCAATGTAATCATAAACCGTTCGTTTATTTTCTGCAATATATTTTCTTAAAGAATCAAGCCACTCTCCGCCCTCAGTGAAGGCTGCTATTGCAGCATCTATCGCAAATGTATTAGGCTCTGCGCATTCATCGGTATTTAATGCCCGGTCAAACCTCTCTCTCAAGTGCTTCTCAGGTATCACTGCCGCAGCTGTATGAAGTCCCGCAATATTAAATGTCTTGCTTGGTGCTATCGCCATGATGCAGTTATCTCTGCAATCTTTGGAAGCGCTTATGAATGGCACATATTCGATACCCGGGTCTGTAAGATCGCAATGGATCTCATCAGAAAACACTATTACTCCATTGTCACGCGCAAGCTTCCCTAACCTTGCAAGTTCCTTAAGAGTCCAGATGCGGCCGGAAGGATTTTGAGGATTGCAGAAAATCATGAATGTCACTTCCGGGTCTGACAGACATTTTTCCAGCCCATCCCAGTCTATCGAATATGAATGATCCTCCTTATCATAGATGAGCGGACATTCTACAGGTCTTCTGCCGTTATTAACTATAGAGTTAAAAAAGATGTTATATACAGGGGTCATCACAAGGATCTTCTCTGACGGGTGGGTAAATTTCCGGACAGATGTCGATAAAGCAGGCACTACACCCGTGGAAAATATCAGCCATTCTTTCTTTATATCAAGGCCGTGGCGCGCCTTCCACCAGCCCATATATGCATCATACCAGGCATCAGGTATTACCTGATAGCCGAATATTCCATTTTCCGTTCTCTTTCTGATGGCATCTTTTACAGCGGGCGCTGTCTCAAAGTCCATATCGGCGACCCACATAGGGAGGTCCGCTTTGACCGCGTCCCATTTAAGGGAGTTGGTGCCCCTGCGGTCTGTGATCTTATCGAAGTCAAAATTTTCCGGCATTTATTATCCTCTTTCTTTCTGTTCATTGTATATTACATAATATATAAGCGTATTTAACTTAATAAAAGCTTAAATTAACCGGTCTATCAAAATACCTGTCTGAGAAATACACACCGGTGCTTCTGCCTTTCTCTGGCAAACATGCCATATCTGATAAGATATGGGGCACCAAAGACTTACAGCTGTCGCAGGATCTTCATGACCCCGTCATCATCATTAGATGCAGTCACATGCGCTGCAGCCTTTTTCAGCTCATCGCAGGCATTTTCCATGGCGTAGCTTTCTCCCACGCTCTGTATCATCTGATAGTCGTTCATATAGTCGCCGAAGGCCATTGACTCTTCATATGATATGCCGAACTTCTCCTGTATGATCTTTATGCCTGTCCCTTTATTGATATCTTCATTGAAGACATCGATCCACTCAGGACCTGAAAGCACGTATTGCAGATCAGTCTCTCCAAGCTTCAGTTCTTCAAGATGAGAAGCAGAGTCCTTTGCTTCAAAAAAGAAGGCAAGCTTCACTATATTGTCAAGCTCCGGACATTCTTCCAGATCACTAAGGAACCCAAGCTCATGGTAATACATACGGCCATTGGCCTCTGTCACATCATCTCCATGAAGCATCCAGGCGCTTTTCCGTCCGCAGAGGATAAGGGCTCCGTGGTGGGTCTCCTTATTAGCCCTGATATACCTGACTACAGTCTCCTTCCTCATGAAATTGCTGTAGATATTTTCATCGTGATAGAATACGAGACCCCCGTTCTCAGCAATGAAAACAAGGTCGTCCTTAATATCAGAAAACTGATCCTTCAGCGTGGAATACTGACGGCCTGAAGCTATGACTGTCCTTATGTCCTTATGTGATCTTACCCAATCCTTAAAGTCTGCCGGCTCTTTTTTTCTGCTGTCGAGCAATGTGCCGTCCAGGTCAAGAGCTACAAGGCGGATTCTTTTTCCATAATTATCTGTCATGATCTTTCCTCACAATATTATTAATATTTACTTTTAATTAACCTTACCTAAATCAACTGAATTTCTGATAAATAAAGCGTTCAGGCATTGCATTCCGTAAATTATTTCAGTTCCAGAAAATCCGTCGAAAAATTGCTGGATGGTTTTTTCGGAAACTTGAATGACAAAGAAAATTCTGCCTCTTTTATATCCTCTTTCTTTATGTCATATGATATGCCGGAAAAGAGGCCTGCAGGAGTAAATAAAGTATATCCGGCAGGAACGATGCAGTCTCTTAAAGGTTCATCATAGTCGCTGCCTATAAGCTCACCATTTACCGTAAAATCCGTGGATGAGACACTCACCATATCAGGGTTATCATTTTTTATATAGAGAATAGTTGTATTATCATCATCGCCATATCGATTTACGGGTGATTCAAATAAGCTTACCTTTATGCCGTTATTATTAAAAAGCTCCTTTGCTCCATCCGGTATTTCCGTGCTGGTGTCGAAATCGTAATCCGCATCAGTCTCTATGGTTTTTATATTATCTGACTTATAAATGGAGTTATATTCGGAATCATGTATCTCGAAATTTCCAAATACGATCTCCTTCATAATACCGGCAGGGACGAAAAAGATCTCATCATATGTAGTGGCGTCTGAATGAGGCTTAAGCCATTCATAATAATTTGAGTAGTTCGGAGCCACAGCCCCTCCGTTAATACCCGCCAGATCGAATTTAACATATACTTTCTCATCATTATTGTTCTGAAACCTGATACCTATTTTCATATCAGCCCAGGTACGGCCGTATTTTGAATTAAGAGGACCAAGAGGCTTATTTACGTCACCATCCTTAAAATCATCAGAATCTGTATAGAAGTCGACTACCGATACGGTAACTCCATGACTTTCCATGATAGTATTATCCCCGGTAACGTTATAGGATGTCTTCTTTCCGCCACTAAAGTTACTGAGAGGGGTCTCATTATGGGCATACAATGTGTTATCCTTATGCGGCAAGGCTGTCCGAAGCAGGGAAGCAAAAAAACAGGTGCAGATAAGAATAACTATAGCCACACGCAGATGCCTTAATGTCTTTCTGGCTTTTTGATCTGCTTCATTTATCTGTTTTTCAGCAGCCTCCCGGGCAAGGTCTTCCGCCTGCTTATAATCGGCCTGATGCCGCCTCTGCCACTCGGCGTCATTGCCATAAGAGCTTCCGCAATGAGGACATACAGTGTCTTTTCTCGTATCGATCATGCCGCCGCAGAAATCACATGTGATAAAGGGATCATAGTGCTCCATCATATAGGCATCGCGGGCTGCCTGCTTACGGTACTCAGATCTCGAAAGAATGTGGGCCTTTATATGTATGTAACGTCCAATAAGACTGATTATAGCAATAATATTAATAATAATAAGAAAGATCATAGGATTCTCCTTAACAGATTCTTAATTCCAGGACTTAAGGTGCGGCTGCATGGTCACAGGCACAGAATACTCTTTCTTCAGGAAAAGACCGGCTGTCCTTTCTTTATCTGCTTTTTGATCCATATTGAAAAAGCGGATAACATAAACTCCTTCACCTTCACTAAAGCTGTGATATTCCTCCTGCATGCCAAAATCACCAAGATCATGTTCCCCGGTATAGCTTAGGCGTACCGTGAACTTATCATTCGCGCCCGGAATTGATGAAGTTCCCGGCACATAAGCATTCGCACCCGGAATTGATGAAGTTCCCGGCACATCAGTATAAGCTCCGGGTATTGAAGATCCCGCGGCATATAAAGACCCTCCCTCAACGCGGCTTGCAAGTTCGGGCGAAAGCTCATAATAATCTCCCGGAATGGCATATACAAGCTTATCACTGAAGCCTTCCCCGTTTACTTTAACAAGATATATGATACCGTCCTTTTTATATTTGCCAAGTTCCCCTGCACATCCTAAAGGCAAAAGATCTACAGAGCCGTTATTTTCAGTATTAACTATGTGGACGTCATCTTCTACGGCACGTCCTTTAAACTCTATGCCTGTAACCTTATCCGGAACCAGATAATAGTTCCCGTCCTGCAGACTGTTCAGGATCTTATCTCTGAAAGACTCTGCTTTTTTTGGCTTCTTAAAAAGACGGTACAGACAGAAAAATAAAAAAGCATTCCATATCAATGTAAATATCAGTCCAGATACCCCGTCTTCATGGATGTCTCTGATAAATGAAGGAATCGAAAGAAGCAGGCCAAGACCAGCAAGCAGAAATGGGATCAAAAATATAATGCCGATAATATTGCCGGTTTTGGACCACTTATCCTCTGACTGGATACTGGAAAAGGCTGAGATCAATGTGCCTGCTGATATTCTGACCTTGTGTTCTGTATGGGGTGTATTATCCTGAGAAAACCGGCCCTGACTGTAACTTAAAGGTGACTTAAGCTGCTGAGAAAGATCCTGCGCATTTGTATTAACCGGAGAAGAAGAACTCTGATCGTAACTTACAGACGGCTGCGGCTGCCGGGAAAGGCTCTGCGTACCTGAAGCCGGGCCTGCAGTATGAAGATGATCTTTAAGTTCAGGAGAAAGTCTGTACTTTATGCCGAGATATACAGTTCCATTGCCGGGCTTATCCTCGCCCAAAGTCACGATATAAACAGGATCATTTAAACGACAAAGGGGATAATCATCAGCATCTGATATTCTCTTTTTGCCAAAGGTCCTTAAGTGTACATAATATTCCCAGTGACCGTCTTCATCTTCATCCGGATCATCATTACGGATATATATTTTATCCACGTCATCAATAATATCTTCATAGATCCTGTATTGAGAATTCTTTACAGCTTTTAAAGTGATATATGCTGAATGGGCAGTGATGAAAATAAGTACCAGTAAGAAAATAGATATAACAGTGACAATAAAGCTTACGGATGAATCCCCTCCTTTAGATAAGAAGAAAATAACAAGCATAAAAATGAGGAATCCGGAAAGAAAAACAGGCATAAGGACCACGCCCTTAACACTTTTTTTAATATCAGCTTCCGTAAGCTCATGCTTCCATGTATCTGTTCCTGAATAATTCGTCATATCTTATCTTCACCCTTCTTTTACATATCTATAATGCCGTTCCGACAAAGGCCTGCCCTATGCTGACCGGGGACGATGATACCTCATACAGCCATATAAGAACATAGGCATAAAAATGCCATTTAAAAACACGGCAATAACGATCAGCAGTCTGCTTTATTTTATTGACCTTCTAATATAATACAATAAGCATGTAAATTTTCTGTAAAGTATCAATAATCTGAAAGTTAAAAATATTTACATGAATTTGAGGGCAGCTTTAAGGACCTGGTCTACATCCGGATCCGGTCCTGCATCTGCCTGATGAACGGCCTTGAAGGCCTCTGACTCACTATAGCCCAGAGCAGTAAGGGCAAGGATCGCATCTGAAAGCACCTTATTGTCTGTATTCTTAGCCGAAGGAACTTTTGCTCCGGTACCTGATGCTGTATCTTCAATACCATCATCATTACCCAGCGTTTCCAGACTGAATTTATCCTTAAGCTCAAGCACTATCTTGCTGGCGGTCTTTGCGCCGATACCGGGAGCTTTTGATATTGCCCTGGAATCCCCGGACATACAGGCGATCTTCAGACCTTCAGTTGTCATAACAGAAAGGATGCTTAAGGCTGCCTTAGGGCCGACTCCATTCACAGTTATCAGGCTCTTAAAGACATTCAGGTCATCGCGTGTCAGGAAACCGAAAAGCTGCATGGCGTCCTCTCTTACCTGCAGATAGGTATAGAGCTTTACCTCGCTTCCCCTCGATACCTCTTCTGTTACAGGATCAGGCACCCAGATCTCATACCCAACTCCATTGTTATCTACCACGACCATGCGGCCGTCCATATAGTCGACCATTCCTTTTATATGTCCTATCATTCCTTTTACCTCAAAATTAATGTTTAAAATAATTCTTTCAAAAGTGATCTTTGAAGCTTTTAAGCCGGTCAAAGTTATAAACCGGTCTGTGTTTTAAGCCGGTCAACTTACCTGATCCGACCTGATCAGCTGAATACACTATAACATAAAGAAATGGAAATAAGGAAAAAATCTTATATCAGGACCTGTCTGCCTGAAAAGCTTATGAATATAATGTTGTTTGCCCTTGCAGCCATTTATTAATAATGTTTGCCCTTAAAACCATTTATGAATATAATAAAGGTACTTCAAAAAAAAGAGCGTGAATGTCTATGAATAGGAAAATCTTTATCTTCTGTGCTCTGATGCCTGAATGCAGATATATTATCAGTCAGCTGAAGCTTAAACGCGACATGAGTTCAGCACATTTTCAGGTCTTTCTGTCACCGCCAGGGGCAGAATGCCGCAAGGGGCATCTTTCTATTATTCTTACCATTACCGGAACAGGGACTATTAAAGCCGCGGGAGCTCTGGCTGAAACTGCACTTAGATACAATGCAGGTCCTGATGACATTATGGTAAATATAGGGACCGCTGCGATTGGCATACCTGCTGTATATCCCGCAGATAAAAATGCTTCCGGACCGATAAATACTGGTGATAATAATAAAAACAAGGGCTTAAGGTCAGGCATCGATAAAGCTTTTATGATAAATAAGATCACAAGGATGGCAACAGGCAGAGAATATATACCTGATATTCTTTATGCTCATCCATACAGAGAAGCTGAACTTTATTCGTCTGAAGTGCCGGTATCCTGTGACATGATAAATAAAATATGTTCAGATATTAATAAGCAGGCTGATAATGAGTGCAGGGAGGTCATAGACGGAAATGATGTTTCAATGAGCCTGAAGCCTCATGCTTCTCCCATTCTCTTCGACATGGAGGCTGCCTCTCTTTTTGAAACCTCTTCCATGTACTTTAAATCGGACAGAATATTTTTCTTCAAATATGCAACCGATACAGGTACTTTAAAATACGGAATGAGCGAAGAAGAGTCCATATCAAAGATCATTTCGGATTTTTTGCATAATACGAGGAGCTACGAAAGATTTATTGACAGGATACTGGAATTCCTGATAACGGTTTCTGATACGAAAATGCAGGCCATTGAAGTTTTTGCGGAAAATAATACAGATAAAAATAATAATTATGGACATGCAGGGAATTATGCAGAAGAATTATTCTTTGCTTCCGGATCCATGATGATAAGATTTGACAAATTGAAGGTCTATGCAGCTGCTTCAGGCACAGACATTGACCGGTATATCAACAGACTTAAGGGAAGAAAGATCCTTCCTGCAAAGAGCCGCAGAGATGGAAAGGAGGCGCTCGATGAACTCGAAAGAATGCTCATCAATGATTCAGGATCCTTCTGAAATTAATATTAATGCCAAAGAAGGCACAGAATATTCATCATATTTTCATACTGCTGACAAGGCTCAAAAAAGCGGATCTTATTTCCTTCCTGCCTTCTCACACGTATATGTGGAAAACGAAGCGGTAAACTATCCTCTGACAAAAAGCATCCTGTCGTCCAAAGTCCTCAAAAACAGTGAGAGGATAATGATCCACAGCTATAAAACTATTTTCAACCGCCGCAATCAGGATATAAACATGCAGAAAAGATCCCGTTCCCTGATCCTTGCTGTAAAGCATGACAGACAGGTATATCCGGGATCAAGGGCCTGTCAGAGCTTTGGGAACAAATATTTCTATTACACCTCTGATGTGCTGAACTGTCCGTTTGCATGCTGCTATTGCTACCTTGCAGGTATGTACCCGGGGGCGGATATAGTCATATTTGTTAATATTGAGGATACTTTTGATGAGGTAAGAAGGATACTTAAAGAGCACCCTGCCTATATTTCAATTTCATATGAAACAGACCTTTTGTCTCTCGAGCATATAACAGGATTCTTAAAGAAGTGGATACTTTTCACAGCCGGTGAGCCTGACCTCACTATTGAAATACGCACGAAATCAGCCGATAAGCAGATAATAAAGTCACTTTCAGCAGGGCTTAATGCCGATCAGAAAAATAATGTCATATTTGCCTTTACATTAAGTCCTGAAAAAATAGCGGCAGAATACGAGCATATGGCACCTGAGCCTCTGAAAAGAATCGAGGCCCTGAATACAGCATACGAAAACGGTTTTACAGTCCGTGCATCATTCGATCCCCTGATTTTCTGCCCGGACTTTAAAAGAGTTTACGGAGATTTTATTGATGAAGCAGCTGAAAATATCACCTTTCATAATAGGCCATTTGACAGCCTCCTCGACGTAAGCGTCGGTGTCTTCAGAATATCACAGGGCTACCTTAAAGAGATGAGGAAAAAAATGCCGGGAAATAAGGCGGCCTGGTTTCCTTATGAACTTAAGGAAAACTTCTACACTTATCCCGGCAATATTGAAAGTCAGATGAAGAATTTTGTCATAGAGGAATTAAGTAAATATATCAGTTCAGAAAAAATAGATTCCCGTGTGCTGTAGATCGATTCCATATATCATATGTGTTTTCTTACTTCTTCTGCAAGCTCATGATTGCCCTCTGCATTGCCCTGCTTCCAGGTGATGCCTACATTGTCGCCATTCCATCTCGGAATGATGTGAACATGATAGTGAAATACTGTCTGACCGGCTGCTTCGCCGTTGTTCTGAAGTATATTCACGCCATCGCAGCCAAGAGTCTCCTTCAGGGCCTTTGCAGTCTTGCGTGCCACAAAAAGGACCTTTGAAAGATACTCATCAGGAAGGGTAAATATATTCTCTGCATGAGTCTTTGGAAGTATTACGGCGTGTCCCTTTGAAGCAGGATTGATATCAAGCATCACAAGGAAATCGTCATCCTCATAGATCTTTTCTGAAGGGATCTCTCCCTTTGTGATCTTACAGAATATGCAGTCATCATTTAATTCGTGTACCATTATTATTATCCTTCTTTCTATATTATTTAATTTATATCATATGATCTGCTTTAAGGACATTTCTGTCTATTAAATAAAAACCAATAAAACAGATATTATGCGCATTATCTTCTCTTCCTTACTTCATAGCCTCATCAAATTTTTTAAGGAGTTTGAACTCACCCTTTGAAGAAACCTTTCCGGAAAGAAAAGAACCCTGAAGCGTTGCTTTATTATCAAGGATATCCTTGAGATCTTCCCTGCTGATCTTAACCAGAACGTCAGGTGAATCCAACTGTCCATACTTAACAGTCACCTGACCATCCTCAGTCTCTGCGTATATAGATTTATTTACATCAGTGAATGCAAACTGGAAAGATGTTCCTTCCACGCCCTTAAAGCGTTTTCTGAAATCATTCAGCAGCTGATCTGCCTTATTTGCCGGGTCATCGTCCGGAAGCATGCCTTTGAATATCTCGGTCAGTTCCTTTATATCTTCCTTCTGCTTCTTCACAAATTTGTCATCAGAAACATACTTTGAAAGCTGTTCGGATTCCTGAGGAGTGAGCTCCATGGACTTTGGTCTTACTCCCAGATTGCCGGCAATAGCATTGGATGATGGAAGCACCTTTATCTGCGAACCGATCTCCCTGTAGAAGTTCTCGATCCTCTTTTCTATTATCTGCTTATATCCCGAGTCAGCTTCAAAATCCGCACGGTTGGCAACATATGCCGCAATAGGTGATACTGAAATACCTCCGAGGATCTCCCATGCCTTCATAATGTCCACAGCAATATCCTTTTCTCCGGGCGCTGTAGCGATTACGACCGGCAGCATTTTCAGACATTTAAGGACGCCCCTGTCACCATAAAGCCAACAGGCATCCAGGAATGAAAGCATATTGCCGCCCATTCCGAACCATTCTGAAGAAACTGCAAGTATTACAGCATCACATGTCTTCAGTGTTGAAGGGCTTGATGCTATCTTTGACTTATCCTCATAAAAGTTGATGCGCTCTACATCGCAATTGAGCTCGGTAAGCACTTTGGTTATGGTATCAAGGACGTAAAGAAGAGGATCATCTATTAGTCCTCTTCCGCCATAATAAATGTTGATTCTCTGCATTCACTTTCCTCTGATCATATATTGAGATATATAGATCACTGATCCCTTTCCGCAATAATTCTTTTAATATCAATACTTATTATCTTCCAATGTTTCGCTGTCTTCCGTACTATGACCGCTGTTATCATAGTAATGCAGCTTTTCTTTATGAAATATTCTCAAACAGACATCAATAAGCAATGCTGATAAAAATCCTGTTACAGCCCCGCCTATGTGGGCATAATTATCCACACCCGTCTGGACCATTCCGCCATATATGGCAAATATCACCAGGAATATCATCTGTCTGCTGCTTAAGCCCTGGGCATGCCCTTTGTGTATTATCACCACGAAAAGAAAGGCTCCCATAACACCGAATATGGCGCCTGATGCGCCGACACCGGCAACAAGCTTTCCCTGATAAATATTTGCATACATAGACGCAAATGAGCCCCCGATACCGGAAAGAAAATATATCAGCAGGTACCTTTTGGGGCCGACCGCTCTTTCAAGGTATGTTCCCATTATGATAAGCATCAGCATATTATTTCCAAGATGCTCTATGCCGGCATGAGTAAACATAGACGTCAGCAGCCTGTAATATTCATGATCCATTATCACGCTCTGATATCCGGAGCTTAAATGCTCATAAACATCAAAATCACCAAAGAATGACAGAAGACCTGTTATGATAAATATTATGACATTGATGCTTACAATGGTCATATTGGCAGCTGTCAGGTCAGCAGATCTCAGAAATTCATTGAATTTGCTTTTCATGGCATCCTGTTATACATCTTTGTAAATTTTCTGATCTTTTTCCTGGTATCTTCAGGAATATGCTTCTCTGTCATTCTGAAACGCCAATTTGTACCGATAGTTGAAGGCTCATTCATCCTTGCGCTGTTATCAAGACACAGGTAATCCTGCATCTGGTAGATACATGTATTTGCAACGCTCATAAATGAAAGGCGCACGATAGCCTCTATGATACTGAGAGTATCGGCATCCTTGTCCAATCCAAGATATTTCTTAATGTAGGAGAGCTTATCATCATCGAGCCCCTTGAGATAGCCTGCCATAGTCTCATTGTCATGAGTACCGCCATATACTACGAAGTTGGTCGAAGTGAAGTTCTGAGGCAGATATGGATTCTTTTTATTATCGTCAAAAGCAAATTCCATGATCTTCATGCCTGGCCAGCCGGTCTTCTTTATAAGCTTCCTTACAGGATAAGATACTTCCCCAAGGTCTTCGGCAATTATCTTTGAATCACCTGCGGCTTCGGATATTATGTCAGTAAGAGCCTTTCCGGGACCCTCCACCCATTTGCCGTTACGGGCATCGCTATCTTCTGCGGGAATACTGTAATAGTTGACGATACCGATAAAATGGTCGATCCGGATGACGTCATAAAGTCTCGCTGAGCACTTTATCCTCTCTTTCCACCATTTGAATTTGTCCTTTTTCATCTTGTCCCAGTCATAGAGAGGGTTGCCCCAAAGCTGGCCTGTGGCAGAAAACATATCAGGCGGAACCCCTGCCACTCTCTTTGGGTTAAGATCATGATCCAGCTGGAAAAGCTCAGGCTTACTCCATACATCAGCACTGTCAAGGGCAGTATAGATCGGGATATCTCCTATGATATATATCTCACGGTTATTTACATACGTCTTTAAAGCTTTATATTGCTTGTAGAATTCATATTGACAGAAGGCCCAGAAAAGTATGTCATCGGAAAGCTTTTCCTCTATCTTCTTCATAGCCTTCTTATTGCGGAACTTGTACTCATCCGGCCATTCCTGCCATGACTCACCCCTGAAATAGTTCTTCAATGCCATGAATACACAATAATCATGAAGCCAATATTTAGTATCCTTTATGAAATCGTCAAATAAAGGCTCCTTTACGAAAAAGCTTCTTGAGAAAGCCTTTTTAAGGACTTTAAAACGGTTTTCATAAATAAGGGCATAGTCAACATTTGCCGGGTCGGAGCCCCAGTCAGCTATAGCCTCCTCACGCTTCAACAGCCCTTCTTTTATGAGTATATCCAAGTCAATAAAATAAGGATTGCCGGCAAAAGCTGAAAATGACTGATATGGTGAATCACCAAAGCTCGTAGGTCCGAGCGGGAGTACCTGCCAATACGACTGACCCGCACTGTAAAGATCATCAGCGAAATCATAAGCTGCCTGTCCGAATGTACCTATGCCATAGTTGGACGGCAGCGATGAGACAGGCATAAGTATACCCGCTCCGCGCTTCTTCAGAATGTTTTTCTTTTTCATAATACTTTTCTCCTTAAACAAAAAAGATCCTCTGCCAAATAAAAGCCGTCAGAAATAAAAGCCCGTCAGGCCATGAAACCGCGCTTTGAGTACTCAGCCGGATCAACAGATATCTGATCCATGCGGTCTTTCCCATAAGTAAGTCCTGCATAGATCTTCTCAGCCTTTTCTATTACAGGCTCTGAATGATCCTCATCCGCCACCTTATCAAAGGCCTTGCGAAGGTTATTAAGTACAGTCTTCACAGATCTGAGTCCATTAGCATCTTCCCTTGCAATACATCCTGCAAGAGTCTGATTCACGTATCGGTAAAGTCTTAACAGCTCAAATGAGATACCGTAGCTTAAGTCAAGACTCCCCCTGAGCTCTGCGACAAAGCTCTGAGCCTTTCTCATAGCATTGACAGCCTTTTCCTTATCAGGGGAGTCCTTTTCAAACTCACCCAGGGCTTCATCTGTATACTCCAATGCTATGTCAAAAATGATGACAGTCAGCCTGCTCTTATTAGCACCTGATATCTTTAAAGTATAGTCTTTTATCATTTCATTGTCCATAATAAACACTCCCTGTTCATAAAATATCAAAATAATTTTAAAAAAAAGCAGGGCAAAAGCTGCCCTGCTT
Organism: Lachnospiraceae bacterium; assembly: GCA_036343175.1. Classification (GTDB taxonomy): domain Bacteria; phylum Bacillota; class Clostridia; order Lachnospirales; family Lachnospiraceae; genus JAEEJA01. The sequence continues at coordinate 40,185 of JAZASR010000003.1, forward strand.
TTGTCCTGCAAAATAATATTCATATCATGCCTGAAGAAGATTAAGTACTTCCTTTGTCCTGTTATTGGACTGGGCAAGCATAGAAGTTGCTGCCTGATTCTGAACATCGAGAGATGTATAGTTTGACATCTCTTCAGCGATATCTGTATCACCGATACGGGACATGGCATTTGTAAGATTCTCTGTCGAGACTCCTAAATTCCTTACGACTGCATCAAGACGGTTCTCATATGCGCCCAGCTGTGATCTTGTATTGGAAAGTCTTCTGATAGCTTCATCAAATATTGTAATGGCATTGCCGGCGCCTGTTCTCGTACAGCAGTTTACGTTGTTGGTGCCGTCAAAATTTTTAATGCCAAGCGAACAGCAATCGGTCTTTGCTATGTTTATGCCAAGGAACTGGCCCTCATTGGAACCTACCTGATCCATAAGATAGCCGGCTTCGAATACATTGACTTTTATTTCCTTACCTGCTGTCTTTGAAGCGTCTTCGCCCTTTATCTGGATATTCATCTCAAAACCGTTGTTATCAACTATGGTAATATCATTGCCATCTGCCTTATATGTGGCTCCTGCCTTAAAACCGGCGCCTTCATTCACAGTAGTAAGCCTGATCACTGAATCTTTTCCATATACAGTCTTCTTTTCCTGGCCGTCATTCTGAACTGAAAGAGATACCTTTGCTCCAAAGGCTTTTGACATGACCTTTCCGGAATCAGGATCATAGTCAAGGTTCATGGTATCACATGCTTTCTTGACCTTTTCTTTAAAATCCCCGCTTCCATCATTCTTTATCTCGGCGTCATTAATAAGAACACTCTTTCCAACAGGAGGTTCTGTTACAGTAAGTGGATCCGATCTCCCGGCCTGCTCGGCGGCTTCAGTCAGAGTAAAGCTGTATTCTCCTGCTTCTACAGACATAGATGTCTGCATGGCATGTACTGATTTATTATCTGCAGCAGCCGTATGTGAGAGCGACCCATCAAGGAGATTCTGCCCATTGAACTGGGTGGTGGATGATATCCTGTCTATCTCCTCAAGCATACTGTCCACTTCCAGCTCTATGGACTGGCGGTCTTCAAGAGTATTGGTATCGTTGGCTGCCTGGACTGAAAGCTCTCTTACCCTCTGCAGGATATTGCCGATCTCATTAATGGCTCCTTCAGCTGTCTCGATAACAGAGTTGCCGTCTGCCGCATTTCTTGATGCCTGGTCGAGAGCCCTGATCTGGGTCCTCATCTTATTTGTAATAGCCATACCCGAAGCGTCATCAGCAGCTTTATTGATCTTATATCCTGAGCTTAAGCGTTCCAGGCTTTCCTTGAGCCTGAGCTCTGTTTTCTTATTATTAACACCTGCGAGCATAGATGGGATGTTGTTGTTGATTGTCATATTTCCTCCAGCAGGCCCTTCCCTGGACCTTCTTTTTCAGGCTTTCAATCCTTTGAAATAATGCCTTATTCGATCTAATATTTTTATCGGTAAATTTCGCTGTAAATATGAGCGGGAAAAGAAAAATTTCATTCCATCCATGTCTTTACAATGATAGAAGAAAGCTTAAAGAGTTCCGCAGCTGGCGTCAGCCCTTCTTTTTCCTTATCCTGTACGGATGAAAGTCTGTCTGTCCTGCTCATGGTAGCACTTATAGCTGATACGCTGAAACCTGCTTTTTCCAGGGATTCTTTTATCTGAACAGCCTTTTCTTCCGCTTTATCAAGACCTGCACGGTTCTCACTGTAGATAATACCATTTACAGACCTGTTAAATAAAGTGAACTTCATTTCCTGATATCCGTTTTCAGGATCAGGAACAGAAATAGACAGGCGGTTCTTCCGGTCAGTATTCTTAAAGTAGGTAACATTCATGTTCATGACGCCGTCAGAAGTCCTTACCGGCAGGTCATAAGAATATCTTCTGGAAAGACCCGACATAAGTCCCGTCAATGAGCGTAAGTCTAAAGCGGAACTTAACATAGAGCCATCAGACAGTGAAGAACCGACAGTTCTCTCTTCAAGGTCTTTCATGATGCTTAAAAATGCACTCTCTGTATCAAAGAGCTTTTCAGGACTTTCCAGGGCATCCGGCACCTGATCTACAAGACGGTTAAAGGCTTCAAGCTCACTGTCACGAAGTGAATCCTCAACAGCTCTTTCATCTGCATGGATATCAGCCGTATCCTCTCCGGTCTGATCGTCGGAAACAGAATCTCCGGCACCCGAAGCACTGCCGATCTGCCCACGCTGATTAAGCCTCTTCCAGGTCTTTTCATAAGGGTCGACCGGTCTGCCATTAATATCTGCAGCAGACATAAGTCCGGCGGAAATCATGTTCCCGACCGTTGTGGCAATACCGAATTTTTCAAGATATTCTTTTACATTTTCATCTGAAGCATATTTAACTGCATCTGCTGAAAGACTGCTGAAGTAATCTTCTTTTATATATGCATTGATGCTTTCTGAGGCAGTGAAGCTTTCAAGGGAAATATCCAGAAGATCTTCAGGATCATGATCAGATCCCGGAGCATTAAGGACATTACCCTCTTCCATAGCCTCCATAAGCTGCCCGGCTTTCATGGACAGATAATCTTCATCTGCGCTTTCGTAAATTTCTGCATCTGAGGCGTTGCTTCCATCTGCCATATTTTCTGCGGCCGCATTTTCATCCGCCTCAGCAAAAGACCTTTCAGCTGCTATTCCGCCATCTATCATGGATACAGTATCAGGCCTTGTCCATACAAGCTTTAAAAGGCCTCCGAAATCAGTATCTTCAGCAACATCAATATCCTTTCCTATGGTCTTTGAAGCCCTGAGGATATTTCTAAGAGTAGGTGCCTGTCCCATATCAAGGACGCGCCCAAGTGCTCCGCTGTTATGTTGGGTAATGGTATTTAACAGCCGGTAAATGCCCTTGTATGCATCCTTTTCTTTTTCCGTGATCCCATTCCTATGGTCAAGCTTCACCAAGAAGTCAGCATACCTTTCATCAGAAAGAGCAGGATCCTTCATGGAAGACAATAGGTCATTTACTTCGTCAACAGTCATATCAAGCGGATTCTTACCGCTTCTTATCATGTCAAGGACATTCTCAGGAGTCATGCCCCTGATCATTTTATTTACTTTAAGATCAAATGATCTTACCATTTCCACACTCTCACGGGTAATAGATACTCCTGCGCTTCCAAGTATGCGGATGGCACGCCTGTTATCATCTGTGTCAGCAAAGCCCAGATCTTTAAGTATGTCCCCTGAATTCCGAAAAGCCTTTTCAAGACTGTCTCCAAGGTCAGTACGTACTTCTGTGGATACTGCCTCGAAATCATCCATGTACTTCTGCATGCCGACAGCAGCATTAACAGCAGTTTTTCTCAATTCACCCACAGTCACCATCGAATATCTCCGGTAATCTGACATAGCTAAGATCTTTGCAGGCGCATGGCCAATATCATAAACAGAATCGAGAGTGTCCCCATATAATACACTTTGTGTTTCGCTAAAAGCGGATATGGTCTCTATACTTCCTGAAACGGCCGGACTTACGGCTCCGTATGATCTTGCTTCCTGATCACGCAGGGCGTCAACTATCTGACCAAGCTCTGAAGTATCTGCATTCAGCCCGCTCTTTTTTATAACAGTATATGAGCTGATGGTGAACTTAAGTCTCATCTCTTCAAGCTGACGGCGGGTCTTAAGCTTTACAAGAGCACGGAACTGTTCTTCCGGATCATCACTCGCAGTTCCTGCTGCAAACTCCTTAACTGCAGACAGATAATCATCGATATCGTAAAGACTCCCCTTATCTCCTGCCTTACTGCCTGAAGCAGCCGAAAAGTCAGAATTTCCAACCGTCTCATGGTAAGAGATGTAAGCAAAACGGATATCCGTGACTGTAATTTTTACGGATCGGGTCAAAGAATATAATCCGACCGCTGCCTGATCAGAAGAGTCCTTACTGCCGGCATCTGTCTGAACCTTGGCAGCGGAAGCGGATAACGATATCATGGCTTCCTTAACATCCGCGGGATCGATATTGCCCTGTTTCTCCTCCCTGTCAATGACAGTATCTACAGCCTTATCAACGTTGCTGCCATTAAAGTCATGAAGCTGTTTAATAAAATTCACAGCCTCTTTCAATGCATCATCTGTGACAAGAGCATCTGCAGGCTCTTTGCCTGAAGCTGCAGCGTGGATCACTGAATCTATCGTATCAGAAATATTATAATTATCGGAGATCTTATCAAGCTCCGCTAATTTCTGAATATTCTCCCCTGTGACCGGAAGGTCATTCTCAAAAAGCCACTCCGCAGAAGTCCCGGCATCTTTTACCTCGAGACCTGATGAGGCGATCACTTTCTCAGCCTGTGGTCTTATGGTCTCCCAGACCGCGCATTTATCTGATGAGGATGCGGCCGGCAGTGCAGATTCTTTTGAAAATGCCGCCTCATAAATATTCCTTATGGTAGGTTCCAGGTCATTTCCTATCAGATACTTCTTCTGTCCGTCAGTCATATGATAAGCTTTGCGGCTTTCTTCGAGAGCCTCTGCAGTCTTCTGTACGGACGCCTTGTCAGCAGAGCATCCGGAGGATGCGAGTATGGACTTCAGAGCATCCATGCCCCTGGAATTAATAGCTCCCATTACCTGTAAACTATCCTGAAGCTTCTGTCTGTCATGATTCTTATCGTCAATGGCGCTTAAAGTTTCCTTCTGCTCTTTAATTCTTTTGATGGCACGTTCAAGAGCTTCATCGTTGTACTCCTTTATCGACTTATTGCCGGACCCGGAAAGCCCTTTCACATCTTCACCGGTAAGTGCTGTAAGGTCAGATGCTGCCTTTCTGTCAGCATTAAGCAGATCACATTCAGCGCCTGAGCCATTGATTCCTGCCGGACTTTTAAGTCCTGATCTGCTCATACGGCTTCCATAAACAGATGCAATATCAGCTCCGGGCGTCTTTAAAGATCCCTTCTTATCGTAAGAAGAGGAAATATATGATCCTTTTTCATCTGAAGGATCATCAAGGATAGATACGGCATCGAAAGCCGTATTACCGGAATCCTTTACTGCCTTCCCGGCTCGCGGCAGAACTCCCTGCCTGCCTGTCTCTTTACTCTTGCTTATAAGTATCTCATTGATATTCATAAAAAAAGCCTCCCGACTTCACCTAACCGACAAATACTTTTCTATACATATTTATCGGCAGCAAAAGCCGGAAGGCTTAATAACAAAAGAGCCTTTATTTGATGACGCTTGCGAGGAAACTCTTAAGATGCTGATCCTTAGGATTATCCAGCACTTCCTCAGGAGTGCCGTCTTCCTTGATCCTTGTCTCATCGATAAAGAGCACCCGGTTTGCCGCTGACTTTGCAAATCCGATCTCGTGAGTAACGACGATCATGGTCATGCCGTCGCTCGCAAGCTCCTTCATGATATTTAAGACCTCATTTACCATCTCAGGGTCAAGGGCTGAGGTCGGTTCATCAAAGAGCATAACGTCGGGATTCATCTCGAGTGAACGGGCAATAGCCGCTCTCTGCTGCTGACCGCCTGAGAGCTGGAGCGGATAAGCATCCGCCTTATCAGAAAGACCTACTCTTTCAAGGAGCTGTGCAGCTTTCTCATCAGCCTCTTCCTGAGTCATGATGCCAAGCTTTACAGGCGCAAGGGTAAGGTTCTTCTTAATGGTCATGTTATGGAAAAGATTGAACTGCTGAAAGACCATTCCTATCTTCTCACGTACCTTTCTCTGGTCCGTGCCCTTAGCTGTTATTGACTTTCCTTCGAAGAAGATCTCGCCCGATGTAGGCTCCTCAAGGAGATTCAATGAACGGATGAATGTAGACTTGCCGCAGCCGGACGGACCGATGATGGCGACTACATCGCCCTTCCTGAAGTCAATAGATATGTCCTTAAGAACTTCCTTATCACCAAATGACTTTGACAGGTTCTTTACACTTATGAGTACGTTGCCGGTCTTTATAGCATCGTTGCCGCTGCCCTTCTTCTCATTTGCAGCAGTACTTTCTTCAGCCGCGGTCTCAGTTGCTTTTGTATTTTCATTCTCTTCCGCAGAGGTCTTATTTTCTTTTATATTCTCATCTTTCATTTTTCTTGAGGCTCCTTTCCATACGTGATACTAAGGCTGAAAGCCCGATTACGATTACAAGGTAGATAACTGCAACTGCAATGAGAGGCAGGAATGCCTGATATGTAACGCTTCGGATGATATCGCCGCCTCGTGTAAGATCTGTAAGTCCGATGTAGCCGGAGATAGATGTCTCCTTAAGGAGTGAAATAAACTCATTGGCCAGTGCAGGAAGAATATTCTTAAATGCCTGAGGAAGAATGACAGACAGCATTACTGTCGAGAATTTAAGTCCAAGACTCTTCCCGGCCTCAAACTGACCTTCATCGATAGACATGATACCTGAACGCACGATCTCGGCAACGTAGGCGGATGAATTTATACCGAAGGCAACTATGGCGACTATGACCTTATTGATATCTACACTCGCAAATATGATGTAGTAGATGATGAGGAGCTGTACCATGACAGGTGTTCCACGGATAACTGCTATATAGATCTTTGCAAGGAAATTCAGAACAGGTACATAGCCATTCTTATCGTGGGCAACTCTTATGACTGCAAGCAGGAATCCTCCGAATATACCAAGAAGTGCTGCAAAGAATGCGATGATAATAGTGTTTCCAAGACCACGAAGCAGGAACTTATAACGGGAATCCTGTACGAATGCTGTCCGGAACTGATCCTTAAGAGTACTTCCCACAGAAGTCTGGCTGTCATCGCGTACTATGATCACCTGCTTCGATGTGGTATATGAGTCTGAGAAGTTTATTTCCTTCTCTCTTTCAGGTGTTACTGTAAAGCCCGCAAGACCTATGTCTGCTTTGCCTGAGCTTACAGCATTTATGATGGAATCAAACTCCATATCCTCGATCTCAAGGACAAGCCCAAGCTTATCAGCTATTGCGTGCCCTATCTCAACGTCGATACCTGTAATGGAATCCTTATCGGCTCCGTCCTTATAATACTCATAAGGAGGGAACTGGGCATTGGTAGCCATGACGAGCTTATCCCCGTCAGTTACCTTCTGAACGTAGTGATAATCACCATTTCCATTAATATAAGAATCAAGGATCTTATCAAGAGTACCGTCAGCCTTGATATCCGATATAGCTTCATTTACATTCGCAAGGAGCTCATCATTGCCCTTGGCAATGACTGCCGCATAATCCTCATTCGTGAATTCCTCATCAAGGATCATAAGACCCTTGTTCTGATTCACAAAGGCCTTTGCAGGCTGCTCATCGATAACTACAGCATCGATCTTGCCCTGTTTCAAAGCCTGGACTGCATCGGTACCGGAACGGTAACGCTCCACCTTTGTGCCCTTATCGTCGCCTTCATAATCACTGACATATATATCACCCGTGGTTCCGAGCTGAACGCCGATCTTGCTGCCCTCAAGATCATCAACACTGTGTACCTTATTCTTTACGACCTTCTTCTTGGCATTATCACGTACTATGATCACCTGCTTTGAAGTCGTATATGGATCAGAGAAATTTATCTCCTTCTCTCTTTCAGGTGTTACAGTAAAGCCTGCAAGACCTATGTCTGCCTTGCCTGAGCTTACAGCATTTATTATGGAATCAAATTCCATATCCTCGATCTCAAGGACAAGCCCAAGCTTATCAGCTATTGCATGACCTATTTCAACATCGATGCCGACTATGGCTCCCTTATTGTCGCCATCCTTGTAATATTCATAAGGAGGGAACTGAGCATTTGTAGCCATAATGAGCTTTTCCCCGTCGGTCACCTTCTGCTCATAATGATAATCGCTGTTCCCGTTGATATATGAATCAAGGATCTTATCGAGAGTACCATCAGCCTTTATATCAGCGATAGCCTCGTTTACTTTCTCGAGAAGTTCGTCATTCCCCTTGGCAACGCAGGCTGCATAATCCTCATTTGTGAATTCCTCATCAAGGATCCTTAAATTCTCATTCTGCTCCACGAACTTTTTGGCAGGCTGCTCATCGATAACTACAGCATCGATCTTGCCCTGCTTTAAGGCCTGAACAGCATCGGCACCGGAACGGTAACGCTCGACCTTAGTGCCCTCTTTATCACCTTCATAATCGCTTACATAGATGTCGCCGGTCGTTCCCAGCTGAACACCGATCTTACTGCCTTTAAGATCATCTACACTGTTGACGTGATTAGCAAGATCTTTGCCGCAGCCCGACAGGCCCAAGCACATCATCAATGTAAGAAGCATGGCAGTAAATAAAGCCCATGATCTTTTCATGTTTAAATCCTCTTTTCTTTTTGCTTTAGTGCGCTTTTAATATAATATGTATAAAAAGAAGCCCTGATCCAAAAAAGAAATAAAGAAATTTACGCCAATTTTCCTTTTTTGATTCATAAGACTCCCTACTTAAAAGCACCCGGAAATTATACCATATTATTTAACGGGAAAAAATGATTTTATGCAGAAACGAAGCAAATAAAAAGAATATGTTAATAAATAAAGACAGTTTCGATCAAGCCGGTTATGATCATTTTAAAGACATGATCTTTAGCCGGCTGATAATTAACTTTGATAAAGGACATCATTCGTGGTATTATGTAATAAATAAAAAATTACAGTTAGCAATATAAAAGCACAATTCAAAACAGGGAATTATGAAAGATATAATAATACTTGATACAAACTTTTATTTTATAGCCTTTAATTTCTTCATATACGGTTTTTTTGGCTGGATATATGAGACCATATATGAATCGATAAGGGCAGGAAGTCTTATTAACCGTGGATTTTTAACGGGACCTCTTATACCGCTGTACGGTCTTGGCGCCGATGCCATATATCTCATCTTAAGACCTTTTACAAGGCACCCTTCGGTACTGTTCCTTGCAGGTATGATATTCTGCACCACAATTGAATATCTTACTTCAGTCATGCTGGAAAAGCTATTTCATACCCAATGGTGGACATATGACTACTTCCAGTTCAACTATCAGAACCGCATTGCCCTTGTGCCGTCGCTTTTCTGGGGATATATGACATTACTTGATTTTGATTTCCTCCAGCCCGGCGCGATAAAGATCATAGATCAATTTCCATATGAATTCGGTCAGAGATTCTTATGCGTACTGCTGATAATACTTGCAGCTGATATCATATTCTCTTATGCTTCATCATTTAACCTGTTGAGGAAGCTGCAGAAGTACTTCAAATTACATGAGGGAGTACTTGAGCTTAAGCCTGACTTCTTAAATGTCAACCGCCGCATACTCGGTGCCTTTCCGGGCATGAAGATCATCTCCAGGCAATATGGCAAGGTCAGGGATGCCGGAAGAACCCGATATCTGCTTGTTAAAAAGCACATACGGATACTCAGGCAGAACGAGAAAAACAACGACAATGAAGATAGCAATAAATTTGATGACAAATAAAAAAAGAGGCATAAAAGATCTGCCTCTTTTTTTTATTTCCCTATGGACTGCAATGTCATTTACTTTTTCTTCGCATAAGGCGCATGGAATTCAGGATATCTATGATCGCAACGCCGACATCGGCAAAGACTGCTGCCCACATATTAGCAAGGCCGAGGGCTCCGAGAATCAGGATCACAGCCTTGACAGCAAGAGCAAATACTATATTTTCCTTGGAAATCATGACGGTCTTTCTTGCAATTCTTATTACCGCAGGAATGTGAGCAAGGTCGTCGTCCATGATGACTATGTCCGCTGCCTCTATTGCGGCATCAGAGCCAAGTGAACCCATAGCTATTCCGACATCTGCACGGGCAAGCACCGGCGCATCATTGATACCGTCCCCTATAAAGGCAAGCTTACCGTCAGAGGATGAAAGTATCTCATCGACCTTATTCACCTTATCAAGAGGAAGGAGCTCCGAGTATGCCTTATCAAGTCCAAGCTTCTTTTTTACGGCTTCTGCTGTTTCCCTGCGGTCACCTGTAAGCATTATTACATTCTTAACGCCATATTTCTGGATCTTATTTATGACTTCATAAGTACCCGGCTTCACTTCATCAGCAAGGAGGATGCTGCCCGCAAATGTTCCATCATAGGCAACATATACAACTGTATAATAAGGGTCTGAAGCAGTTTTGTAAGCAATATGCTCTTCATTCATGAGCTTTTCATTGCCTGCAAGCACACGCCTGCCATCAACAGTCGAGATGATCCCCTTGCCGCTAACATTTTCAATATTTTCTGCTGATTTTTCAGCATCACCATTCACATTCTCTTTATATGCCCTGCATATAGAAGCCGCTATAGGATGTGAAGAGCCTGCTTCTGTAAGGGCAGCCAGTTCCAGCACCCTTTCCTTATCAAAACCATCTGCTGCTAAAACGTCTGAGACCACAAACTCACCGCGTGTAAGGGTCCCCGTCTTATCTGTGACTATGGTCTCAAGATCAGCCATAAGTTCAAGGTAATTAGAGCCTTTTACAAGTATTCCTTCACGGCTGGCAGCGCCGATACCTCCAAAGAAAGCAAGGGGTACACTTATTACAAGGGCACATGGACAGCTTATAACAAGAAAAGTACATGCACGATATACCCATGTAAAGGGATGTCCCGTGATAAGTGAAGGAACAAGTGCAAGAAGGACTGCCGCTATAACGACTGCAGGGGTATAGACACGGGCAAAACGTGTAATAAAGTTCTCTGTCCTGGACTTTTTCTCCGATGCATTCTCGACCATGTCAAGAATCTTTGCAACAGTGGAATCTTCATATTTCTTCTCTGCCTTGTACTCGATCAGGTTCTCGCCATTGATACAGCCCGATATCAGATCATCACCTGGCTCAACATGCTTTGGAAGAGACTCACCGGTAAGAGCAGAAGTATTGATAAGACCTTCGCCCCTGGTTACGATGCCGTCTACAGGTATCTTCTCACCGGGCTTTACAACGATAGTATCGCCGATCTCTACATCAGAAGGATCGATCTCCTCTATTTCCCCATCAGCTTTTCGTCTGAAGGCTTCATCCGGCGCTATCTCCATAAGGCTCTTGATAGATTTTCTTGACTTCCTTACTGCGTAATCCTGGAAGAACTCTCCTATCTGATAGAAAAGCATAACAGCGCAGGCCTCAGAATTGGCACTTGTTACAAAAGCTCCGATAGTCGCAAGAGTCATGAGGAATGACTCATCAAAGGGCTGCAGGTTCTTTATGCCAAGAAAAGCCTTCCTTACGACCGGCCAGCCGACCAGCATATATGGAACCATGTAAAGCAAAAATGTAATCAGCCTGTTTCCAAATATAATTTTAAGGAAGCCCGTATGGTCTGAGACTTTCTCGAGTATCAGAAGAGCAAAGAAAATAACAAGAGCGGTTATTATCTTTTTTAATTGTTTCTTTTGTTTATTACTCATATGATTATCACTTTCTGATGACTTCGCAGTCAGGCTCGACCTTTGCTATAACCTTTACTGCCTTATCCACTACTGATTCAAATATGTCATCAAGAGCCTCGATAGTCATCTTCTGTGTAAGGAAATTGACCCTTGCATCTGTAACGCCATCTATCTTCTTAATGGCATCCTCCATCTTTGCGGCGCAGTTTGCGCAGTCAACCTCGTCAAGATCAAATTTCTTTTTCATAGCGGTTCCCTTCCAGGCTTTTTTAGCCTTATAAATATTTTAAACAGCCAATATGTTTTTAAGGCTGTCAGGTTCTATAGGATATTTCCTTATTTACGGCCCTTACTTAAGAATATTTCCGATGTATTTCATCACTCTTCTATATGCTCTTTCCCTTTAGCAAGTATGCTCTTCACATGATCATCAGCAAGATCATAGAACATGGCCTTGCCGTCACGTCTTGCACTTACAAGCTTATTGACCTTAAGGATCTTCAGCTGGTGCGAAACAGCAGACTGATTCATGGAAAGAGACTCAGATAACTCAGTGACGTTCTTTTCCCCATCCATAAGAAAATACAGTATCTTTATCCTTGTAGAATCCGCAAAGATCTTAAAGAGTTCAGCAAGATCTATCAATTCATCTTCAGAGACCGAAGCAGTTCCCATAGTATCACCTCCCTGCTGCTGTGACATTTTACGATCTTCGTAAATTAATATTCCAAAATGATCACTGATTTTCAAATGAGCACTTGAACATATGAATATATTATCATATATTCATTATATGTCAAGCATTATTTTCCATAAAAAAAAGATCCCCCGGCAGCATGAGCCCATGCTGCCGGGGGATCTTAATATTATTATCGATCCATATACTTTGAGAGGATGACCCTGCCTTCCTTAAGGCTTTCCTGCACATCTATGATCCTCTGGTTGGATGAACCGCGGAAACGCAGGGAAATGTTCTTTTCAGCCAGGTGAAATTCGCCGTCTACGAGTATATCAGTCATGGAAAGGATCTTATCAGTAACTGAAGTGTGACAACGCTGATTTTCCGGATCCGCAAGCTCCTCCCACAGATATCCCGAATATATCCAGATGGTCTTCCTGGTCAGTTCATTCTTTACACGTTCTATTAAAGGCAGCAGAGCAAGCTGATTAGCCGGCTCCATTGGCTCTCCTCCAAGCAGGGTGATACCGTCTATATAAGGATGATCAGACCTTTCAATGATCATATCCTCTGTCTCCTTTGTATAAGGCTCACCATACTTAAAATCCCATGTTTCTTCATTGAAGCACCCCTTGCAGTGATGGGTGCAGCCGCTTACAAACAGCGCTGTCCTGCAGCCGACGCCGTTTGCTATATCACAATAAAATATCTGTCCGTAATTCATTTACTCTTCTCCTGTTTGCTGATGTTTTCAGGTGTCCACATTACTTATACAAAAAGATCCTTAAGGCAAATATCATATTAACAGAAAAGAAGCCGCTAAATGCTATTAACTATTAACGGCTTCTTTATCTGCTTTAACAATACTTATCCGGCATGGTCTCCGGATATTATGACCACATCTTTTCAGGTAGTGGAAAGGTGAAGAACTCTTTCCTTTATCTCCTGAGTACGTCCCTGATTCCAGAACTGGGTACCTATGTAACCGCATGTGCGGCGGGCAACATTCATCTTGCTCTGGTCACGGTTCCCGCAATTAGGACATTCCCAGACAAGCTTTCCGTCATTGTCTGTGACTATCTGGATCTCACCGTCATAGCCGCATACCTGACAATAATCACTCTTTGTATTCAGCTCCGCATACATGATGTTCTCATATATGTACTGCATTACGGAAAGGACTGCCTCGATGTTGTTATTCATGTTAGGCACCTCTACGTAAGAGATAGCTCCTCCCGGTGAAAGATTCTGAAACTGGGACTCAAACTTAAGCTTTGTAAAGGCATCGATCTTCTCGGTAACATGTACGTGATAAGAGTTTGTAATATAGTTCTTATCCGTTACTCCCGGGATAATGCCGAATCTCTTCTGCAGGCACTTGGCAAACTTGTATGTCGTAGACTCAAGCGGGGTACCGTAAATACTGAAGTCTATATTTGTCTCCTTCTTCCACTTTTCGCAATATTCATTGAGCCTCTTCATTACTTCAAGAGCAAATGGCGTAGATGAAGGATCTGTATGTGAGTGTCCTGTCATATATTTTGTACACTCGCACAGGCCTGCATATCCAAGTGAGATCGTCGAATATCCATTGAAAAGAAGCTTATCGATGGTCTCACCCTTATTGAGTCTTGCAAGTGCCCCATATTGCCAGAGGATAGGAGCCACATCTGAAAGGGTCCCCTTAAGGCGGTTGTGTCTGCACATAAGAGCACGGAAGCAGAGCTTCATACGCTCATCGAATATTTCCCAGAATTTATCGAAATCACCGTTCGATGAGCAGGCTATATCAACAAGATTGATAGTAACAACGCCCTGGTTGAAACGGCCGTAATACTTATGCTTATCCTTCCTGTAGTTAAGAGCATTAGCATAGTTCTCCTTAGTACGGTCAGGTGTAAGGAATGATCTGCAGCCCATGCAGGTATAAACATCCCCGCCCTTGAGTTCCTTCATGACTTTTGCTGATATATAGTCAGGAACCATGCGCTTTGCAGTACACTTTGCCGCAAGGACTGTAATATCCCAATATTTTGTACCCTCGCGGATATTGTCTTCATCGAGTACATATATGAGCTTAGGGAAAGCAGGAGTGATATATACACCCTTTTCGTTCTTAACGCCCTGTATTCTCTGCCTGAGCATCTCACGGATCACCATTGCAAGGTCGTCACGTGTCTGACCTTCCGGGACTTCATCGAGATACATGAATACAGTAACAAAAGGAGCCTGTCCATTGGTAGTCATGAGAGTGATGACCTGGTATTGGATCATCTGTACACCGCGGTTAACCTCCTCACGTACCCTGTCTTCAGCTATCCTGTCAGCCTGGTCATCGGTAAGTGTAAGACCGGCAGCTGAAGCCTCCTCTCTTACTTCCTTGCGGAACTTCTTACGGCTTACATCAACAAATGGCGCAAGATGTGAAAGTGAGATGGACTGTCCGCCGTATTGAGATGAAGCAACCTGAGCAATGATCTGAGTCGCAACGTTGCAGGCTGTCGAAAAGCTGTGAGGCTTCTCTATCATGGTTTCGGAAATGACCGTGCCATTCTGAAGCATATCTTCAAGGTTTACCAGGCAGCAATTGTGCATATGCTGTGCAAAATAATCGGAATCATGGAAATGTATGATACCTTCCTCATGAGCCTTTACTATATCTTCAGAGAGAAGGAAACGCTTTGTAATATCCTTGCTGACCTCACCAGCCATATAATCACGCTGGACACTGTTGACTGTAGGATTTTTATTGGAATTCTCCTGCTTTACCTCTTCATTGTTGCACTCAAGGAGAGACAGTATCTGCTTGTCGGTAGAATTGGACTTACGTACCAAAGCCCTTGTATAACGATACGTGATATACTTACGAGCTACTTCATAAGCCTGCTCAGCCATAATACCATCTTCGACCATATCCTGAATCTCTTCAACGCTCGCAGAACGTCCAAGCGTCTGACACCTGCTCTCGACGTCTGTAGAGATCTTTAAGATCTGATCGTGGGAAAGTCTCTCTGTTTCCGGAACCTCCTTGTTTGCTTTGTCGATAGCGTGAGTGATCTTTGAAATATCAAATATCATCTCGCTGCCGCTTCTTTTAATGATCTTCATGAATCTTACACTCCTCCGTAGTATATATAAAACGTTTTCTACTATTGTAGAAAAGTCACGTTTCCTTACGAACTTCGCTGACAGTGATACTACCATATCTAGTTGTTGGTGTCAAGAAAAAGCACAACATTTTGTGGAATTACGATCAATGCACTGATTAAGGCATTTGAGATATATCTCTGAAAAGAAATAAATAAATGATCCTGTCTGATCAGGATAGTTTTTTTTAAAAAGTCAGACATGTTCTATCATGACCTTGATCTTAAGTCACGGTCCAGAGCAGCCAGATATTCGATGTAGAAATCATTTCTGACATTTACGATATATTCACTATCGAGCTCAGTTCTTTTGAAGTGTCTGGGTCCTCCTTCTTCGGCACGCTTATAAAAACGGTATGCATCCCTATATGGAACATAGTAGCACAGCTCCGGCTTCTTAAAATACACAATGAAGAATGCTATGCCCTCCTGGGCTTCGAAGTCCTTCATGAATTCGATCTGATGCTCGTGAATATTCTGAAGAGGGAAAGACTCGGCATTGCATTCCTTGGCATCGAAACATACCGGAACCCCCTGTATGACCCCTATATAGTCCACAGTGCTCTTTTTTTCAAAATATGCAAGGGTAATGTGGTTAGTAGTCTTATCGAACTCTATAGGCGTAATGGGAGTTGGGATCTTTTGTACCAGGCCAAGCCCTTTTTCCCTTAAACGCTCATTTGTAAGATTTATCGACTCCTCGAGTACCGATCCGCGGAGGCCTCTTGAATTCCATGACGGCATTGCCAAATTCTCCTGTTTCCATGATTTCACAAATATTTTCCTGAACTTACCATTCACTTTGAGTTTAAATATCGGCGGGTCAGAGTACTGCCAATAAAAAGGGTCAGGATATCCTGTCAATGACTTCTGACAATTTTTCAGGCAGGGGAGCGGTAAACACCTTACCTGCATACTTTTCATAAAGATCAGCTGCACGCTCATATCCCGGCATAACAAGCTTATAAGCGTGCAGAAACTGGTATTTAAGCCCCAGCTCATTTTTTGCAAAAGCCGACCGGTCAGCGTCACAGTACTTATGATCTCCTGCAGCCGGAAAGCCCAGGTACTCAAGACTCACACGGATCTGATGTGATCTTCCGGTATAAAGACGGACAGAAAGCAGGGTAAGATCACGGCCTTTGTATTTATAATGCTTTATCGGGATAAATGACGTCTTTATCCTTTCAGTTCTTTCACCCGGGCTTCTTGTTACCATTACCTTATTATGTTTATGATCTTTTATGATATAGGCATCAAGAACCTTTTCAGACTTAAGATTGCCAAAGACCAGGGTCAGATAATATTTTTCAACTGTATGTTCTTTAAAAATGCTGTTCAGATATTGGGCACCTCTGATCGTAAGACCTGCTGTAACGATTCCGGAAGTATTGCGGTCCAGACGGTTGGCGAGTCCTGCTTTAAAGTCCGGATAATAAGCATTGAGCATATCGACGAGCGATATGTCCGTTGGACGTGCCTTTTGAGAAAGGAGCCCTGCAGGTTTATTCATGATAATAATGTCCTGATCCTGGTATACGATATATGAATCCGGAAGTATTATGTCATCCCGCAGCTCAATTGTCTTATCACGGATCATAGAACCATTATTTTCGCTGCTGTGCCGCACTTCCATATTACTGCCCGATGCATGGAACTTGTCATATGTTTCATCACTGAAATATACACGGATCAGGTCGCCGGACTTTAAATTTTCATTGCCGGAAGCTTTTTTCCCATTCAATGTGATATTCTTTTTTCTGAGCATCTTAAAAAGAAAGCCGGAGCCTGTACCCGGGAGAAGCTTTCCCAAAAAATTGATCAGTCTCTGACCTTCATATCGTCTGTCAATATTTATCTCTTTCATAACTCACACCATGAGAGAAGTCACATAGTCAAATACGTTATTTTCTTCACGCTCGGAAATATCTTCATGATCCTTCATACCCTTTAGCTCTGTAATATATTTCTTCCGATCTTTTGTAATGAATATCCTGAAAGATTTTGACCAATTGCGTACGCCCTTTGTAAGATATTCCTGAATATAATCAAAGTTCTTTTCATTTTGCGAGGCAAGCACCATGCAGTTGCCTGACCGGAGTACGATATGATCGATATGCATTATCTTTTCTTCTGAAGTGATAACGACCGATGAAAAGACATCCGCCTCTTCCCCTGCTATATCCCGCACCTCATTATCTTCCTCTTCAGATACGCTTTTCTGAGGGAAAAGTATTATGAGTCTGACTGCCATCTTGGCCATAGGAAGTACTGCGAGTATAGCAATGACTGTAAATGCGCTTTTATATGAGCCTTTATTTATTAATATACCGGTAATAAATATAAGGGCACCAAGAAGTATCATAAGCAGGATTCCAAGAAATGCCAGGATCTTCTGCTGTTTCAGGTAGCCATACCGGCCTTTTTTAACTAATTTTTTCAAGAAACTCTCCTTATTACGTTATTCTTTTATATCTTTTTCAAAACCGGACATCAAAACCGGACAAAGAAAATATCAATATCGCATTTCACGCATATATTATTTCACACATATAGTATTTCACTTATCGTATTTCACACATACAGTATTTCACATATCATTGACTGACTGGGCACGATAGTTCTCCGCAAGTATATCGAGCTGTTTATTGAATCGCATTAAAAGATCCATATCGTTCCGGTTGAATACCTGTATGAATTCATCCTGGATCTTAACTACCTCACGCTTATTCGCAACCATATAGAGGTTCTCGATATTATTCAATATGTCGCTCACGACTTCGGATTTCGCCCTGTTAACATTCTGGGCATCCATTATCTCGTAGCGGACTGATGCCATGACATCATCGAGCTGACCGACAGCCTGGGCAGCGCGCAGAAGCCGTTCACGGAGCTCATCCGGCATATTTCCCTTATACTTGTATTGCAGTGAATGCTCGATAGTCGACCAGAAATTCATGGCCAGAGTTCTTATCTGTATTTCCACATCAAGCCTCTTTGGACCATTCAATGTCTGGATGGTATATTTGACGATGATATGATAGCTGCGATAGCCGCTCTGCTTGGGACTTGTAATATAATCCTTCTCCTTTTTTATCTCCATATCAGAACGCTTGCGGATAATATCAACTACCGTATTGATATCTTCTGCAAATTGGCAGATGATCCTTATGCCGGCAATATCCTCAATATGACCTTCGAGCTCATCAAGCGGTACGTTCTTCCGCTTCGCCTTATCCATGATGCTTGAGATCTTCTTGACACGGCCTGTGACCTGCTCGATCGGTGAATACATGCCCCTGGTATTGTACTCTTCTTTAATATGATTGAACTTAACTATAAGCTCATTCACAGCCTCCCTGTAGGGAGCGAGGATCTCTCTCCATAACTGTATTTCCATAATGTAAACCTCAATTAACTATTAATAATATGACCGCCGGCCTTACATCCCCTTTGATCTCTCACCGGCAGCAATGACAGCCTCCATGACCGAGCTTCTGAAGCCGGCATTCTCAAGTGCGCGGACACCCGCAATAGTTGTACCCGCAGGCGAACATACCTGGTCTTTAAGCTCACCGGGATGCTTCTTCGTTTCGAGAACCATCTTTGCACTGCCGAGAACTGTCTGTGCAGCAAACTCGTAGGCATCTGCCCTCTTCATGCCCAGAGTCACGGCCCCATCTGCAAGAGCCTCTATGAACATGAATACAAATGCGGGAGATGAACCGGAAAGGCCTGTTACCGCATCCATAAGAGCCTCGGGAACGATCTTTGCCCTGCCGGACGATTCAAATATCTTCACTACAAGATCCGTCATTTCACTATCCACTGCATCATCAGGACATACAGCTGCCATTCCTTCCAATACCAACGCAGGTGTATTGGGCATGACACGGATCAGCCTTACAGGCTTATTGAACTCATCTTTGAGCCATCCCAGACTCTTACCGGCCATGATGGAAACTATTGTAAGTGCGGGAGTTACCCGATCACGTATGTCATCTATTACTGCAGCGGCAAATTGAGGCTTGACTGCAAGGAAAAGTATATCCGAACCTGCAGCAACTTTTTTATTGTCTGCAGAAGTATTGATGCCAAACTTTTCTTCAGCTTTTCTGCGGGCTTCCTCGCTCGCATCAGCAGCAAGAATATCTTCCTTCTCAGCTATACCACTCTTTATAATGCCGCCGATAATGGCACTTCCCATGTTACCGGTTCCAATAAATCCTATCTTCATGGCCTTACTCACTTTCTTTTAAATATTTAATCTGTAAACCTTTAGAGGCTTTCATCTGAACTGTATATTCACATGAAAAATATCCTGCAGCTTGTCGTCATACAAGCAAAAGCTATAAGCTTTCTTCATGCCAGTCCAAATGCGTCTATGTACATCTCCTTGAATTCCGGATCATCTGCAAGCTCTATATGCCTTATACTACCGGCCTTCTCACAACAGTACTTCATGAATCCTTCATCAAACAAAGTTCTCGCACAGCCCCTGAGAGCCGCATTTCCAACCAGATCAACTGGGCAAGTAATATCTTTCGGCAATAATCCTACCGATATTGCATGATCAATATTCAAGGCATTGCCGAACATACCGGCAAGATATATGCGTTCCAGATCTGCAGGAGTCATTCCCGCCTTTTTAAGCACAGCAGTGATGCCTGAGCAGATAGCAGCCTTTGCAAGCTGAAAAGCACGGATATCATCCTGAGTCAGTACTATATTTTTATTATAATCTTTATCGGAGTTTAAGCAAGCCGGATTTTGAAGGTACAGGTCGAATTGACTATGTCCGTTCTTTGTTTCCAGACTCTCTGTTAAGAATCCCGGTATCCCCATATCCTCATGGATATCATCAGGTCCTGTCATAAAACCATCTTCAGAAACTATCCCGTTCTTCACAAGCTCATATATAAGATCCACATAACCTGCAGCGGCTATCCCCCTTACTTTGGGTGCCTTTGATCCCGGTCCTTTAAAACCTCCGCTGAAAGGCTGCGGGATAACATCTATATAAATGGTTTTTGCGACAGGCGCTATGGTCACATGAGTAACGGCACCGGCCTCAGCCCTCATACCGCACTCCATCCCTGCCCCCTCAAATGCCGGTCCTGCAGCTACGCTTGCGGCGAAGCTATTCTCTCCATCATAAAGAAGTATCTCTGCATTGGTTCCGATATCTATTGCAAGGCTTTTTTCATGACTGTCAGACATATGTTCTTCACAAAATACAGAGAGCGCGTCAGCACCCACATGTGACATTATACCGGGCATGACATAGACTTCCATATCCCGGAATTCATCAAATCCTATATCAATGCCCTTACAGGAGAAGCTGCCCTCATAGCTTCGCGTAAATGGAGCACCTGCAAGTCCTGAAACATCCTTATCGAGAAGGAAATGGCACATAACGGTATTTCCGGTAAATGAAGCTTTAAGGAGTTCAGTATTATAAGCGCCCTGCTCAGCCAGACATGAATCAAGCATTTCCGTCACCTGGCTGATAACCATATTGTGAAGAGAAGATGCCATACCATTCCGGGCATTCATGATACGCATCATGACATCCTTTCCCATGATGGTCTGTCTGTTAACAGCTGATCTCTTTCCAAGGCACTTACCTGTCTTCAGATCAAATAGTGCCAATGCAATATTTGTGGTTCCGATATCGACAGCCGCCCCGAGCATAAATGCATCATCCTCTTCAGCAATATTCCCCTTATCACCCGAAGCCGTGTCTGACAGACTATCTTTTTCCACACTCATTTTTCCAGCATATTCAGTAAAATCAGGCAGCTGCGCCTTATTTACATTATTTTCCAGACTCCTTACAATTACCATACATTTTCCTGCTCTTTCTGCAAATAAAAATATCAGACAATGAGATGCACCTTCTGATGAAATAACGCTGCCTGTGATCATCATATAAAGTGAGAAAACACCATCAGAAAGTACTTAACTTATTGTAAAAAAAAGGGACCGTATTTTACGATCCCTCTTGTTTTCTTTTCTTGTGCTGTCACGGTTATTTAGCGTATTCAGCAACTCTGGATTCCCTGATGACATTGACCTTGATCTGTCCCGGATACTTAAGCTCATCTTCGATGCGCTTCGCAATGTCGCGGGCCAAAATGACCATATCATCATCTGAAACCTTATCAGGTGTAACAATAACACGCAATTCACGTCCTGCCTGTATGGCAAAGGACTTCTCGACGCCTTTAAAGCTGTTGGAAATATCTTCAAGCTGTTTCAGCCTGTTAGTATAAGTATCAAGAGTCTCTCTTCTTGCGCCAGGTCTTGCTGCAGATATAGTATCCGCTGCCTGTACAAGCACGGCAATCACTGACTTAGCCTCTACATCGCCATGGTGAGCCTCGACGGCATTGATGACAACGTCTGACTCCTTATACTTACGGCATAGATCAGCACCAATCTGTACGTGTGTACCCTCAGTCTCCTGATCAATAGACTTTCCGATATCGTGAAGTAATCCTGCCCTCTTGGCGGCCCTTACATCCTCTCCGATCTCACCGGCAAGGAGCCCGGTCAGATGTGCGACCTCTATAGAGTGCTTGAGACAGTTCTGACCATAAGAGGTTCTGAACTTTAACCTTCCAAGGAGCTTTATGAGCTCCGGATGGAGTCCCTGCACGCCTACTTCAAGGGCAGCAGCTTCACCTTCTTCGCGGATCATATTTTCGACTTCAGTTCTGGCCTTATTGACCATCTCTTCGATCCTGGCCGGATGAATACGCCCGTCCACAATGAGTTTCTCAAGAGAAACCCTTGCGACTTCACGTCTCACGCCATCAAATGAAGAAAGAACAACTGCACCCGGAGTATCATCTATGATCAGGTCAACACCTGTGAGATTCTCCAAAGTACGGATATTCCTGCCTTCGCGGCCTATGATCCTGCCTTTCATGTCATCGCTCGGAAGCTCAACAACAGAGATCGTTGATTCGGCAAAATGATCAGCGGCACAACGCTGAATGGCATCCACAATGTAGCCCTTTGCCTCTCTGTCTGCCTCTTCCTTAGCCCTGCGCTGACTCTCTTTGATCATCAGTGCAGTGTCATGTTTAACATCTTCTTCAACAGTCTGAAGGATGACGTCCTTAGCCTGCTGCTGCGTAAGTCCTGAGATCTTTTCCAGCTCTTCAAGATGCTTTTCCTTGATCTTTTCCACTTCAGAAAGCTTCTTGTCATAATCAGCTTCCTTCTGGGCGAGCCTTGCTTCTTTCTTCTCAATGGCTTCCGTCTTTTTATCCAGAGTTTCTTCCTTCGCGAGTACCCTCTTCTCGTATCTTTGCAGCTCAGCACGTCTGTCTTTGGACTCTCTTTCGATCTCATTCTTGGTCTTAAGAGCTTCCTCACGTGCCTCAATAAGAGCTTCACGCTTCTTGCTTTCGGCATCCCTGAGTGCATTATCCAGTATCTTCCTGGACTGTTCCTCAGCTGTTCCGATCTGTTCTTTTTCAGACTGGATATGCTTCTGGACTGCCACTCTTGACGAAATAAGAGCTGTTATGATACAGAGGACTACAACCACTGCAGCAATAATAAAATATTGCATACGAATGAAAAACCTCCTGTACCCGACTATTTTATACTTAATAAATTTTCGTGTCAATAGAAGAATTAGTAATATCTATCTGTCATTTCATGACCGCCGCATGAAACACACTACCTTGTAACAATATTCCCGAGGATGCGAAGAGAACCGGCGCCCTCTTTAAGGCCGGCAAGGCAGTTGTTAACTGCCGGATCAGATATATTTCCCTCTACGTCAACAAAGAAACGGTATTCCCAGTTGCGGCCGGGAATAGGGCGTGACTCTATCTTTGTCATATTAAGATTATTATAATAAAAATTAGCCAGGATATTATAAAGAGAACCTGCTTTATGCCTGATCTCAAACGTGAGGCTCAGTTTGTTGGCATTCCTCTGATATACCTGCTGATTGGAAATGATAATAAAACGTGTATAGTTGGAATCCTGGGTGTTGATCTTTTCCGCAAGAGGTATAAGACCATATACTTCCGCTGCCCTCATTGAACCGATAGCCGCAAGTGAAGGGTCATCTGACTCCCTGACAAGCCTTGCCGCACCGGCTGTGCTTAAATACTTAACAGGTTCAATGTAAGGATGCGACTTTAAGAATTCATCGCACTGCATAATGCCCTGAGGATGAGAATATGCCTTTCTGATCTGTTCTGTCTTCGCACCCGGAAGTCCGAGAAGTGCATGCTCGACCTTTACCACATGCTCTGCTACTATCGTAACGCGAGCATCGGCCAGAAGATCATAGATATCAGAGATTCCGCCTGTTGAAGTATTTTCTATAGGTATGACCCCATACTTTGCATTAAAGTTCTCAACTTCAGATATCACCTCGGCAAATGTGGTTTTATTGTAAGGATCAACGCCGGAGCTGAAGAATTCCAGCATTGCCTGCTCGCTGTAGGAACCGCGGTCACCGAAAAAACATACTTTCGTATCTTTATCATAATCGAGCTTATCTACTACCCTTAAAGGAATGTCGGGCAGCTGACTGCCAAGCTCCTGGTATTGATATTTTCTGGAGATCGACATTATCTGTCTGAAAAGATCGTCAACTGCAAGTTTTCCAAAGCCGGAATCCGTAAGGCCGGTAAGCGTTAAAAGCTTCTGCTCCTCCCGCTCAGGGTCATATACCTTCCTGCCTGTGCTCTTTTTGTACTTTGCAATATCATTTGCGACCTGCATACGGCGCTCGAAGAGGCTTACAATATTCTTATCGATCTCGTCGATCTCTTTCCTGCTGTCATTCAGATCTCTTATCATAATTACATCTTTCCAATCTGTTTCACAATTACATTTTTTCAATCTGCTGTCACTTATACTCTAAGATCAGCTCTGCAGTCTTCTCTATATCAGCATCAGAGTGCGCAGCAGACACGAACATGGCTTCGAACTGGGACGGAGCGGCATATATACCGTTCTTCAGCATATATTTAAAATAATCTGCGTATTTTGCAGTATCCGATGCGGCTGAGGTCTCATAATCAATAACCGGCCTTTCATTGAAGAACGGAGTGAGGATGGAACCTTCACGATTTACATTTATGCCCGCATGTCTGAATGCGGTCTCGAGAACGTATGCCTTGGAATTGAGCTTTCCATAAAAATCCTTATCGGCTCGAAGCTGCTGGATAGTTGCTATGCCGGCCGCAGCAGCTAAAGGATTTCCTGAAAGGGTACCTGCCTGATATACAGGACCATCAGGTGATACTGTTTCCATGATATCAGCCCTTCCGCCGTAGGCTGCAAGAGGCATGCCGCCGCCAATGATCTTCCCTAAGCACTTCATGTCGGGCTTTATGCCAAAATACTCCTCGGCCCCGCCAAGAGCAAGTCTGTAGCCGGTTATTACCTCATCAAATATAAGGATCGTCCCATATTGATTGGTTATCTCTCTGAGGCCTTTTAAGAATTCCGGCTTCGGCGGTACGACCCCCATATTGGCAGCGACCGGTTCTACTATGATACAGGCGATATCGTCACCATATTCATGAAAAAGCTTTTCGACTGATGAAAGATCATTGTACCTTGCAGTGAGGGTCTCTTTAATGATGCTTTCAGGCACACCGGCACTGCCTGGAACAGCTGACCCCGTAAGACCCTTTCCTGAATTTATGCTGTCATCGAATGTCATGACGCCCGAGCCCCCTTTTACAAGCAGGCAGTCAGAATGGCCATGATAGTTGCCGTCGAATTTAATGATCTTATTCCTGTGAGTATAACCGCGGGCTGTCCGGATGGCGCTCATACAAGCTTCAGTCCCGGAGTTTACAAGTCTTACAAGCTCACAGGACGGGTTATCTTCTTTAATATAACCTGCAAGGACTATTTCACCATAATGGCATGCGCCAAATGAAAGTCCCTTGTCGACTGCGCTCTTAACAGCTTTGACCACTTTGGGATTCGCGGCTCCCAATATGTTCGGTCCCCAGGAGCCGATAAAATCAATGTATTCATTGCCATCGACATCATATATCTTATCACCGGCCGCATGGTCTATAAAAAGCGGCGACATGCCGACATTTTTAAAGGCGCGGACCGGTGAATTGACCCCGCCGGGCATCTTGGACTTTGCCTCTTTGTAAAGCTCTTCGGACCTTTTGTGCCTGTTCTTTATGTCTTCATCATAAAGACTCTTCATAGTATCATTCTCCCTTATCAATAAAGATTGGAAACCTTGTATTTACGCTCCGCTTCACGTCTCTGATCCTTCTTTGCAATATCATCACGCTTATCATAGAGCTTCTTACCCTTTGCTACAGCGATCTGCACCTTCACATGCGAACCCTTGAAATACAGCTCCAAAGGCACTACAGCAAAGCCTTTTTCAGCCATCTTCTGAGCTATCTTCCTTATCTCCACCTTGTGCAGCAGAAGCTTGCGTGGACGAAGAGGATCTTTATTATAAATATTGCCCTTTTCATAAGGACTGATATGCATATTATAAAGCCAGCATTCGCCCTGCTCTATCCTTATGAATGATTCCTTAAGGCTTGCCTGACCAAGACGAAGGCTCTTTACCTCCGTTCCTGCCAGGGAAATGCCTGCCTCGAACTTCTCATATATGAAGTAATCGTGGAAGGCCTTTTTATTACGTGCAATTGTTTTAATTGACTGAGATGACATTTTTTACCTGCTTTCTGTTTACGAAATGACCATCCCTCTATCATTTCTTCTTTTTGCCGTCTTTTTTCTTTTTATCTTTCTTCTTATCTTTATCTTTCTTATCTTTATCTTTCTTATCTTTATCCTTCTTAACTTTATCCTTCTTAACTTTATCTTTCTTTTTCTTCTTGTCCTTCTTAAATGATCCGCTTTCTGAAATATAGAAAATATCGTTTTCGGACCTCTTTTTTTCCTTCTTTTTCTTCCTGCCGGACTTATCGCTGTACTTTTTATCTTTGCCTTCTTTTTCTTTCTTTTCAGACTTTGGCTTCTTATCCTTATTACCGGCCACAGGCTTATCACCGGAGTTTTCAGGAATTACCGGGCTTGTATTCTGAGCTGCTTCATCAGAATATTCATCGTCCTCATCGTATGGCTCTTCATCCTGAGTACCCTGAACGAACATATCTATAACATTATCCGGAAGAATCTTTTGTTCTTTATTATCATCCTCTCCGGCACTGTCAGCTTTCTCTTTATCTGCGTCCTCATCAAATACGAAGTCAACATCATGGGTGAGCTCATCGACACCTGAAACTATGATATTTACAGGCTGACCAAGCTGATATGTACGACCGGTGCTGCGTCCGATCATGGAGTGGGACTGCTCATCGTAATAATAATAGTCCCCGGGAATATCTGCGGCACGGATCATACCCTCAATGGTATTGGGAAGCGATACGAAGATGCCCCAGCTTGTAATCCCGGAAATAATGCCTGAATACCTGCTGCCGACCTTATCCATCATGTACTGGGCCTTCTTGATATCATCCACCTGGCGCTCAGCCTCATCAGCACGGCGCTCCAGCTGACTGATCCTTGAACATACATCAGGAAGGATCTTCTCATAATGGGCAATACGTTTGCCATTCAGCTGTCCATGGATGTTCTCCTTAATGATCCTGTGGATCTCAAGGTCCGCATATCTTCTGATGGGAGAAGTAAAGTGACAGTAGAATTTCATAGCAAGACCGAAATGACCGCTGCACTCAGTACCATATCTTGCCTGCTTCATAGAACGGAGGGCAAGCATGCTGATAAGACCTTCCTCAGGCCTGCCTGCGATCTTGTCCAAAAGCTTCTGGATCTCCTTGGGATGAACTCCATCTTCCTTCACTTTAAGAGTATAGCCAAAGTTCTCTATAACGTTCTGAAAATCAACGATCTTTTCTTCCGAAGGGCTCTCATGGATACGGTAAACAAACGGTACCTGATCCCAATAATACTCCTCAGCCACTGTCTGGTTGGCAGCAAGCATGAATTCCTCAATAATATGGTTGGCCTTTGTAATAGGGTAGACAGATACGTCTACAGGCATACCGTTCTCATCAAGAGTTATCTTGCTCTCGGGAAAATCAAAGTTAATGGAACCGTTCTTCTGACGTCTGTCATGAAGGATGTCTGCAAGCTCATACATCAGCCTGAAGAAATCAACAAATTCTGCATATTTTGCCGTCTCTTCAGGATCATTCTCCTCAACTATTCTGTGAACTGAAGTATATGTCATACGTCTGTCCACATTGATCACGGACTCTGATATTTTATGGGAAATAATATTTCCTTTACTGTCAATGTCCATCATGCAGGAAAGCGTAAGTCTGTCTACGCCCTGATTTAAAGAGCAGATGCCATTTGAAAGCTTATGAGGGATCATCGGGATAACACGGTCAACAAGATACACAGAGTTTCCCCTCTTCAAAGCCTCTTTATCGATCGGGGAGCCTTCTGTTACATAATTGCTTACATCAGCAATATGTACGCCAAGATGATAGATACCTGAATCGTCTTTTGTAAGGCTTATGGCATCATCCAGGTCCTTGGATTCCTCACCGTCGATCGTAACAGTCATTAAGCTCCTGTAATCGTCCCTGCCCTGCTTCTCTTCCTCTGAGACCTCATCTTCAATATGTTCAGCCTGATCCATGACCTCCTGAGGATATTCATCAGGTATCTCAAGAGCACGGACTACTGACATGATATCGACTCCCGGGTCGTTCACATGGCCGAGTATCTCCACGACCTCGCCCTTTGGCATATCTACCCCATTGCCATAATCAGTTATCTTTACAACTACCTTATGTCCGGTAACAGCCCCTCTGCTGTCTTCTTTGGCAATATATATGTCAGTGCCTATCTTCTGATCATCGCAGGCAACCTCGCCGTGGTTTACAAGCTTATTGTAAGTACCTACAACTATTGACCTGCCGCGTTCAAGTATCCTTACCACCTCGGCCTCCGGACGCTTGTTTTCAGGAAGATCCCTGATCATTATCTGAACTGTATCGCCATTATAAGCATTCTTTGTTGACTCAGCAGGGATAAAATAATCATCCTTATGCCCTTCTATCCTTACGAAGCCGTAGCCTTTTCTTGTCGACATAAACTTTCCGATAAGCGCATCTCCTGTGAGCAGTTTAACTCTGCCCTTGAGGTCAATATTTATCTTTCCGTCCTCAATAAGAGAAAGAAGGACGTTCTTAAAATCCTTTCTTGCTGATCTTGGAACCTGCAGAACACTAGCAAGCTCCTTAACGTGCATAGGACGGTATTTCTTATCGTTCATAAAGCTTACAATAAGCTCTTTCTTTTCATTCAATTCCTCATTCGTCATAATTTTCCTCCTTTGCCTGCACTATTTTTCATAATAATTGGTCTTCTTCGGTGCTTTTTGCAGGTCATGATCTCTCAAATACCTTTTTCATCTCACTTATGCACTGGTTTACGTGTTCGTAGACTTCCGCCGGCTCTACGCCTATGTGATAATGTCCATTCTCGAAAAGCACAAGCCCGCCTACCATAGTCATTATAATATCATCTTTTGAGCCAGCATATACCAGATTCTTTGAGATATTATTAAGAGGCTGCATGTCAGGCTTCATAAGATCTATTACTGCAATATCAGCATTCATGCCCGCAGAAAGGTCAACAGAGTCGTTGAGACCGCAGCATAAAGCTCCTCCTGCTGTCGCGGCAGAGAGGATCAGATCTGCGTCGGCAGCTGAAGCATCAGGGATGCTTACTTTCTGAAGCACAGTAGTAAGGTACATCTCCCTGAACATGTCCAGGGAATTGTTGCTTGCGGGTCCGTCAGTACCTATAGCAAGGTTTACGCCCTTATCAAGATATTTCTGGACAGGGGCAATGCCGCTTGCAAGCTTTACGTTGGAGCCGGGGTTTGTAACTGCAAACATATGGTGCTCAAGCATGAGGTCTATGTCCTGATCGGTCATGTGTACGCAATGAAATCCGCCTCCGCCATAATCGAACATACCGAGGCTGTCTAAGAATACAGTAGGAGTCATACCGTAACGGCCGATGCACTCCTCCACTTCTGACCTTGTCTCGGAATTATGGGTAAAGACCGGAGCCTTGTATTTGTGGGCGAGCGCGGCCATTCCCTCAAGGATCTC
The DNA here is from genome assembly GCA_036343175.1 of Lachnospiraceae bacterium. Classification (GTDB taxonomy): domain Bacteria; phylum Bacillota; class Clostridia; order Lachnospirales; family Lachnospiraceae; genus JAEEJA01. The sequence goes on from JAZASR010000003.1 coordinate 69,576, forward strand.
CCGGCTGGTCGTATACTCAGCATGGAAACCAAGCCTGTAGCTTATCCTGTCGCTTTGAGATCTGTTATATTCCTTATTGTATTTCTTAAATTCACCCTCCATATCATCAACGGTGCCGCCGAAATTGTTGATGCTGCCGCAGAGCACAGTTCTGAAACCGGCATCAACACTTGCTTTCACATTAGCATCATTGTGCATATACATATCGAAATTGGCTGTGATGCCTGAAGAAAGATATTCCATAATGGCAAGGGTGGCGCCCCAGTAAACACGCTCATCGGTAAGTCTGCTCTCCAAAGGGAATATCCTGTTATACAGCCACTCATGCAGAGGGAGGTCATCGGCGAATGATCTGAAAAGCGTCATGGCAGAATGGGTGTGTGCATCTTTAAAACCCGGGATTATCAGACAGTTTCCGGCATCGATCAGTAAGTCAGCTCCGTCCAAAGCATTTCCATGATCATCGAGAGCTCCTTTGCCAAGGTCATGAATATCCACCGTTTTAAAAGCCTTATGAAGCTTCGCAAGCTCCCTGTCATATCCTCCGACAGGACCTGAAAATACTATCTTCCCGCCATCTATTACCAGGTCGCCATCCTGAACGACCGGTTTCTTTTTACCCTTATCTTCAAATAGAAGAAGCTTCGCATTTGTGATCTTTATCAAAATATGCCTCCTGAACAAGTAATTTACGACAATCATTTATTTTATTATACACCATTTGCAGGCGTTCATCTATTGCAATTATATATAAGACCTTTAAAAGATCCGATCTTTATTATCATCAGTCTCAGGCATATGATACAAAGACAGATGAACTTCCTCAGATCCGGGGTACAAAAAATGTGATTTGTTAACACAATATTCACAACTTAAACATTTTCAGTTCATATTTCGCATTTACTATAGTAGTATCGAGAGGAAGATACAGACGATGATGTCTTCCTTGTTGATTATGAATTATTTTTCATACCTTCTCCTTTACCGGGGCTGCTATCGTGAGGCAGTCCCTTTTTTATTGACAGGCAATGATTCTAGTCATAAAATCAAAAAGGCTTTAGTTTTTTTAGTATACGAAAGGAATAAATAATAAAATGGGAACAAAATACATTGAAGAGATCATGCCGCCGGATGAGCTTAAGGAAATGTTTCCTCTTACCGGAGAGCAGAAGAAGCTTAAGGAAGCAAAGGACAGGGAAATAGCTGACGTATTTACCGGAAAATCCGATAAATTCCTGCTCATCATCGGTCCATGTTCAGCGGATAACGAAGATTCAGTCTGCGATTATATCAACAGACTTGCAAGAGTCCAGGATAAGGTAAAGGATAAGATCATCATCATCCCGAGAATATATACCAATAAGCCCCGTACTACAGGCAAGGGATATAAGGGCATTGTAAGCCAGCCGGACCCTGAAAAGAAGCCGGACCTGCGTGCAGGCCTCATTGCAATGAGAAAAATGCACTTAAGATCCATTAAGGAAACAGGTCTTTTCGCTGCCGATGAGATGCTCTACCCTGAGAACTGGCCGTATATCAACGATATTCTTTCATATGTTGCCGTAGGCGCAAGATCAGTTGAGAATCAGTCACACAGGCTTGTTGCCAGCGGAATAGATATTCCGGTCGGTATGAAGAATCCTACAAGCGGTACCCTGAGCGTCATGCTCAACTCATGCGTAGCTGCCCAGTCCGGCCACATGTTCATGTTCAGGGAATGGGAAGTACAGACAGACGGAAATCCTCTTGCTCACTGTATCCTCCGCGGTGCTGCCAACAAGCATGGCGAAGCGCAGCCGAACTATCACTACGAAGACATCAAGCTTCTTCATGAGCTCTATAATGAATATGATCTGGAAAACCCTGCTGTCATCGTTGACTGCAATCACTCCAATTCTAAAAAGAAATACGATCAGGAGCCAAGGATCGCTATGGAAGTACTCCACACCATGTCAACTTCTCCTGAAATGAGGAAGTTCGTAAAGGGCCTGATGATCGAGTCTTACATAGAACCGGGCAATCAGGGCATCCATGACCACATCTACGGCAAGTCGATCACTGATCCTTGTCTTGGATGGACAGAGTCGGAAAAGCTTGTCTATGATATTGCTGAGAAGCTGTAAGCATTTAACTGACTGAAAGTGCTTTTCGGTCACTATTCCAATAAAATACGCCGGTCATCTTTCAGATGATCAGCGTATTTTTCTTTCTGTCATTTTCAATTTCCAGACCGTACTTTATATAAACTAATTTATTACGCAATTCCGATGAGTAAAGGTCTTCATAAAGCAATCCTTCTACATATCCATATTTTTTATCTGACTTAAGAAGCTTCTCTCCAAAAGTCACCTTATTTATGATATGGACATTTGCCTCTTTCAATAAATAACTCTTTTCTTTTCTAAGTCCTAAAAGGCGGATGGCTGATATTTCAAGCGGCTTAAGATCCGGTTCGGGTCCTTTCTCAATCCCAAGCATGATATTTATCAGGGCACGGCTAACTCTTGTATATGTATAATTACGTGTCTTAAGAAGCTCCGTGAACCGGTCAAAGCTCTGGTACTCCGGAAGCATATTTTCTATCCTGTCGGAAAGCTGGTCTGATACCTCCTCAAATATCGATAAGGATCTTCCGCTTCTTAAGTTCTCCATTATCTTAAAAACGATCACTTCGTCGATGATCTTATTTGTAATGCTGTATTGATAAGGATCTTTTATTATCTTCTTATATACATTGTCAGGTACAAGACCTGCGATCCCTGATGGTCGGTCATGCACTATCCTGTTAAAGCCGGCATTATTTTTTATGTCCACATTAAAACTGCCTGTCTGACCCGATAATGAAGCATTAATTTTATTGCCGTCAGCATATAAACTGCCCGTCTGATCCGATAACGAGGCATCTTTAAGTATCATCTTTCTTATCAATGAAGCAGGTGCGTAGAGTCCTTTTGCCTCAGATGAATGATATCCATTATCGGAGCGCATTATAGCAACAGGAATGATTTTTGAATGTAATTTTTTAAGAGCCCTGATATATTCGAGAGCCAGGATATTACTTGCTGATGATAATTTATGTAAAAGAGCTTCTTCTTCCGGGACCCGGCCGAGAATTATCTTCTGGCGCCTGGCGGCAAATGAAAGGCCGTCATGTATATTGCGATCCGAAATAAGGTAAGCCTCAGCACTGGTATAAAGGTCTGCGCCATGCTCCAATTCCTCAAGTGTGATATTTTCGACTCCGAAGGATATATAATCAACAAAGCCGAGAGAATCAAGCATCTTTACACCGCAGAGGGCGAAACGGTCAGCTGATGAAACAGAGAATCGCACCGGCATCTGAAAAACCATGTCAGCTCCATTATTCAGGGCATCCTCAGTACGGACGTACTTATCTGCGCAGGAAACAGCTCCGCGCTGAACAAAATCACCGCTCATGACAGTTACTATATTTTCTGCTCCTGTAAGCTTCCTGGTACAGTCGAAAAGATATTTATGCCCATTATGAAAAGGATTGAACTCTGCTATTATCCCTGCGGTGCTCATGAATCTCCTCCGAAAATGCTGCCCGGGCCTTCGGGTCTGTCGATACCGAAGTGCTTATATGCGAGATCTGATGCTATCCTTCCGTTCTGGGTGCGGATGACAAGTCCGCTCTGAACAAGATAAGGCTCGTAGACATCCTCAATGGTTCCCGGATCCTCGCCAATGGCTTCTGCTATGGCATTCACACCGACCGGTCTTCCTGAAAATGTGTAAATAAGAGTCTTAAGTATCTTGCGGTCAATGTTATCGAGACCGAGACAATCGACCTCAAGAAGGTCAAGCGCATATCTTGCGACCTCTAAGGTAATGGTTCCGTCGTACTTGATCTCTGCAAAGTCCCTGACACGCTTAAGAAGTCTGTTTGCAAGCCTTGGTGTCCCCCTGGATCTCATGGCAAGCTCCCTTGCTCCCTGATCATCAATTTCCACATCAAGTACCTTTGCAGAAGCTTTAATGATCTGTGAAAGTTCATCTACCGTATAGAACTCAAGTCTTGAAACCACTCCGAAACGGTCACGCAATGGAGCAGAGAGCATACCTGCCCTTGTCGTGGCACCGATAAGTGTAAACTTCGGAAGATCCAGGCGGATCGACCTGGATGATGCTCCCTTTCCGATAACTATGTCTATTACAAAGTCTTCCATGGCAGGATAGAGGATCTCCTCTACCTGACGGTTGAGTCTGTGGATCTCATCAATGAAAAGAACGTCATTCTCACCAAGATTATTAAGTATTGCAGCCATATCGCCCGGCTTTTCTATGGCGGGGCCTGCAGTAACCTTAATATGGACGCCCATCTCATTAGCAACTATTCCTGCAAGAGTTGTCTTTCCAAGTCCCGGAGGACCGTAAAGAAGGATATGATCAAGGGGCTCATTTCTTTTTTTTGCAGCCTCTATATAGATCTTCATATTCTCCTTTATTTTCTTCTGACCTACATAATCCTTAAGGTATTGAGGCCTTAAGGTGCGCTCTATCTTCTCATCCTCTTCGGTAAATTCAGTAGTTATGCTTCGCTTCATTTAACCCTTCCGTCCTTTATGATCTCAAGGATCTCTTCTCTTTCAGGCATTACTCTGAGTGCGCCGCGTCTCTGTGTAATGATGGATGCACCGGCATTGGCCCATGTAAGCATGCTTTCAAGCTCTTTCTCTGAATAAGTCTTCCAGCCGTTCTCCAATACGTAATTCAGAACTCCAGCCATGAAAGTATCGCCCGCACCTGTGGTCTCTATGACATGCTCCTTAGGAAAAGCAGGCCCGAATACCTTTGTATCTCCTGTGTAAGCATAAGATCCCGTCTTTCCGGCTGAAAGGAGGATCAGAGGAATATCGTATTCACGCTTAATAGCTGCAATACCCTTATCAAAATCATCTTCACCCGTAAACCACTGGATCTCATTATCTGAGATCTTTAAGATATCGCACTTTGTAAGACCATATTCGATCTGTTTTCTGCATAGATCCATGGAAGACCAGAGCGGCTCACGGATGTTGGGATCGAATGATACGATCTTACCGGCCTTTTTTGCTGTATCGACAGCCTTCTTTGTTGCCTCGCGGACTGTATCATCTGTCATTGAAAGAGTTCCGAAATGAAAGATCTTTGCATTTTCGATCATATCCGTATCTACTTCGTCAGCAGTAAGCATCATGTCTGCGCCCGGATTGCGGTAGAATGAGAAGTCACGGTCCCCATCAGGAAAAGTATGTACGAAAGCAAGCGTTGTATGTACCTTCTCGTCGCGCACAAGGCCTGAAGTTTCTATACCTACTTCTCTTATTGCATTCTCAAGCTGATCTCCGAACATATCAGCACCCACCTTACCGATAAATGCTACATTATGACCGAGCTTTGCAAGCTCTGAAAGGACGTTGCATGGTGCTCCGCCCGGATTTGCTTCAAATAAAGGGTTGCCCTGAGAGCTTGTTCCATTCATGGTAAAGTCAATAAGAAGCTCGCCAAGAGCTACTACGTCATAATTGCTCATAATATTTCCCTCCTGTTTACATATAAGCTTGATAGTATATTTATTACATCATAAAACTTTTTTCCCTGTTAATGATAGCGGAAATTATGAAAAAGACTTCCCGGTCTGCTTAAAAAAGGCATCAGAACTCATGCAGCAGAATACTATATCCATAAGGTTTAAGCTCATATCTTATGACCCCGTCATCAGATGGCCTTACTATTCCGCCTGCTAAAAGATCCTTATAATCATTATCATCGCGAAATGTCACTGCCACAGGTCTGTCACTGAAGTTAAAGAAGCCTGCCGCCTGTTCTTTTGCAAAATATCTTCCAATGCCAAGCACTGCATTGCTTCCCGTGTCGATGGTCCAGGAGTCAGCAGCCTGATAGAAAGCCTTATGACTCTGTCTTAAGCTCACAAGCTTATCGATGCCGTCAAATATTCTTTCCTCAACAGTTCCCTCCTTGCTGATCCTCTCTGCAGCGTCCCAGTTGAACTTTCCACGGTGAACATAGCGTGAATCCTCTGCACGGGCAGGATCATCCTTATAGGAATAGTCATTTACCTGACCTATCTCATCGCCGCTGTAGATAACAGGAATACCAGACTGCATGAAAAGATATGCATGAAGCATAAGATCTTCGTCTATTGAGAGTTCGAGCTCTTCATCATTTTTCTCATATAATGCCTTTTCTATACCGCACATGGAAGCTGTAGTTCCGCAGAATCTTGCGTCGCCTGTGACCGGATCGGCATTGTAGAGCTCTCCGCGGCTTCTTGAACCGGCTGTCTCTCCAAGGAAAAAGCGGTTTATGAAGTCCTTGTGAGGTCTCTCCTCCATACCTTCAAGAGCAAGAGTATCGTAATCCAGGCCCCAGCCTATATCGTCGTGACATCTTAGATAATTTAAGAATACATATTGCTTTGGAAGCGCATTTACGATATCGAGCTGCTTTCTTAAGAGACGTATATCCCTCATGGCCACGCAGTTCCATGTGGTTGCCATGGTAGTGACATTATAGAGCATATGACACTCAGGCTTCTCCGGAGTTCCAAAGTATGGGACGACCTGAACAGGCTCCATAACGACTTCACCCAGAAGTATTACGCCCGGACATACGATCTCGCTTATGATACGCATCATGCGGACAAGGGTGTGGACCTGAGGAAGGTTCCTGCAGCGTGTGCCAAGCTGCTTCCAGATGTAAGGGACTGCATCGAGCCTCATAATGTCTATGCCGCAGTTGGCAAGGAAAAGGAAGTTATACATCATCTCGTTGAAAACACGAGGATTGCGGTAGTTTAAATCCCATTGATATGGGTAGAACTGTGTCATGACAAAATGATTGATATCAGGAAGCCATGTGAAGTTGCCCGGAGCCGTAGTAGGAAAGACCTGCGGAACTGTTGCGTCGTACTGCTCAGGTATGGAATCATTGTCATAGAAAAAGTAGCGCGTCATGTACTCGCCTTCTCCTGCTCTTGCCCTCTTTGCCCATTCGTGGTCCTCGGATGTGTGATTCATGACATAATCCATGCAGAGACTTATTCCCTCTTTATGGCAGGCTTCAGCAACTGAACGCAGATCATCGACAGTTCCAAGGTCAGGACGGACCTTTCTGAAATCCGATACCGCATAACCGCCATCGCTTCTGCCCTCAGGAGTATCAAGGAACGGCATAAGGTGAACATAATTCACATGGCACTTCTTAATATAATCTATCTTACCCTTAAGACCTTTAAGATCCCCCGAAAAATTATCGATATAGAGCTGCATGCCTGACATCTTATTGCTCTTATACCAGTCAGGATCCTTCTCGCGCTCATAATCTATCTTCTTAAGTGATGTGCTTCTTTCTTTGTAGAACTCTTCCATTTTGTTAGTAAGCTCATTCAGCATGGCACCGTTATCGTAGAGCTCCATATAGAGCCATTTAAGCTCATCGATCCTCGGCAGGAACCTTTTTTCATATATCTTATCCATATTAGCTTTCCTCTTTCTTAACAAGAACTTAACAAGAAAAATACTTTTTTCTAAAAAACTTCTCTTCAATTCTAATTATAGATCAGTATTTTAACAAGCAGTAAAACGTAAAAAACCATAGGTCTGCTGTATAACTCACAGACCTATGGAAGAAATGGACATGAATAATACTTGTATTAATTATTTAATAGTGATCACTTCGTCACCGACAGCCTTCTTGCCCGGCTCAAGCGCGGTTACCTCGCAGTCGCCCGGATCTGAAACTATAAATGCTGTTGTAGTTGAGTGGCCTGCTGCCGTGATCTTCTTCTTTGAGAATGTCATGAGCTTGTCGCCCCTCTTCACTGAATCGCCTTCCTTAACACATATATCGAAGCCGTCACCCTTCATGTCTACCGTATCAAGTCCTACGTGTATGAGAAGCTCAACACCCTTAGGACCTGTAAGGCCGATAGCGTGCTTTGTATCGAATACCATGCTTACCTGACCATCGCATGGAGCATAGACTGTCTCCTCCTCAGGCTCGATGCCAACGCCTTCTCCCAGGATACCGGCTGCAAATGTCTGATCAGGAATATCCTTAAGTGCTATAACGTTACCCTTGATAGGGTTGTAAAGTGTGGCAGGACTGTCATCCTCTGCCTTATCCTCTGCTTCTGCCTCTTCCACTGCCTTCTCTTCTGCCTCTGCCTCAGCTGACTTCTCAGCCTCGGCTTCAACTGCCGCATCATCAGCAGGTTCACCCTTCCAGAAGAACATTACGAGTGTGAATGCAACACCGCCTGCTACAAGAAGTACTATTGTATAAAGGCCCGGATTATTGATAGTAAGGTATCCCGGAATACCTGTAACACCGTAAGCCGTAGCACCGATCTTCATCATGGAAGCAACAAAGGCACCGACGGCACCGCCGATCATACCGCAAACAAAAGGCTTCATGAATCTTAAGTTTACACCGAAGATAGCAGGCTCAGTAATACCGAGTGACGCTGAAAGAGCTGATGGAATAGCGACTGCCTTTGTTTTCTGACGATGAGTTTTTATACCTACTGCAAGGCAGGCACCGAACTGTGCAAAGTTTGCTGCCGTCGCTATAGGCATCCATATATTCAGGCCTCCTTCAGCGAGCATGCCGGCCTCGATAACGTTATACATATGGTGGAGACCCATTACAACAGTTACAGGATACAGGGCACCCATTACTATAGCTCCGATGCCGTATGTAGAAGTTACGAGCCACTTTGCACCTGAGAGAACGTATGTCTCAGCTGTAGAGAATATAGGTCCGATGATCGTGAATGTGAGAAGCGCTGTTACGAATACTGTTACCAGAGGTGTTACGAAAAGATCGATCATCTCCGGAACATGCTTGTGAAGCCACGCTTCAAGCTTACTCATAAAGTAGATAGCTATGATGACCGGAATTACGTGACCCTGATAACCGCTCCTGTTGATCGGCAGTATATCACCGAACAGGTGCCATTGCGGAAGCTCCCCGGTAGTGATGCCGAAGAATGAATTAATGGCGTCTGCATTGCCGACATTCCAGCCGTTCAAAAGGCTGGTGTGGACCATAAGCAGTCCGACTACTGCGCCCAGGAATATGTTTCCGCCGAATACTCTTGCCGCTGATATAGCTACGATAACAGGCAGGAAAGCAAATGCTGTATTTGCTACCATATCGAGGAAAGCATACCAGTCAGTGTCTACGAATCCAAGTCCCGGGACCTTACCAAGAGCTTCTACAATACCCATCATAAGACCGGAAGCGACGATCGCAGGAAGAATAGGTACGAATACATCACCTACAGTCTTAAGCATCCTCTTCCATACCGGCTGCTTCTTGGCTGCTGCTGCCTTTACATCATCCTTTGTTGCCGCGGACATACCGGATACGGCAAGAAACTCATCATATACCTTATTTACAGTTCCGGTGCCGATGATGATCTGCAGCTGGCCGTTGCTTTCGAACACACCCTTAACGCCTTCGATGTTGTCGAGCTTCTTAATATCGACCTTACTGTTGTCTACTGTAACGAGACGAAGACGTGTCGCGCAGTGAGCGGCACTCACCAGATTCTCGCGTTTTCCTACTGTCTCGTAGATCTCCTTGGCACACTGCTTGTAGTCAAGCGCCATGTTTCTACCTCCTTGATGTTTTATAAAAATGTTATTAAAGCCTTCAAGTCATCAGGTCATGATGGTAAAAGGCTTATAATATATTGCTAAAAGAAACATTATTTAGCTGAAGCCATGTTTCTTAAATGACTCAGCAAGACCGTTCTCATTTACCGGACCGCAGACTTCATCACTTACTTTTTTAAGTTCATCATTGCCATTGCCCATGCATATGGACAATCCGCAGACCTGCATCATCTCAAGGTCATTCATGCTGTCTCCGTAACCGACAGTATCTGAAAGAGGGGCATTAAAGTACTCTGCAACCTTCTTTACAGCAGTTCCCTTGTCAAAAGAAAGACTTAAGAGCTCTGCATTCGCGATACCATAGCTCTCACCCTGAAGGACAAGCTTAAACTTATCTTTAAAACCGCTATTGTCAAAGGCTTTAATAAGGCGTTCAGAATCCATTGCCATAAGGACCATCTTGTATGGCCGCTGACCACGATACTCACTCATAGGCAATATATTCAGAGAAGACTCGATCTGCCTGCGCCAGCGGAGAAGTTCACTGTTCTGTCCTTCATTGCTGTGAGCCTCAAGATATTCCTTCAGGGACTCATCTGTGAAGCTGTTCTCACAGCATTCAAGAGTTCTGAATATGCCCTCGCCGTTAAAAGCAGTCATGATGCGCTCCCGGTCAAGATCATCCATAGGATCATCGTAGATCACCTTACCGCCCACGCTTACATACCCTCCGGAAGAACCGATGACCCCGTCGTATTCACCGGATCCCAGTACAGGTTTAAGCATGCCTAAATTCCTGCCGGTACTTAAGAAGATAAGATTTCCATGTTCCCTTGCCTTCTTAACAGCCTCCTGTGCAGAAGCCGGGGGCACGTTCATGCCCGGTTCTGTAAGTGTCCCGTCAATATCGAGAAAGATGAGCTTAAAGTTCGCCATAAATTTCTCCTCATAGAATAAAGCTGTTATCTGATTATTCGCAGGCCAGATCTGTTTAAGATAAGCGAAAATAACTTAAAAATCTGCTCATTCCAAATACATTCCACTGTAAAAGTGAAAACGGCGCCTCCGGACTTAAATCTGCATATGAATACGATAATTACTTTATTTGCTTATGCTTAACTGTTTACGAAGTTTCACATTTTCTTAATGATAATGTGGTAACGATTTCATAATAACATCACGATGAGAAATATGCAAGGATAAATTTATTGTATGGTCTCATTTAGATAGTTACTTACCCTTTTCTGGATGATATCTGCAACAGCATTGATGTCCTTCTCGTCGTTAAAGTAGGCTCCTGCTTCGTCAATTATTATCCGGGTAACTAAAGTATTATCGATGTCCTCGACTCTATAGGTTAACTGCTTTGATTCTTGTGTTACATGGCTCCAGGTTTTCCTACTGTCTTTATCAACTGTCTTTGCATCATTTCCTCAGCAGGCAGAAAGGCCCAGACATAAAGTTAGGGTAATTGCTGCATAGAAAGCTCGGATAAACCTTTCTAAGTGCTTCTTCATAATGATATAACCTCTTGAATTATGCTATAGACTCCTGCTTAAAATGCAGGATACTAAAGAGCTTTTCTTTATAGATAAAATACAAAGATTATCATACAGATTGAAATTCAAAAATGTTGCCCTCACTTTGACAAAATTTACCACCATAAGTTGATGCCTCCCGCAAATCTCATAAGCATTATCAATAACAGATAGTGAAGTAATAACATCGAAGAAGGCATTGAAGATAAATTTTTAATGCTTGCAGCTGAAGCATATATTCCACCTGTTCCATATGCATCAAACACACGAACAGTATGAATAATATATACCAGACAGAAAGCGATTATTGTATTGACAATTCCGAGAATGGCTTTTATTCTGTCGATTTTTTTTCTGCCGTTATACGTAGTACGTACGATCTTCACTTCTGAATATCTGTTATCCAGACCATAAATCTCAAATGAGAAAGCAATGAGCAGAATAATATAGATAATGGCCTGAATAACATCCCTGTTTGCATAATTATTTCTATCCGTAAGGATATTATATCCCTTCTCATAAAAGAACCACCCATTTTTTACAGTCTTCAGATATGAAAGATGATTCAGAACCATGTTAAATGCTTCCTGTCTATCCAGCATATCCTTATATTTAATTTCTATGTAAACTTCAGATTTTCCACTTTCAACAGCGGCGTCAATATCATTGCTCAGCTGTTCATATGCTTTTTTTCTTCATCTATAAATTTAATTTTATCCTGATCAAGCGGTCCATAAAGCTTGTCCATGTATTCTTTATAATAGACGTCATCGATAGAATCAAACTGAATATTTATTGAAGGATTCCACCAGAATGTAAATATTATTGCAAGTACGATTACATATAAACTTTTTCCCGGAATCAGCATTTTATATAATTCATGAAGAAAAAGAACTGTATGTCTTCCACCGTACTTAATTTTTATAATAATACTTTTCTTACCTCTCTCGGAATAATAACTTTCAAAATAATTGATGATAAAAAATATACCGACACTTGTGAGTGCGGCCCATAAAATAATAAAAAGGAGATGACTGTTAACAGGATATCCCATTAAACTGATATTTATGTAGTCCGAAAGGAACGAACCGGTATCTGCCCCATACATAATATTCATATATTTAAATAAGGCAAGGTAATGCGTTTCAGGGATCATTAAATAAAAGGCCTCTTCAGCGCCAATTACAGCTGCAGAAAATACAAATGTGAGAACTGCAGAATCGTTTTTTGCCGAAATGAGCATAAAAAGGAGCCCCAGCAAAGCAGCATTTATAAATTTGACCAGTAAAAAGGCCAGAAGATAACTTTTTATGGTAAATTTATAAGGGCACGTAATATACAGATATATACTCTGTATCGATTCATCATTGTGGATTTTCCTGCACCATTTGGACCCAGCAGCCCATATATTCCCGGTGTAAATGAAAAATTCACATTATCAAGAGCAACTTTATCCTTATATTTTTTTGTGAGTTCATTAAGTTCAAGTATCACTTCTGAAATTCCCTCCATTGCGCTTTTATATCATTCAGATAACTTTTCATCCCATGGGACTTTAGATCCTCTTTTACTCTTTCTATTGACTTATCTGCAGAATCATCTATGAAAGTATTCATAAGTTTATTAATATCATTAGATATCTGAATACCTTTTTTATCCTCTGTATCAGGATGAAATCCTAAAAATGGTGAAAGCTTAACGTCATTATAAAAAGAAAAATATTCCTCTTTTCTATTTTCTGTGAATAATTCATGTTTTAATGGATATGTATTTATAAAAAGGTTTAAAACAAGCTTTTCCAGATAGACGTCATCAAAATCGCTTCCGTCCATATTGGAAACGTAACCATTTTTTAGCTTAAAATCCTTGCCCTCAACTCCATAAAGAAGTATATTAGCGTATTTTTCATCATTATAAAAAACTCCAAGGAAATCAACGACTGCATCTATGTCATTCGTATTGGCTGAAATACCTATGGATCCGCTAAGTCTGGTGAAAAGATATGGTGTTAAAGTCTTAATTACAACATTATCTTTTTGGAATTCATCATTAATCGTACCACTAGACAAAGCAATCGCAAATTTTCCTGATTGTATCTTCTTTAAAGCATCATCCTCGTTTAATCCTAAATTTCCAAGGAAGGATATAGAATTATCAATTAATTGTTCATTCTTCATTTTTTCAATTAAATGTAAAAAATGAAGAAATTTTTCTGATTCGAGGGGATCATAAATTCTTTTATTATCGTAATCATAAAGCAGACCATTAACCATTTCGCAGTTAAACATGCTGCAAAAATCATAATCATTTAAAAAATATTGAAAACAAGGAACTTGGGTTCCATCTTTTTCATCTTTTTCATCCCATTTTAAATTACTCGATATATCATAAATGCCATCAAGAGTTCCATCCCAGGAATTTATATCATTATCAGAGACATAATCCTTATTAAAAGCAGCATATATCCCATGATCATCAGCCATCGATGATGGTATTGAATATATTCCGTCATTACACTTAACTGTCTGCCATAGATTTTCAGGAAAAGCCATATATAGTTTCTCACCGTTTTCAGATGATAGATTATCTTTTAGATTATATAGCAGTCCTTTCTTCTTTTTTTGGGTTCTCCTGCATCATTAACAGCACTGCTAAAGCTACGAATCATCCTTTTTTATGCTGTAATATAAACTGCCATTATTTGTGAAAATCGAGCCATATTTTTCTTCGGGCTTATCCTTAATATTCAATTCTTTAATATTATCATTATCTTTATCATACATAAAATAACCATCTTTAGCCGAATAAAAAATATAGCCCTCGCTCATTTTTATGTCATAAACATGATCAAACGTTTTCAACAGCTTCTTTTTTCCTGATACAATATCGTAAGAATACATATCATAAAGAATATTTTCATATGCAAAAGAATCAAAATTATCGGTATCTTCATTAACCTCTACGGTATTTAAATAACTTCCGATGACGTACTTATCTCTATACAAGACTTGCTTTACGCTCTGAACATTATGTAATACGGAAGCCTTTTTTCGATTTTCTCCATCTGAGTCCATTTCATAAAGATACTGCGTCATCATATCTCTTCCATCTGTAAGATCTCCAATGATATACAGATGTCCATTAAACAAGACAGGTCCTGCACATTGCCCCATAAAGGCCGCAGGGCATGATGGATCAGGATTATCTTTTGAATAAGGCTCATGCTTACAATTAGGTTTATCGCAATAAATAATATCTTTTCCAGAAGATGTATCGATAAGATGAAGAATATTTGAACCATCAAGATATAAAACTGTATTTTCAGAATAGCTGCAGGTCGGATCCGTTAGATCGTAAAAATAATTTTCATTAGCAGTATTCCGATTATTTCGGATAAAAAACACCAATAATTCAATCAGCAGACAAGAAAGCAGGCAAATAAAAATCACCGGGAATATGTATTTTCTTTTCATAAGCTTTTTCCTCTATTATTATTTATTGACATCACATGTTAATAAACTGCTGATGTTCTGGCAGTCCATGTCTGATTGTAAGCACTAACAGAATGAGAACTGACTATCCTTACACTATGGCAATTATTTGGTGCATCAAAACTTACCTGGGCTGAATCATAGTGACCTGCCTGACCTTTCATATCACGAACTGTGAGCGTATCAATATTAATATATGAATATGTTGAAGAAACAGAAACACTTCCTCTGCTGTCATATGAAGTAAATGCTTGTGCTTTGAATTTAGAAATGGTCGAAGATGCATGACTGTAAGAGCCGTTGACGCCACCTTTCGCAGTTGATGCAGCATATGCTGCAGTACCCCCAAACCCGATGAGCAGGCATAAACTAAATATAGATATCAAAATCTTATTTTTGATGGAATTCATAAAAATATTCTCCTTTCAAAAGTTAAAAATAATCATTAAATACCGTACTACACTATTTATACTACTATCTTTTCAAAAAAAAAATCAACACTTCTTTTATAAAATAATATTATATATCATTATTATGTATCCTGGTTTTGATGCATTGTCAGCATGGTGATCAGGAATGGTTATCAAAGCTTGTCCTCATAGCTTTACATTGTACTTTTTCTAAAAGCAGAAATAACTTTTCAGAATCTTAAAAGTCATGCAGATGAAAGCAAAAAAAGAAGCCTTGAAATTGCATAATTTCAAGACTTTCCTAAGTTAAACAAATAATGCGGAAGAAGGGACTTGAACCCTCACGTCGTTAACCAACACTAGATCCTTAGTCTAGCCTGTCTGCCAATTCCAGCACTTCCGCATGTAAGAAAATAAACACCAATAAGAAACTTTTATGTCTCTTAGAAGTTTTATTTCTCTCACGCAACGAATGAAATATTACCATAGTATCCGGAAGTTGTCAACAATTTTTTTCAAATTTTTTGATATTTTTTCAGGAGAGCCTGAAAATTGGGGAGAAAGTCCGAATTTTACAGAAAAACGATCATTTATCTATGCTTCATCTGACAGCATTAAGTTTATCCAACAATTCATCAAACAGATGAATATGCTTATTTACAAGACGTTCATAGACTTCATCTGCATCGTCGTCATTATATATATGTGACGTAATATTACGGTCAGCAAGGATCTGCCCCCATCCATCTGCATCTTCGATGAGATGATTTGCAAAAGCTTCACGCATTACGAATTTTGGGCTGTCGATATTAATGATATCCAAAGTCAGGAGATACTCGCGGGCTGTCTTCCATGCAAGCTCAGTTGTAAATTCGAATCTTTGAATGACACCATCACGCAATGTCAGACTTCCGCTTGACTTAGATTCTTCTATAGATTCATGAAGTCGGGAAAGCGCCTTAGAATAGTTATCCAGTTTATGTAAAAACTTATCCATAATTATTATACCATCCTTCTCTATATTTATTAAAAGCTCAGAGCCAGCCATATTTTCAGTTATATAAATAAGATCGATTTTTGTAAGTATTGGCAGCTGATCGATATCCTGTTCAAAATGAAGGCGGGTATTCTGATCATTACACAATACCGCTATATCATAATCACTATTGCGATTAAAGTCACCACGGGCACGTGACCCAAATAAAATCACCCTTTTTACAGCACTGTATTTTTTTGAAATTTCCAATATTGACTGAATAACTTTATCTTCTGATATTTTCAATTTTGCCTCCGCCTCCTTCATACGTATTTGACTTTTGACAGCTATATTCTAGAATATATCTGACAGAAATGCAATTTTAGCTTAAAAGAGGTGGACAGATTGGGTTTTGAAAGATTCGGAAAGGAGCACATTTGTGTCCTTTTGATAACAGGTGCTATTATTGTCGTAAATGTATGGATATGCAGTCAGCTGAGACGTAAAGCTCATAATGATGAAAATCAGAAGAATATGCTAAAGCCAATAATATCTGGAAATATCGGGACAAGGATCACCCCGGACATGATTTACATCCGTATCATGGCTCTTTTGCTTCTTGCCACTGAAATACAGCAGGACATGCACTTCTTAATACTCGGCCAGACCATACTCTATAATCTTCCGCTCCATCTGTGCGGCATAGGGATCTTTGTAGACCTATACTGCGCATTTGCCAATAAAAACAGATCCTCAGATGCCATGCGTGAAATAAGCCTCATGCTCATAGGACCCGGAGCACTCTCAGCCCTGCTTTTCCCCGACTGGACAGACATGCCGATACTCAGCTGGCTCTCCGTGACAGGCTTCATTTCCCACAGCTTCCTCATAATGATCCCGCTGATGATGATAAAGACCTGTTCAATAAACCCAAGGATCAGTCATATCTGGTATTATCCGGTATTCCTATGCATGCTGGCGGCATTTATCTACCCGTTTGATAAGCTTACAAAGACCAACTATATGTTCCTGCTCGCGGCGCCTTCCGGCACTCCTCTTGAAAGACTGTACAATGTCACCGGAAAGGCGATGTATATTCCGGGGATGTTAATAATGGTCGTTGGGATAGTGGGAGTCTTATATATGATACTCGATCTTATCAGGTATATTATAGTAAAAACTTCATCTCCGGCATGACCTTTTGTATCAGGATATGTGTTGCCGGGATTAACCGAAGTGTTGAATATCTCTGCTTTCATAGACTTCCATACCGTCATTGTTTTCCGATAAACATGCAAATCCCAAATTCTTAATAAAAGCCTTAGATGCAGCATTATCCGGATGAATAAGAGCAACTGCCTCTTTCACATTAAAGTTTTTAACAGCCCATTCAATAATTGCGGAGACTGCTTCTTTCGCATAACCCATTCCCTGAAACTCTTTTGCAGTCATATATCCGATCTCGATCGCATCTTTTTGATGCTGCTGCACATTTCCAGGATCAGCCATTTCAAATATATCTGCATGCTGATATGGTTCTTTATCTTCAGATAATGAAAGCCTCCGGATCGTATAAATACCGACCGACTGACCTTTTGACCTGCCTGTCAATCGCACCTTAAGATCATCTGTCATTCGTCCCTCAGAAGCACTCAAAGCTGGCTGCGCACCTCCTTCATTCTCCTTAAAAGCGATCCAATCTATCCTGTCCTTATCCGGCAAATATGTATCTTTATACCATTTTATATGACTTTCCAACGTCACAGCGTGAGGGTTCTTAAAATACCTGTAAATATCCGGATCTGAGCGTAGGCTAACTATAAAGCAAGCGTCGGACTCATTTATTTCTCTTAGCTTAAGTCTGGGCGAGGATATCATCAATGTCCGGGTTCTTATTGGTTCAAAAGTATCTATTACGTTCATCTCCTCATTTAACTTTTCTGAATGACATCTGATGATCAGTTAAAAACTATCCTGAGCTTATCTGCGGTAATACCTGACAAGCCTGGTTACTGCACTGATCACGTCATTCACATCCCCATCTGACATCTTAGGATACAGGGGCAGTGACATGATGCCCTTGTAGTATTCTTCCGCATTCGGACAAATGCCCTTTTTATATCCCAGCTTCTGATAATAAGGGAAATAATATACAGGTACATAATGAATCTGGCACTGTACGCCCTCTGCACTCATGGCATCGAAGAACTCCCGTCTTGTACAGGAGAGCTTATCAAGATCGAGATGCAGTATATACAGGTGGCGGTAGGAGTCCGATTCTTTGTACTCCTTCTGTATTATAAGCTCCGGATATTCTGAAAATGCCTTATCATATTTTCTGACTATCTCCTGGCGCCTGTGACCGAATTTATCCAGTTTCTTAAGCTGGCTGCATAAAAGGGCTGCCTGGATATCTGTCATCCTGTAATTATAGCCAAGGGAGATCATCTCATAGACCCACGGGCCTTCATGAGGTCCGTCAAGCATCTGAGCCGGATCATGTGTTATGCCATGTGCATGGGCAAGCTGAACTTTCTTATAAAGTTCCTCATTGTCAGTAAGGACCGCTCCCCCCTCACCGGCTGTTATGGTCTTAACAGGATGGAATGAAAAGCAGGTCATATCAGCAAGGGTACCGACTTTTATGCCTCCATACTTTGAGCCGATCGAGTGAGCTGCATCTTCTATAAATACAAGACCATGGTCATCACATATCTTCCTTATTGCCGCTGCGTCAACTAAAGCTCCTGTGTAGTCAACTGCAATAACAGCCTTTGTCTTATCACTGATATGGGACTCAATGCTCACAGGGTCTATCTCATAGGTCTCAGGGTCAATATCCGCAAATACCGGCCGTGCGCCGCAGTAAAGGGCACAATTTGCAGAGGCCGCAAATGTGATCGGAGTGGTAATGATCTCATCTCCCGGCCCGACGCCAGCCGCCATGCAGGCACAGTGAAGAGCGGAGGTATCGCTGTTAAGAAGTACTGCATACTTTGCTCCGGTATATTCGCAAAGAGCCCTCTGTGCTGCCTCAGTCTGAGGTCCGCATGTAAGGTAATCAGACCTGAGTACATCTTCGACCGCCTTTATATCATCCTCATCGATCCATTGATGGCCATAGAATATCTTATTTGTCCTGACAGGCCTGCCGCCTGCTATTGCCGGTTTATCCATGATCAATACCTCCATTTGCTGTAATTTGATATAACCACTGATAATATTTAAGGCAAGAATACTAATTAGGAACTTTTTTTGTCCATATAATATTTATAAATACCATTGAAGACAGCAGCTTTACCGGGTTTACAAGTTTTTTCATGTAAATTTCCTTACTGCTGTACCATCCTCTGTAAAATGGTAACAGTACATGTCTGACGATAGTGTATTACCATTCCACAGATCTCTGCCTTTCTCTGCACACATTCCTGCAGCCGCAATATTTTCATCAGTAATGCTGTTCCTGAAGAATTCAATGAAATCCGTTCCAAGACCGTGCCTTGCAGAAGTAAATACAGTTCCATCTATATTATCTGATGATACAATGTGCAGCTTTGTATTATTTACGTGCTGAAGAAAATTCCTTTTATCTTCGAGACTGATAAAGGTATCTAAAGTTCCATGGTACGAAAGTATTAATGCCCTGTTCCTAAATTGGGTGTAAAGTGTCCTTAAATCGTATATTCCCTTATCTTCTATAAAGTCAGATGCATGAAAATATTCACGTATCTCTAAAGGCAGGTGTCTTTTAGTATTATCCGGGCATGTAATAGTAAGGCTTTCGCAAAAAAGCCTTCTGTATCTGGTAAAGTACCTCGGCACAAACCAGGCAGAATTATCAATGATCAGAGAAAAAAGATCCGGATACATGGCGTTGATGAGATAGAGCAGATAGGCTCCCTGGGAAAAGCCATATCCGATGATGTTATTTTTATCAAAGTTCAGGCCGGCAGACTCAAGCAGTTCAGTGGTCTTCTTAAGAGCTCTTACACAATCAAGTGCCTGAAAAATGCCCATCTCACAGAAGTTTTCCGGAGTCTCACTACTGGTAAGATGACTTCTGATAATTATCTTTTCATCGGATAAAGCCTCCTGCCACTCCTCTTCACTTAATATGCTCAAAGGATCGCATCTCACCTTCTCCGCACTTTGGCGAACTTCTCTGTCAAGCTCTTTCCCCATGTATTCATAGCCAAAATAATCGCACTGGACGATGACGAGATCTTTCTCATCGGAAAAAAGACGGCGAAGCTTTCTGTAAACATGAGCGCGGGCATCACCGCCGAAGCCGGAAACCACCAGACATATCCCAGGCAGCTTGTCGGATGCTTCTATGACCTTATCATCAGGAAGCGATATATAAACATCAAAATTTCTTGGTTCCTTACAGCCCCAAAAAGACTGACCCGGGATGGTAAAATGATATTCGGATGACATAATTTTTTCCTTTGTCCTCCCTATAACGAGCTTACAAGTCTTGAAAGCGTAAGCGGCAGGTCATAGCCATCCCACTCGTATGAAAGCTGCATGGATCTGCCTACAGGGACTATTCTGTCAACACCCCTTACTCCATTTTCTATTACTAATCTCTTTAATTTTTCATACAGACCTTCTCCATAAAATGTCACTGTCTGAATATCCTTTTTCAGTATTGGAAGGATATCTGAGAAATCATCATCATCAGAAACATATTCAAAGAAATATCCGCAATTACCTTTATATTCCATGATATCAGCATATGGCTCCGGAAGGCTCACATGCACAATATAATTATCTGAACGCCTTTCACGAACCTCAGGATGGATCGCAGAAAGGACAGCAGTATTAAGGAGCTTATCTGATCCAGATACGTCATTGAGCTGATATTTTTCCTTTACATACCTGTCAAGCGCCGTCCAGAATATATTCTTTGCCTCATCTACTCTGTTTCCTGCCCAGATTACCATTCTTGATGAACTGCATGCATTCTGATCAGAATAGTACGTATCTGTATAGAAGTTAATTATAAGCCTGTTAAAGGCTTCAGAGTCCTCTTTTTCGGTCTTAACGATCTTATCAGCGTCAAGCAATGCAAACGAAGCTCTGTCTGCAAAGTCAAGTTCTATGCAGCGTGGAGGCATAGGTATCTTCCTGATACTTTCAACTGTATGGTCACCGCCCCAGACCATCCTGATATCTGCTTTTCCCGAGATCCAGGCAGTGATATCATCAATATGAGGATATCTGAGTATACAGATATAATGCGCTGCCTCGGGGCAATCCTCTTCAAGTACATTATTAATGGCATTGCAGATAACATGCACCTGTTCAAAGTCTTTATTTGCGGACAACTTGATCACTGAAATATTCCCTGATATAAAAGAAAAAGTCATTGAAACTGCGAACTGAACAGGTATGTTGGAAGGTGCAATATGAAAAGCAAGCCCGCGGCCTATCCTGTCATGATACTTTCTGTAAATTTCAGCATATTTATTGATCTCTGTTTTTCTTATCCAAAAGGCATATGATATCACATCCCCATACTTTTTTGCCTCATGGCTCTTTAATAATCTGTCAGAAAGTGAGTTTAAGAACTTAACTGCTATGTCAGAAAATATTGGAAGCGCAGGAATATTTTCAGCATCCTCGATGACAGTCCTGTCACCTACAAGATACTCTATCTGCTTATCAAAATTATGTATCCAGTTATTGCCGGATTCAGGTTCAGATGAGATAATTATATTATCTATTATATTATCATCAGTGTTCTGCTGCATAAGTATCACTGCACCCCCTTAACTCGGCATTCTTAACGCGGCCTATTACTTTTATGTATTTGCCCTTTCTGCCGCACGGACAGTCATCTTCACCAAGTATCATTCCTTCATCCTCAGTAAGGATAGAGTGTCCCGGATAGGAATGAGGGAGCGACGAAAGTACCTGTATAAATCCCCGCTCACCTGGTTTACATGGTGAGAAATTCTTGAAATCTCTAATGATAATATCAGAGTATATACTTGCATGAAGATGACCGCATTCGCATTCGGCATAAATACAACCAGTCTGTTCAGCCATACCATAATGATCGACATAATGATTAATACCGCATACCTCTCTGCCTGTATTTTTGAACTCTTCATTTGATATATGCTGATTCACAAGCTTTTTCCAGCCTCCTGCTGTAAGCAGATACCCGTTTTTCATATCGAAGTGCAGGCCAAGCTCCTTTGCTTTCTGAAAAAGATGCTGCCAGACCATATATGTAAATCCAAAAATGAGAAATTTCTCATTGCCGTATTTTTCAAGGAAGTCATTAACTGCATCGACCTGAAGCTCCATATTGCTGTCCAGCGCAAATACCATCTTACGGGCTGCAAAGTCAAGTCCCATGATAGTTGCTCCCCGTGTAGTAAAGAGTTTCCTGTCTCGAATAATGTCTCTGGTATCTATAACCAGCATAGGAAGTCTCTTATGACCTACAAAATCACCGATCAGCCTTAAAAGGACCTTCTGCTGAAGTATTGCCGTTTCTTTATCCAGATATATCCTTGACTGCTTTTGAGAACTGGTACCCGATGACTTCATGATCTTAAATACCTGATCATCAGGTATGCTCTTCATGGTCAGCTCTTTAAAGATCCTTATGGGTATAAAAGGAACATCTGAAAGCCTTTTAAGCAGTCTTCCATCATATCCGATAACGTTCAGATAATCCCTGTATTCTTTACAATGCTCCATATGCCAGGCTGTAAGCTCATTCATCCTGGCAAGCAGAAGCTTTTCTTTATCATCATGGGCAAGCGAATATGGCTCAAAATTATGAAAATCTTCGATCATAGATGAGAATCCCTTCCTCCATCAACTATAATATTCTGGCCGGTAATAAAAGAGGACATTTCAGATGCAAGGAAAAGTATTACCTTTGCTGCCTCTTCAGGCCGTCCCAATCTTCCTAATGGTGTCTCTGACAAAATTTTTTCTTTTAGCTCATCTGATCGGGTCTTCCACATATCTGTATCAATAAATCCGGGGGAAATGGAATTCACTCTTATAGAGTAAGGGCCAAGCTCCCTGGCTAGACACTTGGTCGCAAAAAGAAGTGCCGCTTTTGAGCTGCCGTATGCTGTTCTCCCTTTTTCTGCATGCAGACCGCTTACTGAAGCAACGTTTATGATCGATCCCGACTTCCTCCTCATCATGAACTTTGAAACTATCTGTATCAGGTTCAGCTGAGCAAGGAAATTCACCCTGAGCGTATCTTCAAGCTCATTCATTGGAGTCATCTGTAACAATCCTGCAATAGAAATTCCGGCATTATTTACCAGAATATCGATCTTCTTTTCATTATCAAGTGCAATTTCTTTTATTTTTCCGGCTGCCACCTTGAAGTCGGTAATATCAAAATATACCGGTATGATCTGTGTTCCATACTCTTCTGCAGTCTTGATGAATTCATTTTCAAGATCCGGATCTTCTTTTCTCATGCAGGCATAGACCTTAGCATGATTCTTAGCAAATTCTATTGCTGCAGCCTTGCCGATTCCACGCCCGGTACCTGTTATTACAGCTGTCTTACCTTGTAACATATTAAAATCCTCTTTATAAAACTCTTTCACTATATATGAAGTCCGTTTACCGTAAACACCTGCCCGCTGACTATATCAAAAGCAGGAGTGAGTGTCTGCTTTATTACCCCACCTATATCCACTCTTCTTTTTTCTTTATACAGACTTTTTATTGCCTGATCAACAGCCTCAGGATCAATAAGATCAAAATATAGAGGCTTTATTCTATCTCAATTCTGTTGAAATGCACCTTTTTAATGACTTCAGGCCATTCAGAAGCAAGTATGCTTAAGTGATATATATCAAAGGTCCGGCCATCTTTAATTATCTCCTGCCTGCCTACGCCCTCTTCCTTGAAGCCGAAGCGCTTCATCCAGGATAACTGACTCATGTTGTTGTCCATTATCTCTGCAGCAAGACGGTTAACTTTAAGTACTTCAAATGCATAATTAAAGAGGTTCATGTTTACATCAAGCACATTTTCAAGACCGCGGCCTGATGCCTCTGCTATATATCCGCCGGAATGGATGCTGTTATTCTTTCTGTCCCAGTCTGCAAGGTTCTCAACCCCCATAGGAGCTCCATCGACCTCGAATATCCAGTAAAAACTATTGGAATCAGCAGATATCTTCTCGAACCACTTTTTCTGCCCTTCCAGGGTAAGCTTCGGGTCAGTATACATATACTTTGTGATATTCGGCCTCATGCGCCAGTCCATTATCATCGGAAGATCTTCTTCCCGTATCTTCCTGAATCTCTTGTTTCCACTCATTTACAGTGCCTCTTCATTTTTAAATTATAATAATAAAACTATATAATATCAATCAGCATATTCATTTAGCTTTGCAGTCGCCATTTTTGAAAAGTTGCCTATCTTATTGATCCTGCATGTCTATCCTTTTTAAGAACTCATTCACGGTATCTGTAAATACCCTCCCTGAATCCTGCAGATATCTGCCTCTTTCAAGAGCGATCCTTCTTTTACTGTCATAATATTCTTTGTCATTGATATATCTTTGGATCTCATCAGCAAAGGACCCTAAAGAATCTACCCAAAAGTCTTTTCCAAGCACAACTCCTCCATCGCCATATGATGTACTAATGGCAGGAAGACCACAGGCCATTGCTTCTATTGCGGACATGCCGCCTCCGACTCTTGGAGGGTTAAGATAAAGATCGCATTGCTCAAATACAGCAATAGTATCATTTGTTGGCCCATAATTAATAATATGATCTTTGTGAAGATAACCTTCTGTCAGTTTATCATATGTACTTACACCGCCAAACATAATATAATACAAATTATCATTATTATCTATAGTTTTCATCATAACAGACATAAGCTCAGGCGTTACCTCCTCCGATAACCTGTTGCCTATCAAAGCTGCAGCTATCGCGTTTTCAGGAAGTCCAAGCATCTGACGGGATACAGTGCCTGTCTTTTCACGAACTTTAGAAGTAAACATAGAAAAGATGATATTATCTTCTGTAATTCCAAGCTGAGGAAGCATACGCTTTTCTTCATCGGTAAGGGTACGGGCTATCGTCTGATATCTGGCTGCGCTGGACTCGATCAGTGAATGCATGGTACCATTCGAGAGCACGGGAACTATCTTATCCGCAAGCCCTGCGACAAGACTTCCTGTACCGATCTCTACAATAAAAGAAGGCTTAAATCTTCTTATCAGATAAAGTATTCTTTTTATCTCTGTTAAGTTCGGCATGTCATTTTCGCACTGAATGAAATCAAATGATGCACCATTAAATGTCAATAA
The DNA here is from genome assembly GCA_036343175.1 of Lachnospiraceae bacterium. Lineage (GTDB taxonomy): Bacteria > Bacillota > Clostridia > Lachnospirales > Lachnospiraceae > JAEEJA01. The sequence goes on from JAZASR010000003.1 coordinate 94,957, forward strand.
ATGGCAGCCTTTGTATTCATCAATATAATTAAATCTAAACGGATTATACAGAATGCTATTATCTGACCCCCCCCAGCTCAGCGGTATTTATCAGCGTGACATTTTTTTTCATATATTTTACAAGCGCTGCGCAATGATCTAATGCATGCTTTGAAGGCCCATGCATAACTGTGAGCAGCTGTCTGGTAATTACTAAAACTTTATCGTTATTCCTTTTTTCCTTGGGGATCGGAACAAATAAACTCGCAGGCAGTTCAGACTGAACGACTTCGACGGTATGCCGTAATAATTTTGTAGTCAATATCAGAAAATCAGATGATGAGTATTCGCTATGATGGTGAAAACTCAGACTGGAAATAATATTATAGCATTGATATAATACTTCAAAATCGGCATCAGAATCCAGAAGATAAGATATCCAGTCGATCATAAGCTGATACTCGTGAAAAACCATATTTTCAAACGAATAGATATAATTCTTAAATTCAAATGAATCATTTTCAGATAAAAGTTCGATGCATGCTGACCTGATCTTACCCAGCTCCTCTTCTGAAACATTATCCATTGAAAAACTATTAATATCATTTACGATATCAATACACAGCTGATGATCAGTATCTATATATAAAGATAATGTCTTAAGCCCTGCGATCAAACCACAAGCATCTCTTATCATATCGATACCTCCATCTCAAAATATAACGTTAACATTTAATGTATTTGTATAACTGTTTTATATAACTGTTTTTAATAGTACTCTTCCTTAGCTTAAGGGCCGCTGCTCTCATATTAATTCCTGCAATTTAATATTATATCGCATATCCTGTCCACATCATCCATTGAAAGGTCCGCATATAGAGGAAGTGTAAGCACTCTCTTGCTTACAGCCAGTGCGACCGGAGTCTTTTCTACATCGTACTTTCCGTGGAAACACTCAAATGTATTGGTCAGAGGATAAAAATACTTGCGGGCATGAATATTTTCTTTTGCAAGGCTTTCAAATATTTCATTCCTTGAAGCACCAAAGACCTTAGGCTCTACCACTATCGGGAAGTAAGCATAGTTTACTTTCATGCCCTTCTGAGGCGGTGAAAGCTTTATGCCTTCAATGCCTTCAAGGTGCTCTTTATATCTTTCCGCTGCTTTCTTACGCTTCTCTATCTCCTCATCAATATGTCTTAAGTTGCACAGACCCATAGCAGCACAGAACTCATTCATCTTGGCGTTAGCCCCTATGTTCTGCACAGACTCCGGTCCGTGGATACCAAAATTTATAAGATCCTTTATAACATCTCCAAAATGCTCATCCTTAAAGCAGACTGCTCCGCCTTCTATTGTATTGAAAACTTTTGTTGCATGGAAGCTTAATGTAGAGGCATCTCCGAAAGAGACAAGGCTTCTGTCCCTGTAAGTCTCGCCAAATGTATGAGAAGCATCATATATGACCTTAAGTCCATATTTCTTTGCTATTCTGTCGATCTCATCAACGCTGCAGATATTTCCGTATACGTGGACAGGTACTATGGCACTGGTCCTGTCAGTGACAAGCGACTCTATCTTAGATACGTCAATGGTATAATTATCGGGCTCTATATCACAAAATACAGGTTTCAAACCATTCCTTACTATAGCATGGGTCGTAGATGCAAATGTAAAGGGGGTCGTAATAACTTCTCCCTGCAGGTTCATTGCCTGAAGAGTAAGTTCAAGGGCCATATGTCCATTGGTAAACAGGTCGATGTTTTCTACACCCAGGTAGTCTTTAAGCTGTTTCTGAAGTTCACGGTGCTTATCCCCCATATTGGTCATCCAGTGAGTGTCCCATATATCCTTTATTTCATCAAAATATTCTTCCATCAGGGGCATGGATGATCTGGTAACAAATATCGGACTATTATTCACAATGCACCTCCAATACAAAAAAATGAAATAAATCTTTCTGGAATTAAGCAGCAAAACAATTTCTTATTCCATAACAACAAGCAGTCTTGAATAAGATATAAATATCTTATTCAAGACTGCTTGTGATAGTCGCATTCAACGAATATACTTTATTCTTATCATCGACCAGGACGTCGATCGTCAGATCATCAGTAATATACTGCACTATAGAATCCTCTGTATTGGCTGAGGCCGGCGATGCTCCAAGCTCTCTTAATGACTTATCCGCATTTGAAAGACTGTCACCGATCTTTATTCCTAAAAGAGACCCTTTTCCCGAGTCAAGGGATACGAAGGTAGCTGTAAGCCCTGAACCCTTTATGATATATGAAAATCCTTTATTGTAAACATATACGTAATCACCGCTGTCCGGCTTTCCGTAAGTATCTTCCACTTTCTCTTTGGTTTCTCCGAGAACGCTGATAAAATCCTTCTTAGGAACTTTGCCTTCGAACTTTGTCATATAAGAACCATTGACAACTGTATCTGCTGAAGATGCCGAATCCGATGAAGATCCAGCCTTTACCTCTGCAGTCGAGGCATTCGGTGCAGGTGTAACCGCGTTTTCTGCAGACTTCTGTGACCTGTCATTGGCTCCTTTTATAAAAACCACAGCGCCAACTATAAGTACTATGAAAAGCAGGGCGACTATAGCGCCGGCAAGCGGTGCCTTTGAACCGAGTCCATTATTTCCCGCAGCCTTCATTGATTCACGGTCACTTTGCATAAGCTCTTTCTGAAGCTTTTCACTCACAGAAGAACTGCGCGGCTGATCTATAACTTCTGAAGCACTACTTTTGTCCCTGTCGCTGCCGCCGTTAGCTTTATCGGCTGTGTCTTTACCTTCACCTGTAGTACTTATGCCCCGGGTATCATTATCTGATGCAGAGCTTTCTGATGCATCATTGCCTGCCGCAGCGTTTGAAGAAGCTGATGTATTCTTTTCTGCTTCAAAAGCCTCCTTTGCAGCCTTTTCGGATTCAGCCTCTTTCTCATCACGAATCTGCTCCTGCAGCCTTACAAGAGCGTTCTGCTGGCAGTCGCGACAGACCAGGGTATCATTATCAAGGTCACGTCCGCAGACTATACACTTCTTTGTCTTATCTTTATCCAGTATAGATTGAAGACCGTCTGTAAAGCTTTTTCCGAGATCAGACTTAAAAATTCCCTTGGAAAGGGCCCACTTATGGACCTTTTTAACGTCTTCGGGCTTTTCGTAATTTATCTCTTTATTAAGTTCAAGGACCCTTTTCAGGTCCTTCATATAAAGCTTCAGATCCGCCATTTTCCGTACCTTTCGTTTACATCGATCCATGTCCTTAAGGATTCTCCCGTAAGGACCAGCTACAAACATTTATATAAGTGAATACAGCCTGTCCGCGGCTGTTCCATTTCGAATACAATTACTTAAGCTCATTATACCATAATAAAGAATGATTTACATAATTTATTATACTTTTTCGACTATTAACGGCTATCAGCAAGATTCCCAGAATATTTTTCCTTAAATAGGTTGAATCAGCTATTCCCGGCTTTTGGGTGATCCCGCCTGACTTATGAGCACTGCTATAGCAAAATGCCATGACAGCACTGATTTGCCATGTCTTTGAAGTTACTTCTGTATTTACTTCAATATACTTCAATAACCACTTCAAAACAACTTCAATTTAACATTGAAGTAACTTCAGATAAAAAACCGCCGCGGATCTATCGGCCTGCGGCGGTTTTTTCACTGTAAAACTATATTACAAACATACATAATGTCTGTATTCTGATTATTTTTTCATTTGCTTTATCTGCTTCTGCAATAGAACATGTTATCAATATGTTTCAGTTATTAATATGCTTCAGCTATCAATGTGCCTTAATCACCATTATCTTCCTTAGCTTCTATATAGTTTCTCGGCTCATCACGGTTAAGGATCTCCATGAACTCTTCGCCTGTGATGGTCTCGTGATTGTACAGGTACTCAGCTATCTGATCGAGCTTTCTTCTGTTTTCCTTAAGAAGGTCAAAGGCCTTCTGGTGCTCTTTCTTTACAAGAGATACGACCATATGGTCTATCTCGGTCTGGGTATCAGGCGAGCAGGCAAGAGATGCATCTCCGCCAAGATACTGGTTGGATACGGTCTCCATGGCGACCATGTCAAATTCTGCCATACCGTAGCGTGTGATCATAGCCCTGGCAAGCTTTGTGGCCTTCTCAATATCATTGGAAGCACCGGTTGTAACAGAACCGAATATGAGCTCCTCTGCAGCACGGCCTCCGGTAAGGGTCGCGATCTTATTCTCGAGCTCTTCCTTGCTCATGAGGTTATGCTCGTCCTCATCGACCTGCATGGTATATCCGAGGGCACCTGAGGTTCTTGGTATGATCGTGATCTTCTGAACCGGGGCAGAGTTTGTCTGAAGTGCTGCGACCAGGGCATGCCCCACCTCATGATATGATACTATGAGCTTCTCCTTTTCAGAAAGTATCTGGTTCTTCTTTTTATAGCCTGCTATTACGACTTCGATCGACTCTTCAAGGTCAGCCTGATTGGCATAACGCCTGCCCTCACGGACTGCCTTAAGAGCTGCTTCATTTACTATATTTGCAAGCTCCGCGCCGGAAGCACCTGCCGCCATCCTTGCAACCTTATTGAAGTCTATATTGTCTGCGATCTTTATCTTCTTGGCATGGACCTTCAGTATATCCTCACGTCCTTTAAGGTCAGGGAGCTCCACAGGTACTCTCCTGTCGAAACGGCCCGGACGGGTAAGAGCAGGATCAAGCGAATCAGGACGGTTTGTAGCTGCAAGGATTATGACGCCGGTATTTCCCTCGAAACCGTCCATCTCTGTAAGGAGCTGGTTTAAGGTCTGCTCACGTTCGTCATTGCCGCCTATATTTCCGCCTTCACGCTTCTTGCCTATAGTATCGATCTCATCGATAAAGACTATACAGGGAGCCTTTTCCTTGGCCTGTTTAAAGAGGTCACGGACCTTTGAAGCGCCCATGCCCACGAACATCTCGACGAATTCAGAACCGGATATGGAGAAGAATGGCACTCCTGCCTCACCGGCTACAGCCTTTGCAAGCATGGTCTTACCTGTTCCGGGAGGACCTACAAGGAGGATGCCCTTAGGCATGGAAGCACCAATGTCTTTGTACTTCCCCGGATCATGCAGGTAGCTTACTATTTCCTTTAGGTTATCCTTGGCCTCGTCCTCACCAGCCACATCCCTGAACATAATACCGTCCGAGCTCTTCACATATACACGTGCCTTGCTCTTTCCCATGTTTCCAAGACCTCCGAAGCCGCCGCCAAGGTTATCGAATGATATGGAGTCAGGGCCGCCGATCTTATCCATCATCTTCTTGCTAATATATCTCCAGAGAAGCATGAAGATCACAATAGGGACTATCCAGGTAAGTATGAAGCTTAAAAGCGGCGAGTTCCTCTGAGTCATAACTCTTGTAAACTTTGCACCCGAATCATGGAGCCTGTCAGTAAGCTCAGGGTCATCGACCTTGCCGGTCTCATAGACATTTCCATCTTTGTCCTTGAATGAGATCGAAGTATCGCCGATCTCGACCTCACTGATCTTCTCTTCGTCGGTCATATCCATGAATGTTCCATAATCCACCTGCTTCACGACCTTGCTGTAAATGGTCGGTACGACCAGATAATTAAGTATCAGGAGCACCACCGCTGCAATTACAAGATAGAAAACAAAGGGTTTCTGCGGTCTTTTTATTTCATTCATAAGCATTTTCCTCAACTTTCCAAAGCCACGAATATGTCACATTACTTCAAAAGCATTTAAAAGGCATCAGGCTGATCACAGCACAAGATCAGCGAAAAAAAGCCTTTATCACGAACAGAACTATGGTCTCTGTTCATAATAAAGGCATATTATCACTACTTGTTAGCACTGTCAAGAGGTGAGTGCTAATTCACAGATTTTTCACTTTTTTTAAAATAACCAGCCATTATCTACTTTAACAGCACTTTTTAAGCTCCTGAGTCTTACTATATAATGAACTAAAGAATTATGCATTTTTCTCCGCCATCAGTTTATACTTCATCTCAGCAAGCTTCCAGTCAGTCTCATTATCGATATCCTGAACCTCGAGATCATCAAGTATAAGCGGAGCTATTTTAAGATCGTACCCGCCAAGTTCACCATGATTCAGAATGGAATCAGTATATGCGGCAATGTCGATGAAATAGAACTGTCCGGCATCGTGGTACATCTTCTCAAGGTCCTGGGATCTGCTCTTTATATACTGCTTATATTTATACTGTACAAAAGTGCCTGTCTCGTCCTTTACAAAGCACCTCTGGGGCGGGAAGGAATACGGGACTACCGGCTCCAGTTCCTCTGCCCCTGACTCCTTAAATATCCTGTAAGCTTCTTTAAGCTTTTCTGCCGTTACGAATGGAGCTGTCGGATAGAGACATGCCATCCAGTCAAATGCCATTCCAAGCTTCTTATACTCATTGAGTACTTCAAAAATAACGTCAGCAGTAGTTGCAAAGTCGCCTGCGGTCTTTTCCGACCTCATGAAAGGCACTTTGGCACCGTACTTTCTGGAAATATCTGCTATCTCTTCTGAATCTGTCGATACCATGACTTCATCAAATATCCCCGAATTGACGGCAGCCTCTATAGAATAGGCTATGATCGGTCTCCCGCAGAAATCCCTGATATTCTTCTTCGGTATCCTCTTAGAGCCTCCGCGGGCTGTAATAATAGCTATTCCTGACATTATAAACACCTTCCTTATTAATATTTTTAATATTTATAATTAATCTTACTTATCCGATCACTATTATCTATGATTGCTGTTCCGGTAAATCACATAAGCTCATCCATGGTGATCGGATCACCGAATTCATAGTCTTTCTTAGCTCTTCTATTAATAAGCTCATAGAAGTACTTGGGCTTTACACCTATAGCAGGTCTTACTGACCTTATGTTTTCTGCTGTGAATGGTTCTCCAGCCTTGATTGGCTTTACAGCAACAAGAGAACGCCTTCCTGAAAGACCATCCTTTTCATGGGCTGTAAGCTCATAGGTAGGTTTTCCCAAAGCTTTTACAGTATTTCTTACGTCGCTGACCATACTCTTAAAGTCCTTCATCTCCATGGAGAAGCCTGCATCCGGAGTATCTATATCCCTGCTCAGGCAAACGTGCTTTTCTATCACCTGGGCGCCAAGGGACACAGCCGCTATATCAGCCAGAGACCCGAATGAATGGTCAGAGAAACCTACAGGCTTTCCAAAGCGTTTCTTCATATCCGGTATGACAGACAGGTTCATATCCGCGTATTGGGCCGGATACTGGCTTACACATTTGAGCAGCACAAGATCATCATTCCCCTCAGCATGAGCAGCTTCAATTGCCTCAGAGATCTCCTCTTCAGAGCCCATGCCGACTGACATGATAACAGGCTTATGTTTTGAAGCCACGTGTCTTATAAGAGGAATATCTATCATCTCAAACGAAGCGATCTTATAGAACTCCACTCCCTGTTCCTCTAAAAAGTCGACACCTTTATTATCGAATGGAGTTGAAAGGAAGTCTATATCGCATTCCTTACATTTACGCATAAGAACGGGTGTCCACTCCCATGGTGTCATTGCCTGCCTATAAAGGTCATAATAGTTCATGCCGTCCCATAGGCCGCCCTTAATGGTATATGGAGCCTTATGACAATCTATGGTAAGCGAATCAGGCGTATAGGTCTGTATCTTAACGCAGTCTGCGCCCGCATCCTTAGCTCCTTCTATGATCTTAAGGGCATAGTCAAGACTCCCTGCATGGTTGGCTGACATCTCAGCTATCACGTAGACACCGCCCTTACTTATCCTGTCATAAAGTTTCATATTCTCCTCCCACAGCAAAAAGCCTTCATGGCTGAATCATATAATATCACAATGAAGCAAAGAGCACGTCTCTGAAGTAGAGCCAGTCGGCCTGTATAGTATCGGAAGTCAATACATCCTTTGCAGCTGAAGCCACGCCGGCATCTTCAAGTGTAGGCTCAAAATCCTTAAAGTTACCAAGTATCTGATCGGCATCATCACAGACACCGTAAATGTTATTCATGATGTCCGGCTGCTCATCAGTGCTCTGGCTCTTATACCAGGCAGATACATACTTTCTGAGTTCATTCTTGTCGATACGCACTACGTCGTGATCCTTTACCCATTGCATAAGTGTCACTGATGCCTGTGCGCAGCGAAGGGAGCTTCCTGCTGAAGAGCCCCATCCTGTAAGTGAATCAAGGGCTGTATCAAGTGAAGACTCAATATCCTTCTGGTCCTGACTGTTATTCTCACCGGTATTAAATGTCGGGTCATCAGCAGTCCCTGGACCAGCCGAATCCTTTCCTTCTGAACTCCCCTCAGGCCAGTTCTCTGATGGGGATGGTGACTCGGATGTCACTTCCGATGAGGCTGTAGGATCATCGTTTACAGACTTATCCTCCGAAGTATTATTCATATAACCGGAAGTCTCGGCTGATGATGATTCAGACATTGATGAGGCCTCCGAGGACGAACTGCCGTCCTTCTTTCCGCATGCCGTAAGAGTAAGCCCTAACGACATTACGGCGGTAAGAGCAATTAATAATATCTTTTTCATAAGCATTCCTTTTTTAGCTGAGCAGGGCTCTTGCGATCCGCAAAGTCCCTTTTCCATCTACAAGCTTTTTCATATTCTGAGAGAGTTTATATGCTTCCTCAGGATGTTTATATAAATATTTCAGATGCTTTACTATAGTCCTTCCGATCTCCGGGTCACGCCTTGCGTCTCCCGCATCTATAAGTATATTGTGTTCAGCCATATCCCGCACACCTGCCTGATTGTCTGCAAATGAAAATGCAACAGTGGGCAGACCGCATGCTGAAAGCTCCAGCAGGGTAGTACCACCGGCAGATACAGCATATGTGCATCTCTTCATAAAGTACGACATGTCTTTTATGAATGAATAAATATGTACAGTAATGCCATTTACTTTTTCGCCGTCAGGATACCGGCTTATAATACGGTCACGGTTTGCATTCATAGTGCCAAGCACGACATGAACGTGGAAATCATTGAATGTATCATCAGAAAAAAAAGCATCAAGGACCTTTTCAGTTACATTGCACCTGTCAGTTCCACCGGTCGTAATGAATATTGACTTTACAAAGTCCTCATGCAGGGGAGCTTTTCCGCTTATCGAATGAGCTGTGCTGCTTTCATTAATTTCCATACCGTCCAGTCTTCCATCATTCTGCCCGTTGATAAGATCACCGGTCTCTTCACGCCTACTCAGGATATCATCATCCCGGAATTCTTTTCTAAGCGGTGTAAACCTGTATCCTGCAAGTGTCTTCTCTGCCAGACTCTTTTTCTCATACTCATGAGGATCAAAACAACCATAATTCAAAAGCCATGACACCCTGTAAGCGCCATTGTCAAAGTCATCAATATAGCAGACCGGCAGATATGCCTGCAGGTCTTCAAGATAAGACTTATCAGCTGCATATGTATCAACAAGAAGCCTGTCAGCCCCGATCTCATTAAGCAGTGCAATAAGCTTATGCTCTTCTTCATGGAGTCTGTTCCACACAGACCCCAGTATCCTGTATTCGAAGCCATGGTCCGTGATCCTTTTAGTCTCCCTGTCCTCTGCCAGTATGAAAACAACATCTTCACCAAGTGCCTTAAGACACTCGGCAATAGCAATACAGCGCATAACATGACCAGTGGCTATTATCTCATTTGCATCGGCACGGATCGCTGTCATCGTAAAGAACTCCTTCAAAAAGCATTAATAAGCAATAGCCTATTATAAGCATTATTATATTTATTTTAATCCAACAGGGCTGCTATTTCAATCTATAAAATTTATCGGTATAAAATCTAAATGTCACTCTCCGTTCCTGTCGGTGCCTGAGGGCTGCAATCGTCGTCTTCCGAAAGATCTTCAAGGCCTTTTTTGTATATCCTGGAAAGTGCTTCCCGATAAGCATTGATTCTTTTTATTTGTGCAGATCTATCGTTGGAATATGTGTCTGCAGCAGTTTCCTGTGAGATACTTTCATCAACGTCCAGAACCATTTTTCCCTCTTCATTCTTTACAAAGAGTTCCCTGCCAATTACTTTATTAACATGTTCATTTATTGAATTAATGACAAATGCATTTACAGATAACCCTTCCTGCTCGGAAAATGATTTTAAAAAATTTTTTCCTTCATTCGGGATCACGACTGCCAGTCTATCATAATTCTTTGCGTTCCATTTATTTTTGGCTCTTGTTGATGCTTTCCCTTTTTCTGCCATAGCCATATTCCTCCTTTACTTTAATGATTGTATATATTACTACATAAGTATATTACCATATATAATTCCACCGGCAAATGGCAAGGTACTGAAATATCAAAAATAAAAAGAGACAGTCCCTTAAAGGGGACTGCCTAATGCATTTTTCTTTGGTAATACAAAAGTACTCTGATAGATATCTCAAATACCTTACTATAGTCCTTCCAATGAACTGCGGCAATTATCCCACCGCCATAATATCAAACTCAATGTCTGTCGAGATCCGTTTTCAGTCTTTCTCTCAGTTCCTCTACTGTGAGCCACTCTTTATTCCTTCCTGATGAATATTCAAAATCAGGCTCTACAAGCTTTCCCCCGGGGATAATAGTTGTCTTATCCCACCATGTATAGTTAGGATAGATGATATAGTTCTTTTCATACTCATAGGTACGGGGAGCGTCCTCAGTCGTTATCATGACCTCGTGAAGCTTCTCACCCTCACGGATACCGACCTCTCGTGTCTTAACTCCCGGCAGCATAGCTTCCGCAAGGTCTGTGATCTTGAATGAAGGGATCTTTGATATGAAGACCTCCCCGCCTGAAGCATCATGAAGCGCCTTTATAACGAGTTCAACGCCCTGTTCGAGTGAGATCCAGAATCTTGTCATCCTGTAGTCCGTTATCGGGAGTAAAGTCTCGCCCCTGTCAAGAAGCCCCTTGAAAAATGGAATAACTGATCCGCGGCTGCCGGCAACATTTCCATAACGTACGACCGCAAATCTTGTACCATCGGCTCCGGAATATGCATTAGCTGCGCAGAAGAGCTTATCGGAAACCATCTTTGTAGCGCCATAGAGGTTCACGGGATGAACTGACTTGTCTGTGGAAAGAGCCACTACCTTCCTGACCCCGGTCTTAAGTGATGCATTTATAACGCTCATGGCTCCATTAATATTGGTCTTTATAGCTTCATTAGGATTGTATTCACAGGCAGGTACCTGCTTAAGGGCCGCAGCATGAATAACGTAATCAACACCCTTCATAGCCATCTCAAGTCTTTCCTGATCACGTACATCTCCTATAAAGAATCTCAGTACCCTGCTGTAGTCTTTATACTGATTGGCCATTACGAACTGCTTATACTCATCTCTTGAATAAATGATTATTTTCTTTGGCTCATAGTGCTTGAGAGCATACTCTACGAAGTGGTGGCCAAAAGAGCCTGTACCTCCGGTTACAAGGATAGTTTTTCCGTTAAGCATCATTAAATACCTCCCAATGGTTAATAGCTATTGATATTATCTTAAGCTTTTTCTATTTTATTCCAAATCATTACCTTTTTCAATGAAAACAAAGTATATTTGCTTAAAATCTGACTATTTTCAAATAATTTCAAATGACTTATACTATAATAAAATGACTTGTACGTTAAACCTGTAAAAATATGGATAATATCAGGAGAAAAGGAATGAATAATGAAATGATCTCAAATGAACTGTTAAACATAGAAAACCTGAGAAAAAATATCTGCCTTATGGAGGAATACTGTCTGAAAGCCGTTAACTGCGGACGCAGAGGAGACACCCTCGGCTTTACCCACGGTCTTTCAAGCCTTATGGATACATATTCTGAAAATGCAGAATATATTGGATTGGAAACGGCTGAAGAGGGCCTGTCCATATTCAGCCAGATCACAGAAAGTCAGCAGGCGGATGACTATGTACTTGCATGCGATTATCTTGAGAGTGCATTGCTGCCTTTTCTGAACAGCATCAATCAGAGCCTTGCAGGATCCCTTCAGGAGCCGGTCCTCATACCTGACAGGATCTGTAAGAATATTCAGCTCCTGTATAAAAATTCTCCGGATACTGTTGAAAAGATATTCAGGAATAACATTGCAAAAGAAGCCTGCAGTCCTGAGGGACTTTCCGAAAGAACATTTGAAGATATTAAAAAAAGAACTGAAACCCTCCTTTCTTCAGGAATTACAGCCGAGTTTACTTCATTTGGTGATATTACCTTCAGGTACACAGATATCCGCACTAAAAAGGCTCACTATCTTATCAGCAATAATTCAACAGCACAGGAAGCAATAGCTCTTTGCGACTCATGGTATAAAAGAGGAGCAAAGCACTATAACATCTATGGCCTTGCCTCATTTTCTGCATGTATTCAGATGCTTGATAAGGATCCGAATATTACCATAACAATACTTGAAACTAATCCTTACATAACAGAGCTTTTTGCTTACTATTACCCTCTTTGTGAATCGAAACATAGGGACAGGTTAAGCATCTTTATATTTACCAATCACAAATCTATCACCAGGTATATATCAGATGACAGTTCAGAATTCCTTATCCATCTTCCATCACTCTCTGCAATGCGTGAGAGCGCTGTAAAGTCAGGCATGCAGGGCTACTATGCCAATATGATATCGGCATCGAGCTCAGATTCAAGCTTATACAGCAATTTTTCCTTCAATCAGGATCTGCCATTATCAGATCTTAAAACTCTTGCAGCTGATCTGAAAGGGAAGAATATATTCATTGCCGCCGGAGGACCTTCACTTGACAGGAACTATAAAGAACTGGCAGATATCGATAAGACCGACTCCCGTCTAATATGCGTTGGAACAGTACTTAAGAAGCTGTTAAGAAGAGGCATATTGCCAGACTACTGTATCATAACCGACCCCGGCAGCCCGACATATGCTCAGATAAGCGGGCTGGACAAAGAATCTCCGGCTGCAGAAGTACCCCTTATATTCCTTGCGACAGCTTTCCATAAGACTGTTAAAGATTACCCATGTACAAAGAAATATATGATATTCCAGAAGGGATTCAGACCATCTGAAGAAAAAGCAGAAATCACCGATACCTTCACTATCGATACCGGCGGCTCTGTTGCTACAAGCGCCTTTTCACTTGCTGTAAATTGCGGGGCCTCTAATATCGTCTTCACAGGTCTTGACCTGGCATATACAAATAACCGTGCCCACGCATCAGATACAGCCGATATGCGCGATATCAGACAGTCATCAATCACCTGCAAAGGAATAAACGGGGAAACTCTTTATACTGCAAAGAATCTCAATGAATACAGGAAATGGTTCGAACGTGAGATAGCCATCCTTAAAGGGAATAACTGCCGGACAGGTTTTTATGACGCTACAGAAGGCGGTGCTCTTATAGATGGGATGAAGCCGGTGATCCTTAAAGAAATTATTCATTTTTTCGAAATTAATGGTTCTGATAAGTACACCGATAATCAGGATGAAATGGAGAATACGGGTTATAATACTAAAAAGCTTACTGTAATAATTCCATGCTACAATGTGGAAAAATATGTCGACCGCTGCTTAAGATCCCTCTCAAAGCAGACTATAGGTATAGAGAATATTGATATCATCTGTATAGATGACTGCTCAACAGACAATACCCTTAAGCACCTTAATTTCTGGAAAAGACATTACCCTGACCAGATAACAGTAATATCATTTGCGAAGAACAGAAAGCAGGGGACCGCCAGAAATATTGGCATTAAGGAAGCAAAGACCGATTATGTGTATTTCCTTGATGCAGATGACTGGATAGATCCCGATGCACTGGAAATCCTCATGGATGCCATGCTTAAGAACAGATGCGATATGGTATGCGGCCTTTATGGAAGAGATACAGGAAATGGCAATTATCGTGATATTAATATAAAAAAGCTGCCGTTTAATAAAAAGATAACCATTGATACTAATGACAGCAGAGAGGAATTTATTAAAAATGTGGGCATACCATGCGGACTCATCAATAATATCATATCAAGGATATTTATAATGGAAAATGATCTGTATTTTCCGGAAGGCATCACTTACGAAGATAACTACTTAGGACCTGTAATAAGCTTTAAGTTAAGAAGTATTTATATAGCTGATAAGATCTGTTACCATTATTTCTATAACCCTGCATCAACTGTAAGCAGAAGGAACGATACAGGTCAGCTCGACAGGATAAAGATATCAGATATGCTCATGGGATGGTTCAAAGAAAATGCTCTCTTTAAAGACTATGGTGACTTCATTATTGACAGATACATACACACAGATTATCTGAATACCATATATATAATATTGACCAGATTCGACAATATACTGCTCGATAATATTTTTTCTCTGCAGGAATCATTAAAAGCTTATGTACCTGATCAGGAAAGGGCTCATAAAACACCTGCATATATAAACGGAGACAAATATATGAGATCCATGATAGATAATGCATATGATCCTTCCCCTGACCAGAAGGCATATTGGGAGAGAATGAAAGATATCTATAACAGTTAACAAAGATCTTCATGAAATACTGTTAAGGATGTCCGTCGATATCTGCTTAAAGGCATCATAATAACTGGAAAGATTTGAAGTTTTCTCTGACAGAATACGCATTCTGTCGCATTCTTTCTTCATAGAGCTCATGAATTCCGCATCATGAATATACCTGTATACCAGGGATGGGATCTCATCATATGAATCAACTTTAAAATCATCAGAAAGTGTATTTGCCACATCGCAGCCAGGGAGTGTAATAACAGGTGTCCGTTCATAAACAGCGCGTGTCCCTCCTCCTCCTGCACCGACCCTATTGGGGTTTAGAAACAGATCAAGGCTCTTTATGACCCTGAGATAATCTGCCCTGTATCCAAGCTTAAAGGTCCTGTTATTTAAGTCTTCATCAAATGTGAGCTTATTTTCTCCGATCAGCACAAAAGCCGCTTCAGGATTCTTTTTTACAATTGCTTTCATGAGTAAAATAAACTCATGATTTATTTCAATATCAAGCCTGTTGCCGACCAGTGCAATAAGGAATTTATCATCCGGCAATCCAAGTTCTTTTCTCGGAGCCGCTTCAGGAGTTTCGATTCTGTCTTCATCAAAAACCACATCATCTTTATTTCCGTAATAATCGTGATCATTTATCATCTGATCTGAAAGTCCTGCATAACCGATACTTATCATTCTTTGCTTCCCGGATCCTTTAAACAGTTTTTCTTCTTCTGCATCATCATCGTTATGATGCTTCATATATCTGATAAGATAATCTGCATCGGATAGTTCAAAGCCAGACACACAAGGCATAGCGGCATATGATGTGATAAGCTTTATGGATTCTGAAAATAAGTCTGTTCTTCCGATATTCCATACGAACAGCGGATTAAAATCAATTATCTTATTGTAGACTCTGATTATATCATCCGGAGATGAAGAAGAAATATCGAATTGGAAACCCGATATTTTTATACCCCTATAGGTAATATGAAAATCGCCATTATAATTACTGATGTAATGTGGTACAGGTGCCGGCAGCATATAAGCAAGAAATTCCTTTTTAAAGGTTGCTGCATGTACCAATATTCTTACATCGATATCAAAGTATTTTATTAATGTATATGCTGTATCAAAGACTATTTTGCTCGGCGCATGCTTTTCGCTTAAGAGCTGATTAGTTGAGAGAATCACCCTGTTCTTAAATCTGTCATCTGCATCTATATATTCATAATTAAAACCTGTCTGACGGCAAAATGAGCCGGTTTGATATTCGACCATCTCCTTATATGATCTTTTATCAAATTTAATATTTAAGGCAAAAGAAAAATCATCAATTACAAAATGTTGAAAAACTCCAGCCTGATATGGCAGCTCATGTTCGGAAAGGATCTTCAAAAGACTGTTTATGCATTCAGGATCAGCATGCAGATACATGATAATATTATATATAAGTATGCACAGGTCCTTATTATCTGATGTCATATCATATATATCTTTATAAGGATCTCCTCTGTAGCTGGTTAACAATTGAGATATCTCTTTTTTTATTTCTTCACTCTCATGACCACGATATAACGTTACGACATCATCGATAATTTTCTTTAAAGCTTTATTATCCATCTTATATTCTCCAAATATTAACTTATCAGACAAAAGGCAGTACCAGCTTCATGAGGCAAGTCCGATCTCTTTTAACGCATTCATCAGGACATCATAATTCTTAAGTGTGGCCTCATATAATACCTTGGCTGTTGTGACTGCCTGCTCTTTATTGGCCTTCTCATCCTCAGTCATGGTATTGAGCTTAAAGAAAGGCATCTGGATATCTTCATTTATCATCTGATATATCAGAACCATGATCGCCTGCTTATCAATAAAATTATTGATATTCTTTAAATGGTGGATATTCTTATCTATCCTTCTATCTGTATGATCTTTATCAATTATCTTCAGTGTGTCCTCACAGATCTTCATGCCGTCTTCAACTCTTTCTCTTATATTTGAAAGCTGCCTTGGAAATTTCTTAAGGTCTTCCGCTATTTCACTGTACTGGTCCTCATCGAAAGTCGGCTTGAAGTCAGAAAGGAATTTTTTATAATCAAATTCGTGATCGCAATATTTATCCAGGGCCTCTTCCAGAGTAATTACCTCTGAACCGTGAATCAAAGCTCCTCCCTCTGTAGCATCTATGAAATTTGTATCCGGATTGCTCCTGATATAGTTTTCAAACCAGTCAAGATAATACTTCCAGTCAAAGCGGGTCTTTACCTTATTGCCATCAATACCATCCACATATGTAATACTGCTTTCCTCATCATTGATCCTGGAAACCTCTCCTCCTGCATGAGTAATATTTCCGTTATATGCCAGGTCCTGTCCAACCAGAATGATATTCTTAAAGCCCAGGTAATTCAATGTACCTGCAGCTGCGGTTGCAACAGACCCGCCGGTCAAATACTGGGCCTTTTCAATTCCATATTTATCATAAATGAGGTCAATAAGATCAGTACCAAGACAGAATATTTTTTTCCCTGTATGGAAGTTCATAATAGCAGGGTTGGATTCTATCACACAAAAAAGCGGGACATCTTTGCATATTGGGTCGGAAATATAATTATCCGGCTTTTTAGGGTCTACTGTGATCATGGCATCAAAACGGATATCATGCTTAATAAGCTGCCTCACAGCAGTATCTGTAGCAAGAATAAAAGCTTTTTTCTCTGCCTTCTTAAGGGCGTCTATATTCTTATCCAGTGATGGACCGGCAGCAACGACTATTGCAGGCATGTCTTTTGGGATCTCTTTTTTCACCTCAGACAATGCTGCTGATTGTCTGATGAATTTAAGATTCTTGATAACATTAAGAGCTATGGCTTTGCCAAAGTGTGAAGTAGTATTCATATTGACGATAATAGTCTCATTGGAATCATCGATATCTTTATAGAATATCTCCACACTGTCTTCTCTGAATAGCTTGTCATAGCCAAGGCTTACCGAAGTAATACCGGTATTTAAACCTGAATAATTCTGAGTAGCTAAAAGATAATATTTAAATAAGCGCTCCATAGGCGAAGTGAATATCACCACACGCTTATCAGAAAGAATAAATGAGATATCAAAAAGCCCCATTATCTGGTCAAAAAACCACAGATCAGGTTCGTATATCAGCACAAGGCTGTCTTCAGGAAGCTTTTTTAACAGAAATTGCAGATAGATCCCGCTGCCGATACCATATATGACGGCCCTGATATCGAGATATGTATAGTTGAACTGATCAGCCCACTTTTCAGCTTCTTTTAAAGGTCTGTATGAGGAATTGAAGCGGACTTCCTTACCATCTTCTGTCTTTACTGAAAGGTAATAATTACCATCCCTGGCTCTGCTTTTACATACTTCTTCTATTTCTCCAGGTTTCTTATAGGCCTCTGTCTCCTTATCCTCTAAGAACTTATCATAGAATGGTCGTCTGTATTCCTTTAATGCCTCAATATTTTTATTATAGATTGCTGTATCCATGAATTTATCTGCCTCCGAAGAACTTTAAATAAAAAACAGGAGGCAGCTCCTTTAAGGAAGCTGTCCCCTGCCTTGTTAGCTTTGATAATACCAGGTATTCTAAAATTATCTGAGTAATGAAAGAACGCCCTGTGTTGACTGATTTGCCTGAGCGAGCATTGACTGACCAGCCTGCTGAAGGATAGAGAGGCTTGAGTACTGTACCATCTCAGAAGCCATATCAACATCTCTGATCTTTGACTCAGCTGACTGAAGATTCTCAGCCTCATTGTCATCGTTGGAGATAGTATGATCAAGTCTGTTCTGGAGTGCTCCAAGCTCTGATCTAGCTCTTGAAACCTTTGTAAGAGCCTTATCAACAGTAGAAATAAGCTTTGATATTGTAGAAAACTTATTTCCGGTAGAAACTTTCGCAGCTACAGCCGAATCAATGACAGAAAGTCCTGCAGCGCTCATAGTAGCAATGCTGAACTTGATGCCCTGAGCCGCATTAGCACCAACCTGGAGACCCTTGCTTGTAAACTTACCAGTAAGAAGATCCATGGTGTTGTACTGTGTCTGAGAAGCGATACGATCGATCTCAGATGTAAGCTTATGGAGCTCAGCTGCGATAGACTGACGATCAGCTGTTACATAGGTATCGTTAGATGCCTGAACAGTAAGCTCTCTCATTCTCTGAAGTACGCTGTGGATCTCTGCGAGACCACCCTCAGCTGTCTGAATGAGTGACTGACCATCCTGAGCGTTACGGGAAGCCTGATTAAGACCTCTGATCTGACCTCTCATCTTCTCGGAAATTGAAAGACCTGCTGCATCATCTGCTGCACGGTTTACTCTGTATCCTGAAGATAACTTCTCAGTTGACTTTGCGAAGTTTTTACCAGTAACTCCTAACTGTCTGTTGGCATTCAATGCCGTCATGTTATGCTGTATTATCATAGTTTTGTCCTCCTTGAACATAAATTCTGCCAGTATCCTTACCGGCGTGTGATGATGTTGGCACTATGGATCCGTACATCCTCGTACCTGTTGTACAACATATATCATAAAGGTCCCTTAAACAGGATACCCTTTAAGATCATAAAAATAATAACACTCTGTAAGAAAGAAAGCAAGTAATATTTAATAAATGCAAGAACATTTCACTGCCTTTTCTTCCCTACATTTATTATATCGTACCATTTCAAAAAAGCTTTAGCCTTTTTTGAAAAAAATATATATTTTTACATCGTCTGACTCATGTTTCTTAAGATATCAGAGAAGTCATATTGCATGATATCTGCCAGAAGCACAAGATCAGTATCCTGAAGGGCATCCGCTGCTTCATTCAAGGTCTCTGTGATCTGCTTTTCATCGAATGCAAAGTCAGGATGCTCCTGCTTATACTGAAAAGCCTTATCCATAAGACCTGTCACCCCGGATATAACCTTTAAAAAACCTTCCAAAGCATCAGCATTCTGCTGCTCATAAAAGAGATCACAGTTCTTCTCTATCTCAATAGCAAGGTCATCGATTTCTGTCTTAAGTTCTTCCAATGTTCTTCTCCCTTCACTGCTTCTGATCCATGAAGTAGGACTGCCATTCCTGATGCTGATTTGCCATGTTCTGATAGTACTTGCCGGCAGTGGCTACTGACTTTTTCCTGTCGGATATTTCTTTACGTTCGGCCGCTATCCTTGTCTCAAAGAGCTTCTTAAGCTCTTTCTCGAGCTTCTCGATCTTCATGGCAAAATCTGATATATTGGTTATGGCAGTCTGCATCTTTAATATCTGCTTTTTATAGATCTGCTTATGTTCCTTAATATCAGGACCCGCCTTACTGTATATATCATCAAAGCCCTGATCCAGCTTCCGGACCTGTAATATAAGGTCATCCTTTCTGCTGACAGACTTTTCAAACTTATCCATATCGAATTCATCCACCATCAGAAGACGCTTCTGGCTGACTGAAACATCATATATCTGTTTCATGACCGCAGCTTTTTCATTAAGAGATGTCACAAGCGCATCTGCATAAACTGAGGTATTGCTCATGTAATAATCCCTCCTATTTTTGATCTGAGAAATAAGAACGAATCATCATGATACATTGTTGGCCTTCATTACCTTTACCCAGGTCTCTCTCATGGTCTTTATATGTCCCAGGGCCTCTTCAAGTATCGCTTTATCCTTCTGCATGTTTGCTTCAACAAGTCTTCTGTATATATAATCATAGACCTGGTCAAAGTCCTTTGCTACGGGATACTTCATATCCAGTGTCTCTCTGAATTCAACTATGATATCCTCTACTCTCTGTATATTAGTATTGATCTTATAATAATCGTTATCGTCGAAGCCCTCCAGTGCTGTATTGGCAAACCTTATAGCCCCGTCATAGAGCATGAGGGTAAGACGGGCCGGCGATGCTGTCTCAATGGAATTCTTTTTATATACTGCTGCCGCATTGCGATAGTTTGGCATATCTTCTACCTCCAGTCGTGGATCTTATAACTTTATATATTATATCGGTCGAAAAGTCTTTATTATTAATAATATATCACACAATAATAAAAAAACTCCCTTAAATTAAAGGGAGCTTTTTATTGCCATTACAAAATCGGATCACAGATATTATCCGAGAAGCCCTGACAGCTGTGATTGCTTTGCATTGATCTCAGACAGCATCTTCTCCATGTTAGTGAACTGTGAATAATATCTTTCTTCCATATCTGCAAGTTTGTCGTCCCAGTCGCTGATCTCCTTCTTATAATCGTTGATCTGGTCTCTCATCTCTATATCATTGTAGAATGTCATAGCTGATGAAAGCTTTGTCTTGCCCATCTTCTCCTGCATCTTGTCATAGAGCTTGCCGGTAAGCTGGGTGATGATCTCGACTGCTGTATCAGGATCATTTGAAAGCATAGTCTTTAATGTATTCTTATCGTCGGAATACTCATCATCGTCCTCATCGCCGTGGATATGGAGAAGGCCTCCTTCCTTCCAGTCTTTGGAAGTCGTGATGCCAAGTGAAGATAATGAATAGCTCTTGCCATTGACCTTGACAGACTCCGATGTTATATCACGGAAAGTGGAGATAAGTCCTTCCAGGGTATCATCTCTTCTGAGAAGCGACCCTTTGATTTTATCATTCCAGTTTTTGATATCCTCATCAGACATATCTTTCTTCTGATCATCAGTAAGTACATCATAATCATTGGCAGAAGATGCATTGTACTTTTCTGACATAGTAGTAAGAAGTGAGTTAAAGTTGTCAACAAAATCCTTAATTGTATCATATGCAGAATCAGGATCGTCTGAAACGTTGATATTTACAGTCTTGCCGGCTGCTGTAGTTCCAAGAAGATCAAGTGTAAGACCGTTAGCCTTAAGTGTACTTGATGAGCTTGTAAGCGTAGCACCGTTCATGACAACTTCACTGTCCTGACTTGCAACAACTACCATGCCATTCTTATCAGATCCTTCAGCTTTTGCAATATTATCAACTGTTGAATCGAGTCCCAGATATGTAAGGGCATCTGAAGCATTCCCGTCCTTAGACGCTGAAAGCTTAAACGTATGGTCAGCGCCGCTCTCCTTGGAGCTTATAAAGAATCTGCCCTGATCTGAATCATATGAAGCATTAAGGCCGTTCTTCTTCAAAGCATTTACATAATCATTGATAGTGGTATCTGCTGTTACTGTAAGCTCTCCGGACGTTGTCTTGCCATCGTCTGATGTTTCGATCTTTAATACAGTGCCTTCATCAATGCCAAGATCAGTGAGCTTATCAGAGGAGCTTACATAATGTCTGCTGCCATCAGCGCCCCTGACCTTGCCGCTTGTAACAGTCTGGGCCTTGGCGATCTGCTTTATCTCTATAGCAGTTGCGCCCTTTACAGCATCATTTCCTGCTGTAACCTTAAGAAGACTCTGATCTGATACAGAAGCCTTTTTAGTATTATATGAGCCATGCATCTTAGCCTTTGAAAGAGCACCTGTATAGAAGCCATAGAGGTCAGTGTTCAAAGACTTCCACGCCTCCTGCTTCCACTCAAGCTTCTGCTTGTTTCCCTTTATCTTGGTCTGCTTCTGCTTCTGAGTTGCCATAAGTGCGCTGACAACAGACTCAGTATCCATACCGGAAGTAAGACCAGACATTCTTATTCCCATAATTATTCTCCTTTATTCTTATACTTAATGTACTTAACGGACGAAAAATCTTTAAAATCAGCTTATGGAAAACTTCGTACGACAAATACAAATAAAGCTCTGCTTTACTCATATCTATCGCCTTTATCTTTTTTCGTCAACGAGTATTCCCGCGATCTCCCACATCTTCTGAAGCATCTTTAATGACTCTTCCGGCGGTACTTCACGGATGAGCTTGCCTGATACATCGTCGAAGACCTTGATAGAGACCATCCTTGTCGGCTTATCATAAGAGTATTCGCATCTTGTACGGCTCGGCTTTATTTTGTAATTAAGATTGGAAACTGCTGAATCGATCGATGAATCTGCCGGATCCTTCTTCTTGCCATCGAGATCGATGACAGGGTCCTTTTGATCATCATTGTCATTGCCTGTGCTTACCTTAACATCTCCAGAGACTTTTCCGGAACCTGAGCCCGGTAATCTTATCTGCACTGCCTGCTCGGCTGCTGCCTGATCATAGGCAGGATCCACGCTCTGTGATGCACCGGCTCCTGAAATAGGGCTGACCTGCATACATACCACCTCCATGTGATTAAATAAATTCGCGGTGTACTGCTTCCATGCAGCCTTTGCACCGCTTTACCTGCAGTAAAAAACATAAAACACAAGTGCCGGTAAACTATTCATCTACTATATCGACACTTAGTTAATAATATATTATCACATAATACGAAAACGGGCAAGAAAATTATTTACTTAATTTTCGAAACTTCCCGGAGCGTTATTATCGCTCTGATCTGAACGCTGCATCAAGTTTATTCACATCGACCGGTGCACTTGCCTTACGGTTCTCATCCTGTATCTGTGAATAGATCTCCTTGCGGTATACAGGAACTGACTTTGGGGCGTTGATGCCGATCTTTATCTGATCACCCTTTACATCAAGTACGACTACCTCTATATCGTCGCCGATCATAATCGACTCATTCTTTTTTCTTGCTAATGCTAACATAACAGACCTCCTTTTCTTTTAGTAACCTGTCATTCTAAACAGGCGAACTGCCAATTTTATTATTGCTCCTGTTTCTTATTGTCCTGAACGATCCTGTACTTAACTACATACTCAGGATTCTCTGCTACTATCTGCATACCCAGGCGTGTCTTTGAATTTACAATGATCGGTGCCTTGATATTTACTGTAGTGTCTTCCGGATGTCCTGCCGGAACTGTAGCCAGGAGAAGCACTACAAGGTCTTCCTCTTCGAACTCTCCGAGGTTTGAAAGAAGTCCGTCTTCAAGGACAGGATTATAATCAGTGATGATCTTTGCCGGGTCGATAACAGGGAAGGCAAGGTCTTTGTTTTCTGCAGACTGCAGCCACGAGAAGAAGTGCTCCTCATTATCAATATCATAAAGCAGGACATAATCCTTATACTCTTTGAATCCCGGTATGCCGCTCTCAAAATGGATTATCTTGTCATCCGGCATATCTATATTGCCAAAATATCTTGTATCTATTACCATTTCCTTCTCCTCCTTATTTGCCGGGAAAAAGTTATTACGCATCCCGCTTGCGGCTTTATGCGTTTAACATTTTCCATAAACTCCGCATCATATATAAAATATTACTCTATTTTCAGCTTCCTTTCAAGAAATACCATTGAGATTTACGTCAGAATATGCGGGTATAAAAAATCTTACTCCGGATCACAGATAATTTAAAAGCGAATTCTGTAAGATCTTTGCTGTTACAGAAAGTGATGCTGTATAGAGGTTGTCTGCCTCGTTCAGGGCAATATATGAATCAGAGATCTCCATATCCTCGTTATTGGACATCTTCTCTTTGGTATCGACCTGCTGATCCATGAGCTTATCATGGGTAAGCTTGACTCTCTTGTACTTGGAGCCTAAGATGGAAACCTGCTCATTAAGCTTATCGCCGGTCTTATCGACCATTGTAAGACCCTTACCGAAAGCTTCTGTCATAACGCGTTTCTTTAAAGCATATTCAACGTTCAGCGTATCCAGGTAATCATTCAGAGCAGACTTTTTTTCAGCGTCCGTCTCATTATTGATCATGGTCTTTGCCTTTTCGATCTTATTTTCAAGATCTGTAACATCCTCGACCGACTGGCTTATATAATCGATAGTCCTGTAGATATCAGTATCAAATGCATCTCTGGCCTGGGTATTGACATTCATGGTCTGGGAGAAATTGACCTCGTAGTTGATGTTCTGCCCAGAAGGATCAGCATAGTTAATGGTCTTCTTTGTAACAGAATCATAGCTTGCGCAGTTGAAGTACATCTCCGGGCGTATATCATTCTTCCTGAATGAAGATTTTGCATAATCTGCTGTAAATGAATACTGGCCGGACTGGATCTTTTCATAAAGATTCTTTCCTACAAGGATCTCGCCTGTATCATAGATAAATCTCATCTCATCATCGCCTACGTCATAGGCATTGGTCTTGCCGTCGTCTGATATATAGCTGGAATGATATGTCTTAACAGGGTCAGTACTTATGCCGGTTACTGTTTTTCCATCCCTGTCCTTAAGCGTCACCTTGACGTAGCTGGTGCCGCCATTCTTATTAGCTTCGGTCTCTTTATCAGGCATCTTGCTGTAATTGCCCTCAGCATCCTTCTCCCCGAGCCCGTTTGGAGAAAGCTCTTTGTAAGCCAGCTGGATCCTGTAGACCTGCTTTTCCTGCGGTGTCTGATCGACATATTTCTGACCATCTGTCGTATCCTGCAGCTGAGCACCGCCTATTACCTTATTTACAGAATCAATATCTGAATAATCAAAATTCTCCTTTATATCATATGCAAGATTGGTATGGTCCTCAGGAAAGAGAAGGGATGTATCTGTTCTGTAGCCTGTGAAAAGATATCTGCCTGCATAGTCAGCATTGGCCTGATCCTGGAAGATGGCATTTGAGAACTGCTGGAGTGATGCAAGGATATCCTTGCGTTCCTCAGGTGCATAGGAGTCAGTTGCCCCCTGATTGAGCTTTTCCTTCATATTGGTCATGATGGAGCTTACATTCTTCATGGCTGACTCTGTAGAGTCCATCCACTCCATGGCATCGTTAACGTTCTTTTCAATATACTGTGTCATCTCAGAATATGTAGAACGGAACCTCAAAGCTCTTACCGCGATGGTAGGATCGTCGGAAGGCCTCTGGATCTTCTTCCCGGATGCATATTGACTGTCAGCGGTAAGAAGGCTGTCCTTGGCATTGCTTATGTGGTTCTGTGAATTCGCAGTGATCATGTTGTTTGTAATTCTCATATATATTCAGATCCTTTCTCGAAAATGTGCAAAATCATCTATAAATATTATCGGCAAAATATAAGCAGCAGTTAACAAAAAAGCTCTGCCCTCTGCAAACTGCTGCTTATACTATGTTTTTAATGTTTCACTGTCAATTATGCCAGGAAGATCAGCCCACACCGGTATTATTGATAAGGGTATCATAGATGGAGTTGAATATCGATATGACCTTGTACTGGTAGTTCAGAAGATTTCTGTAGCGGACCAGTCTTTCCGTTTCCTCGTCCTCATCCACGCCTGACTTGCTCATTCTCATTTTCTGGATGGAGTCGAGGATATTCTTTGTATTCTTTGCCGAATCGCCTGCCCTGTCTGAATCAACACCTACTGTTGCAGTAAGCGTTGACAGGAACGACACAGGATTGCCCTGCTTGAACATATTGACGTCTTCCTTTAAACGGGAGATCTTCTCCAGATTATCGCCCTCCGATGCGCCGCTCTCCTTCTTTGGATTGCGTTCTGCAGCAGCGAAAAGATTGGCATCATTTACTATAGCAGTCTTAGCCTTCATATTTCCGGCAGTCATGCTGTAGTAAGATGTCTGCAGATTTCCATTTTTATCAGGAGCACTCATTGAATCAAATGAGAAGATCTTCTTCTCATCAGCCGGGATGAATATACGCTCTCCTGCCTTGGGATTGGTCTTATCTTCACCGTTCTTGTAGAGCTTCTTATATGTACCTATGACATTGCCGTCCTTATCCTTTACATCAGTGACCAGCTTTCCATCGTCATCGCGATAATCACCGAATGTATATCCCTCTGATATAAGTTTGGTATTCTTAGCCTTGTCAACGACCTTATCGCCATTGAAATAATAAAAACCATCAAGATTATTGTAATTAAATTCATCCAGCTCAGCTTCAGCAGTTGATACATTTGAAGTGCAGGTAAAAAGATCTTTGCCATGTTCTCCATTCAGATCATAGCCCTTGTCCTGCTGCTGGTTAAAGCTTGCAGAGAATGTCCGGATGAATTCATTGAGCTGGGCAAAATAATATGGAATGCCTCTGTACTCGACATCCTTGCCTATGAGGGCAATGTTTCTCTTCTTGGTATCCTCATTCAGATCGCCTGAATCAGCGCTGTTTGCCTTTGCTGCAACATTAATGGCATCATTTATATAGTCTGCATCAGACTTTTTCAGCGGTTCCTTGAGCTTGAATGTATATACGTATTTACCATCGCTTTCTATATTTACGCTGAAGGATTCATATGCAAAATCTGCATTTGCCACATGTATAAGACCATTTGTCTCAGGAATGGAAAGCTTTGCAAGAGCGAGTGAATTCTCACTTTCGTTCCAGTCTTTATTATCATTAGGGTCAGCGACCATCGTAACAAAAACATCTCCCTCACCATAGGATCCGGAAGAGGCAGGCTCGTCAAGTCCATTATTGGTGACCTGAGCCCTGAATGTTTCTTTGTTATTACCGTCTCTGATATTGATAAGACCCTGGAGCTCGCCTGAGAGTGAGTCACTGTTTACGTTGAAGGTCTGGCCGTTGGACCATTTAAGCTCGTAAAGTCCGTCTGCATCGGACTGATTGTTCCTGGTATCGGATGCAGTCATCTCAAGAGTATTGAATGTATAAGTATCTACAAGCAGGGCATTATCAGCATATACTATATATTGATTGACGCCATTGTCTGTAGCAGCCTTCTCGACTACATCAACGTTTATAAGTGATGAAAGCTTGTCGACAACTGTCGCGCGCGCATCACGGAGATCATTTGCCTTACCGCCGTAGACCTCGATATTATTGATCTGTTTTGTAAGGGAAGCTATCTGACCCGCGTATGAATTGATCTTATTTACGTCATCTGCGATCTCGCCATTTACAGACTTCTGAAGCTGATGCAGGTTATTGGCGATCTCATTGCAATTCTCGGTAAGGGTCTTTGCAAAACCAGTTACCTGGGCACGTTTTGTCCTGTCAGAAGCATCTGTGGTAAGGTCTGAAATAGCTGAAAATAAACTGTTTAAAGTATTGGTAAGACCGCCTGACTTCTCATCATTGATATAGAGGTAGCCTTCTATATTCTTTAAAAATGTATTTTCCGTTTCGTAAAGATTGTTTACGGAATTGGACTTCCTGTACTTGAAGTCATAATAAACGTCACGGCTGTTATTGATCTCATTGACCTCGGAGCCGGTGCCGACCATGCCGTACTTTGAGCCGAGCGATATAGGTACCCCGGCCTTCTTAACTATATCCTGTCTTGAATATCCTTCAGTATCCACGTTTGCAAGGTTATGCGCAGACGTAAGTATACCTGCATTGTAGGCTGATGCGCCTTTGGCCGCTATATCTATTCCAAAAAATGATGATGGCATAGGCTGCCTCCTTAAATAATAAAAACTATTCAGCAAAGTTTATCTGATCGAATGCTGCCTTTAATATCTGTTAAACGGGATATGACCTTTCAGCCCAGGCTGTTAAGCAGATTCTCGAGCATCTGATTGATGACGTTGATATACCTGGATGAAGCCCCGTAAGCATGCTGATATTTAAGCATGTTTATCATTTCTTCCTCTGATGAAACACCGCTTATCATGGAACGCTTGTCCTGAACCCCATCTACAAGCGTTGTCTGGTTCTTCTCCATATTGCGGTAGAGCTCGCCATTGATGCCTATCTCACCGACAAGCGCAGAATAATAATCCGTATAGTTATACTTGGTGATGGTGTCAGGATCGAGTACTGTCTTATCCTCATCCCAGGCCTTAAGAAGCTTTGGGAAAATATCGTAATCATAAGCTCCTGTCTCACCATCTACAGGATTTTTCTTGATCGGTAAGAATGTATAAGAGTCAAGAAGGGTCTGGTTCATTTCGAGTGTCTCAATGGAATATTCATGATTGACATCTGTCTCATTGCCTTCTCTGGTGTCGATATTACTGTCAGGATCCTTTTCATTCTCTTCACGGTAAACATACAGCCTGTAAGACTTGCTGCCGTCTTCATTTGTAACTTCCTGGGCAAGCGGCTCACGGACAACATTTCCATCGGCGTCTTTTATAACATTTCCAAAAGCATCCTTCTTGTCTGCATATATCTGTTTATCGAGGGTGTAGACCTTATATCTGGACTCCGTACGCCTTGTAAAGACCTCTGTACCGATAGTTGCATTATCGTCTGTCCCGACAGGGGCATTTACCACATCCAGGATCTTATATGGTACTTCTTTCCTGTCTGTGATCTTTCCGTCAGGTCCTGTTTTCTTACGTGACTGAAAAATATCCGCTGCACTGACTGTATTTCCGTCTTCGTCAGTCATTGCCGCACTTCCGATGCTTGCCTGTATCGCTGCCGAGTCTAATTCACGATTAGGGGCAAATACATCATTTATCATGGTCGTAATACCATGAATCAGTGTATCGAATTCTGACTCAAGCCTGGTCATGATGGAGTTTCCGGTCGTGTTGTCATACTCTTTTACTTTTTCGTTATAATCCTTAACAGCCCTCTTATAATAATCGGAATTCTCACCATTTTCATAATCCTTTGGATCAGGGCGGACAGGGATCTTCGAATAATCGGTAACGTCCATGCCGCGGGCTTTTAAAATACCATAAAGTGAACCGATATCAGTATTCTTCTCATGAGAAAAGGCTGTACTCATATCAAAAACTTCATTTGGCTCTGAAGGATCATTGGACGGGGTACTGGCGCTGGCCGCATCGAGCCATACGACCCTGTACATCTGGCCTGCATACTTATCTGCAGATCCCATAGGCTTCATCTTCTCGACACCCATGTGGTAGTTGATGCCGCCATCAACAAATACAGAATTATTTACATATATCTGAATGCTGCCGTCGATATCTTCACGATAATCATACTTTACATAGGCTGAAAGCTCATCCATGAGCTGATTCCGTTCATCACGGAGGTCATTGGCATGCTCGATGCCTGGAGCCTCTATCTTTTTTATTTCAACATTCAGGTCCGCTATCCTTTTGCCATAGTCATTGATAGTCTCGACCTGCTGACTGATCTCAGTATTAAGGGAGGTCTGATATACCTCCATCTGCTTGTATACGTCCTTTGCAGACTCAAGAAAGGCATTGCACTTTGATATGAAGAGCTGCCTCATGACGACATTCTCGGGATTGGTCGAGAAAGTCTGGACTGTATTCCAGAGATCATTAAGGTTATTCTGGAACCTTGTTCCTTCGAGCTCGCCGAATATATCCTCTGCCTGGGATTCTGTAGCATTAAGTTTTTCGTAAAATGCCTTGCGGCCATTTTCCGACCTGTATTCCCTGTCGAGGAATATGTCTCTTATCTGCCTTATCTCCTGGACCTGAGTGCCAAGCCCGGCCTGAAGGACTCCGTTGGAATTGACCTTGATATTGGTATAGGTCATATCCGCCTGTATGTTCTGCTGCCTTGTATAACCTTCTGTATCGGTATTGGCAAGGTTATGGGCCGCAGTCGTAAGTCCTGACTGCGAAGACCTCAGACCGGCAACTCCGGCATTAAAACTTGTAAATAAACTCATAAATTACTGGGGCCTCCTTAAATAAATAGTCTCATAGTTCATAAAACAGTTATCTTATTCCGGCTTCTTTTTTCTGATTCTACAAGTACCTGATAAGAACATCCGGATCGCTTTTTAAGTATATTTCTTCCGACCCGGTTCATTGTCCGGCATCGAATGTGGTGGAAAGACCCGGATCATTGTCTGGCATCGAATGTGGTGGAAAGACCCGGATCATTGTCTGGCATCGAATGTGGTGGAAAGACCCGGATCATATACCCCTGTCTGTCTCGATGCATTCCTTGTATAATTGTTGCCGGCATCCTGCGGTGTCAGTGAGCTCTTCATGATGTTGAGCTCATATTCGACCATTTCCATATTGTTCTCAATAAGCGACTGATTGCGCTTATTTACGGATACAAGCCTGTCCATGACTTTCTTAAGTCTGTCATGGAGCTCATTGATCTTCTTCTGCTGTTCGCTCTGACCGGCAAGTATATCAGACAGGGCCTTAAGAGTAAGCTCATCCTCTTTCTTTCCAAGGACAAGCCCCATGTTCTTCATGCAGGTCTTTCTCTTCTTTTCGAGATTCTCAGCTGCATCAAGATATTCTCTCTCCTGGTCTGTAGCTTTCTGAAGCTCGTCAAGATCCTCATCGACAAGAGCCTTTGTCTTCATCTCTGAAATAGGGATGAGTGCCCTGTATACTTCGCACTCTTTATCCAGAGTATCTGTAAGTTCATCCATAAGACTCGCCATAAAAAGTACCCTCCGTGCTTCATTGATATTTATCAGACATATATTGATGACGCTTTAGTATCACATCTGCTGAATGCAGGGCCAAAAAGCTCCCTGCATCATCAGATATAGTCCTTCAAAAGTTTGTCAGCAATTGCCTCTGCGGAGACATTATAGGTACCTGCCGCGATCTGCTCCTTAAAGTAAGCTACCTTATCAGCTCTTACGTCAGGTGCCTTGTCAACAGCTTCCTTTGCTGCAGCCATGTCCTTGCCCTGGACTGATACGCTCAAAGCATCGGCAAATGAATAACCGGACTTCTTTGCGGTGTTTGCATGCTTTGAAGTGGTGTTGTAGACATTTGCGATCTGGTTGTAAGCATCTATTCTCATGGGAGATCCCTCCTTTCACATTTTCTCGTAAATAGTATCGGCAGTTCTCTCCAATAACTTTACTTATATTTTCATAACACGAGATAAAATCAGTTGGCGCTTCACGCAGATCGGAAATGTATACCTTTCCGGACATTCATAGTTTGCTTTCATCATCAGCCTTCTTAATTTTAACAGCACTTTGTGGTCAGATAGATACTTATAGACACGCTTTCGCTCACTTCTTCACGCAGCGCTTCTAACCTCAGACTTTCCTTCGGTCGTCT
>JAZASR010000004.1:0-117752 GCA_036343175.1 Lachnospiraceae bacterium
AAAAACGAGGTGACAGGATTTGAACCTGCGGTCTCCGCTCCGCTCCGGTCGGCCCGAAAACGTGCGTCCACTGGACGCACCGGGCCCTCTGCGTCCCTTCGTTACTTGCGTACCAGCTGGTTCACTTCCACTTGTATCTATGAAAAAAAATGACCGAGGCATTCGCCTCGGTCATTTCTTTTCATCGAGGTGACAGGATTTGAACCTGCGACCTCTGCGTCCCGAACGCAGCGCTATACCAAACTTAGCCACACCTCGAATTGAATAAATATTAAATTGAAAAGGCCGGATAAGTCTGCCTCATCACAGCCTGTTTATACTAACACAATCAGTCTGCTTTTGCAAGCTGATATTTTAAGTCACTTTCACTCAGCAAAAAAATCATGCTGAACGCATTACTTTTTCCTGATCTTTCATCACATCTAAAATGGTGCTGTATACCTTAAATTTCTTAAGTCCCGCCGCTTTTGCCGAATAAAAAACTTCCTGCAGGAGATCTCTCTCCGGCAGGAAGCCAATTGAATTATTTATTCAGTTTTATACACGGATTTTCACAGATATTATCTGATCAAACCTTAGCAACTGTCCACTTGAGGCCCTTATTTGAGCAGTCACCATACTTGATAGCAGCCTGAGCAGCAGCAAGTCTTGCAATAGGTACACGGAATGGAGAGCATGAAACATAGTCAAGTCCGATCTGGTGGCAGAACTCAACTGATGAAGGATCTCCGCCGTGCTCACCGCAGATACCGATTGAAAGATCCGGATTAGCGTCGCGGCCAAGAGTAACTGCGATCTTCATGAGCTTACCAACGCCCTCTGTATCGAGTTTAGCAAATGGGTCATTCTCAAGGATCTTAGTATCATAGTAAGAATCAAGGAACTTACCTGCATCATCACGTGAGAAGCCGAATGTCATCTGTGTAAGGTCGTTAGTACCGAAGCAGAAGAATGCTGCATTCTTAGCAATCTCATCAGCTGTGATAGCAGCTCTAGGGATCTCGATCATAGTACCAACCTTGTACTTCATGTCTGAGCCAGCAGCCTTAAGCTCTGCGTCAGCTGTCTGTACGATAATATCCTTAACAAAATCCATTTCCTTCTTGATACCTACAAGAGGTACTTCAAGCTCTGGAACGATGTTCCAGTCAGGATGCTTCTTGGCAACATTCATAGCTGCACGGATAACAGCCTTTGTCTGCATAACTGCGATCTCAGGATATGTGATAGGAAGACGGCATCCTCTGTGACCCATCATAGGGTTGACCTCTACGAGGCCGGCGATGATAGCCTTGATGTCTTCAACTGACTTACCCTGATCTTTAGCAAGCTTTGCGATCTCTTCGTCTGTCTTAGGAACGAACTCATGAAGAGGTGGATCCAGGAATCTGATAGTAACAGGATCACCTTCCATAGTCTCGAATAACTGCTCGAAGTCGCCCTGCTGAAGCGGAAGGATCTTATCGAGAGCCTTCTCACGCTCTTCCTTTGTATCAGAAACGATCATCTCACGGATAGCATCGATCCTGTCGCCCTGGAAGAACATATGCTCTGTACGGCAGAGGCCGATACCCTGAGCACCAAGCTCACGAGCCTTCTTAGCATCTGTTGGAGTATCAGCATTGGTACGAACGTCCATTGTCCTGAACTCGTCAGCCCACTTCATAAGTGTTGCGAAATCTTCATCCTC
Source organism: Lachnospiraceae bacterium (assembly GCA_036343175.1). Lineage (GTDB taxonomy): Bacteria > Bacillota > Clostridia > Lachnospirales > Lachnospiraceae > JAEEJA01. The sequence goes on from JAZASR010000004.1 coordinate 1,691, forward strand.
AACAGCACCCTCAGAAACTTCAAGAGCGCCGTCATAGATGTTACCTGTAGAACCGTCGAAGGAAATAACATCTCCCTCTTTGTATGTCTTGCCGCCAAGTGTAAAGCTCTGGCCATCCTCAGCGAACTTAACATCTGAACAACCTGCTACACAGCAAGCGCCCATACCACGTGCAACAACGGCTGCATGTGATGTCATACCGCCGCGGGCTGTAAGAATACCCTGAGCGGCCTTCATGCCTTCGATATCTTCCGGTGAAGTCTCAAGACGTACAAGAACGACCTTCTCGCCCTTGGCTGCCTGTGCCTTAGCTTCCTCTGCAGTAAATACGATCTTACCGCATGCAGCGCCAGGAGCAGCAGGGAGACCCTTGCCGATCTGAGTTGCCTTCTTAACTACGTCCTTAGAGAATGAACCATGAAGAAGTGTATCAAGGTTACGAGGATCTACGTCGAGAACTGCCTTCTTCTTATCGATCTTGCCTTCCTTAACGAGATCGCATGCGATCTTAAGGGCAGCCTTTGCTGTTCTCTTACCATTACGGCACTGGAGCATAAAGAGCTTACCATGCTCGATAGTGAACTCCATATCCTGCATGTCTCTGTAGTGATCCTCAAGTGTATCAGAGATCTGAAGCAGCTGCTTGTAGATCTCCGGAAGTGTCTTCTGGATCTCTTCGATCTTCATAGGTGTACGGGCACCGGAAACAACGTCCTCGCCCTGTGCGTTCATAAGGATCTCTGCATAGAACTTGTTCTCACCGGTTGCAGGGTCACGAGAGAATGCAACACCTGAACCTGAGTCATCACCCATGTTACCGAATACCATCTCAACAACGTTAACTGCGGTACCCCATGAATAAGGGATATCATTGTCACGACGATAAACGTTTGCTCTTGGGTTATCCCATGATCTGAATACAGCCTTGATAGCTTCCTCAAGCTGCTCCTTAGGATCTGAAGGGAAGTCCTTGCCGATCTTCTCCTTGTAAAGAGCCTTGAACTCGTCAGCAAGTGCATGAAGGTCATCAGTTGTAAGGTCTACATCGGCCTCAACACCCTTCTCTGCCTTCTTCTTGTCGATGAGCTTCTCGAACTCGCTCTTTGGAACTTCCATAACTACGTCTGAGAACATCTGAATGAATCTTCTGTAGCAGTCTGCAGCCCAGCGGGCATTTCCTGACTGCTCTGCAAGAGTCTTCTCTACATCCTCGTTGATACCAAGGTTAAGGATCGTATCCATCATACCTGGCATTGATGCACGGGCACCTGAACGTACTGATACAAGAAGCGGCTTCTGTGCATCGCCGAACTTCTTACCTGTCTCATCCTCAAGTTTCTTAACGTGCTCAGCTATCTCAGCCTTGATCTCGTCATTGATCTGTCTTCCATCCTCATAGTATTGAGTACAAGCCTCTGTAGTGATAGTAAATCCCTTTGGTACCGGAAGTCCGATGTTGGTCATCTCGCAAAGGTTGGCACCCTTGCCGCCAAGGAGCTCACGCATATCCTTGTTGCCTTCCTCGAAGTCATAGACCCATTTTCTAGCCATTTGTCTGTTGTTACCTCCTATAATTAATTGTTTTCTATTAAGCCCGTCCGCGCAGATCCCGGATGCCAGAGACCCGGTCCCTATCGTGAATCACGCTTTACATCCAGACAGTTTTTTTACTCTGACCGCAAAACAGCATGAAGCTCATAAAAAAATATGAAAAGGTTTTCAGAACCGCATATACGTCATTTCATACCATTTCACAGCGTGAATAATACTGTCTGCCCTAACCAGTATATTATAGCATACCGGGCAGGTCATTGTGAAGTGTTATTTACTTTTGATGAAGATTTTTCACAGAATTTTCGCAGAAAAATAAAAGTAAATTTTTACCTGATATGAAAATAATACAGATTCACTACTTAAGATCATCAACATCAAACGGGATCTCTATCGTATCTCCCGAGTCATCTTTCTCGAGCAGGGCATATCCCAATGAATGAATATAGAAACCATTCATTATGTGAAAGATAACAGCGCCTGTTAGCTCTCCTATCAGAAACACGCATATATCGTCCATCGTGCTGGCGCCTGTCCCGGTCAGGACCTGAAGGGTCTCAAGGAGAGCAGGAACTATTATCAGCATTATAAATCTTAAGCTCCACCTCATATTTTTAAAATAGACCGCAATGAGAAATCCCGCCGGAGCCCCCATAAGAGCAAGCTCCGCAAGGTATCTCACCTCAGGCATGAGACTTATATCTGCGCTCCTTGCTGCTTCTATATAATTATATGTGGTCATGAAGGGGATCAGTTCAGAAGAAAGAGTGTCCGGCTTAAATGTGTATGGAAGAGGCAGAGGGTCTGCAAAGTACTGCTTAAATATGACCATCAGCCAGAATACTCCTATTATTATGGTCATAACATGGAAGAAAAAGTTGAAGCCCTCGAATCTTATTCTCCTGTCAAATGTGTCCCAGACCACACATAATATGAATGGTACAAGGATCATGATACAGACGGCTGCAACTATGGACATGTCAAAGGATATGTATTTATTATCCGCATTGAAAAGTATGACTCCGAATATGGAAAGACCTGCCGCAGTAATTGAAGAACTGATCGGTACGTAGCGATACGAACCGGACTCAAGCAGGCTAAATGCAGTTATTAATATTGAGAAGACCGCCGAAAAGATCACAAAGACAGCATGCTCATCGACAAAATAGTAAAGGCAGATTGATAAAAGCACAAACAGGAGGCTGATAACTACTGTCACGCTGCTGATACTGACTGTTTTTTTCTTCATTTATTGATAATCTCCGTTTATTAAGAATTTATTACAATTATTTCCATCTCCTATAATGACCGCTCATATATGTTATCATTATAACAAGGAAATATTATAACGCAGGATTTCCATAATCTCAATACGATGCCTCTTTTATTTATTCTAAGATTCAGAGATGCTTCATATTTAACTTATTCTTCAGGATAAACCACTTCGTATTTTGGGTAAATATTAAGAAAAGGAGAAAGACATTGAGAAAGACATTAAGAAAACCATTTAAAAGATTATTAAGTTTTATTCTGGCCTCTTCCATGGTGCTCACACCGGTTTCAGGCGCAGGTGCAGCAGTAAGGATACCCACAGGCTCCGGCATTACGTACTCAGGAGACGCATTAAATGCATCAGGTCCATTGGTCTCTTCCGGTATTCAGAAAAGTGAAGCTTCAGCTGATCCAGGCAGCAAGGCAGATTCTTCAAGCCCTGACAGCAAAGCAAATGTAAATGCCCCTTCCACCCCATCAGCTGTTTCATCATTTACGGCTGCTCCTGCAGCTGACCCTGCCACATATTCAGGTATAACTTTCACATTTGATACAGACAAGGATTCAGATGACGATTACCTTATCTATACAAGTTCAAAAGAGCCTGAAGGCTTCGGACCATCCGATGCCACAACCGAAGCTGCAGTTAAGGCAGGCTTTACACTTGCAAAGGCAGTATCAGCAGGTTCGGTCGATAACTTTAAAAGTGCAACTGACTGTGCAGTGGCAGTTTCACCAGCAGCTGCAGGCAATGCTTCTGACACCGGTACTGTAACATATAAAGTCACCCTTGGTACTTTCAAGCCTCTCACCCATTACTGGGCTGTGATATTCAGAAAAAATTCAAAAGCTGAACATGAGTATCAATACAGTTTTGCTTCACCTGTGAGGGATACCTTCAGTTCCATTACCTCTGTAACTGAGATGAAGATCAGAAAATTTGCAGCAAAAAAAGATGGCATAGATACAACATTTGACCTTCTTTCAGAGAATCCGTCTCCTGAAAGCTTTGCCAAGGCAAATAAGGGATATACTGTAACTTATACATATTATATTTATCAGGCGGCAACATCACAGTCTATCGATGAGGATGGCAAAAAAGAATACGAAAAACTTGTGAGCTCTGCAAATGATAAGTTTGTTGAAAAAGATAGTGATTCAATTGCAGAGGATTCAGATCAGATCGGATATTTATATAAAGAAACTGCACCTGAATTCACCGACGATTCTGAATCTGTCGGTGACTCAAACTGTTTCAGAGTAAAGACCAGAGCTTTTGTAATGGCAGATACCACTATTTCAGGTGTTTCTTCTGGGACTCCCGGCCTTAATCAGATCTCTGATATCTCTGGATTATTCACGTTTGAAACACCTGTAAAAAAAGCATTCACCAAAGCACCTGCATTTGAGATAAAGAACAACGGAGCCGAGGATCCGGTGATCACCCTTCGCTGGGATCCGATCGAAAATGCGGCAAGGTACAGGATCTATAAGACCACTACCGAGGGAGCTTTTGAAACCATCTATAGGAACGTCTCATTCAATGATAACGAGATGCCGCATTTCATCGATCCGGATCCGAAGAACCCAAAGGGGATGAACATTACAGCCGGTAAAGTCTACTATTACAAGATAGAAGCTGTTAACAGGGATGGTGCTGTCATCGCCTCAACAACAGAAGATATTACTGAGCTCGCAAAGGGCATCAAGGTCGTGATCCTTCCTACAAAGCCATATGAGCTTAACCAGCCGGAGGACCCGAAACACGCAGGCATTATCCGTTCTGACAAATATATCAATCTCAACTGGAACATAAAAAAATCATCATTTACCGGCTTCATAGTATATAGAAAGGGTTCCACAGACGGAGCTGTATTTACAAAGGTCGGTATAGCTACAAGCGAAGCTGTAAGTGAGGGTGGCGTTACTTCACTCAGCTATCAGGATACTTCAGTCAAAGCAGGAACTACATATTCATACGCAGTAGCTGCGTATACCGATACAGAAAACTCCCAGGGCGCCACTTCAGATGCGATCACTGTCTCCACCAACCCCGGTGTCCCGGGATCCGTAAAGGCAAAGGGCGGCGACGGAAAGATCCGTGTATCCTGGAAGAAGGGCGTAGGAGCCAGTCTGTACAGAATATTATCAGTAAATGGCGACAGTTCCGCTAAGGTTGCGGAAATCAACTACAGTACCATCAATAAGCAGAGAACTGAGCTCAAGAAAGCCGGCTACACACAGCAGGCGGCTGAGCTCTATGATCAGTCCCTTCAGGGCGTCATCTCCGGTCTTGTAAATGATACAGAATATACTTACAAGGTAAGGGCGATCAGAAAAATAAAGAATGAAAAAGGAAAGTCTGTAAGCTATTACAGTGACTTTACTGTAAACGTTTCCGCAGAACCTACAGCCGACATTTCCACAAGCACAAAGCCTTACACCTATAATAGCCTCAAGAAATTCAAGAAGTCACTTGCTCTTAACAAGAAGTCTACCAAGGCTTACATGAAAAAGACACTTCTTCCTAAGAAGTCAGTCGTCATCCCCGGTCTTGATTCAACAGACTGCAATGGCTTCGAGTCAACAAATATGTGCCCGCAGGGTATGACAATCGCAAAGAAATATATGCTTATCGGTGCCTACGACAGGGATAATGAAGAGCATTCTGTTATCTACATTCTTAATAAGAATACCGGTAAATTCCTTGCCAATATTACTCTTCCTGACAAGACTCACATCGGCGGGCTTGCATTTGCCAATAACAAGGTGTGGATCTCCGATGGCAAGGCAGTAAGCTATATCTATTACAAAAACGTAAATAATGCGGCCAAGGCAAAGACCACAAGAGCAGAAGTAAATTACGATGCTACAATGCCTATAAGCATTCAGGCTTCTTACCTTACATATGCAAAGAAGCTGGTCTGGGTCGGAACATTTGAACAGGATAAGACAAAGACCGGTACGCTCAAGACATTCAAGGTAAAAACCAATGATAATGGACAGAAATATCTTGAGGAAAAGTCATCTATGGCATGTCCTCCAAGGGTACAGGGCATCACGGTTACGAAGAACAGGAGAGTCATCTTCTCCAGAGCCTATGACTGGACCATGGAGCTCAATACCTGGACTACAATGTCAAAGAGTGGAAGCATATATCTCAAAAAGCCTGTTAAAAACAATTACGTAAGAAAAAGTTCCATCCCTATGCCGGCACTTCCTGAGGATATAGAGATCTGCGGCTCCGTGCTCTATGTTAACTTCGAGTCGGCAGTTTCTCCAAAAGCTCCTGACCATGTGGACAGAGTCATAGCACTCAGACTTAAGAACGTAATAAAGAAAAATAAATGATCATTAATGCTGTAAGATAAGACCGACTTGAAAAAGTGTATCGGATACATAAGCATGCTGAACAAAAAAAGACCATACCAATTATGGTATGGTCTTTTTTCATGCATTCGATCACAATCTTATAACTCGGAAGGAAAAATTCAATTTCTGACTGCTGCCATGAGCAGTAGCATGAGAACCTAAATATCTTCTGACTAATAACCCACTGGCAAACCTGTTGATTTTACCACGCAATTAAAAGAATCTATACTACTTTAATAATTACAAAATATTTTGAAAAAAACTGTTGACAAAGCCGAAATATGAGCATATAATCAAAACATACAATTCATATAAGGTTAGTATGAATTAAAAACATTTAGCTTCATCCAATTAAGATCAGATGATCTTTAAGCTGATATGATGGCTGATTATTAATCAGAGATGCTAAATGGCTGCAATCACAAGTATATTAAATGGAGGACAAATATTATGGCTAAGATCTACAACAACGTAACTGAACTCATCGGACACACACCTCTCTTAAACGCAAAGAGGTTTGCAAGGGCTGTTAACGCTTCTGATGCTAATATCCTTGCAAAACTCGAGTACTTAAACCCGGCAGGATCTGTTAAAGACCGTATCGGCTTTAAGATGATCACTGACGCTGAGAAGGCAGGAAAGCTCAAGGAAGGCTCTGTTATCATAGAACCTACAAGTGGAAACACAGGTATAGGTCTCGCTTCCATTGCAGCTTCCAGGGGATACAAGGCAATATTTACAATGCCGGAGACAATGTCAGTCGAGAGAAGGAACCTTCTCAAGGCCTACGGTGCTGAGGTCGTACTTACAGAAGGCGTTAAGGGCATGAAGGGCGCCATTGCAAAGGCCGAGGAACTTTCAAAGGAGATTCCTGACTCATTCATTCCCGCCCAGTTCGATAACCCTTCAAACCCGCAGGCACACTATGAGACAACAGGTCCTGAGATCTGGGAGGATACAGACGGTAAGGTAGACTTTATCGTTGCAGGTGTCGGCACAGGAGGAACTGTCACAGGTATCGGCAAATACTTAAAGGAACAGAATCCTGAAGTCAAAGTAGTTGCTGTTGAGCCTGCCACATCCCCTGTTCTTTCAAAGGGTACTGCAGGTCCTCATAAGATACAGGGCATCGGTGCAGGCTTCGTTCCTAAGGTACTTGACCGTGACATCCTTGATGAGATCATCACAGTCGAGAATGATGACGCATTCGAATATTCAAGAACATTTGGCAGGAGCGAAGGCATCCTGGTCGGCATCTCAGCCGGCGCTGCTTTAAAGGCTGCTTCTGTACTCGCTGAAAGACCTGAGAACAAGGGCAAGAATATAGTCGCCATCCTCCCTGATACAGGTGACAGATATCTTTCTACTTCATTGTTCTCATAATTATTTCCGGCTTAGTAGTTTCATCGGAAAAAAGTAAAAAAGTTTCCATATCAAACCCACTCACTAAAAGAGTGGGTTTTTTTCGCCTGAAAAATATTATCAGACCGGGACCGCGTGTCCTGCGATCAGGAGAGCATCATCAAGGGTACCGGCGGCAGCAAGAAAGCCGGACGCATGGCAAAAGGTCATGGTCTCTATGCCGCTAATAGAAGGAAGATCCTCGCGGGGAGCTCCCTTCCATTCATCCGGGAAAGACGCCGTAAGAGCGGGGTCATCCTCAGATACAGGTACTATCTGAACACTGTATCCGCCCCTCTTTGACGGATAGACGACCGTATGATATGAAGTACCGCATACTGCCTTCTTCCATGGGATGAACTTCTCAAGCACGATGCATTCGCCGTTTCCATTCTTCATGGCTTCCCGGATAAGGTTCTCTGCAGCCTCGTATCCCTTCACCTTCTTAAAATAATTATTTAAGATCTTTTTGGCGAAGGCTTCAGCCTCCCAGAACCTGGCGTCAACAGGCACTTCTTCATTCCAGCCAGGGTTAAAATCCCCGATCACAGACGCCATAGTACAATATTTGCCGGTATTATCCGACTCGTCAAGCGGCTGCACAAAAAGCTTATCGAATCTCTTTGCCTCTTCCTCTCCCACGATCCCGGATCCGAACTCGCGCCACAAAAGGCCGAATGCAGCATATGGCACACCATTCTCCCTTATCTCCTTATCAGCCTGGTGGTGATCGAACTTTCCAAAGCCGATGTCGTATACGATCCCGTCAAAATCCTTTGGAACTTCAAATCCCCTTGTGATCCTGATCTTCGGGAACAGTATCTTAAGCAGGGCCGTCGCAAAAACGTCATCTGCATGGAATTTGCCGCCATGGGTGAAACCGTTTCTGATCTTAATGCTATTATCCATAAATCCATCCTCTATTACGATCTTATACCGGGTTTAATATTACAAATTTAATATTAAAATGAAAAGCACTTCACAAGTGCTATAAATGCATATTATACACCTGTTAAGTGCATTAAATGCAAATTATCTCACTCGTAAAGTGCATTAAATACAAATCATCTCACTCGTAAAGTGCTTTAAATGCAAATCATCTCACTCGTAAAGTTCGCTGAAAGCAGCTGATAAAGATATTTATAATGCTTCATAAGTCTCGCGGATAGCCTTTATAAAGTCCTCAGATGAAAGCTTTACCGGGTCGGGAAGCTCTGTGATGCGGACAAGATCTCCCGTCATCTTTCCATCCTCGATAGTCTTAAGAGTAGCCTTCTCGAGCCTGTCAGCAAACTGCATGAGTTCCGGTATGCTGTCCAGCTCGCCGCGCTTACGGAGAGCACCTGTCCATGCAAAGATCGTAGCTACAGAGTTTGTAGATGTCTCCTCGCCATTGAGATACTTATAATAATGTCTCTGTACTGTACCATGGGCAGCCTCGTACTCATATATACCTGTTGGTGATACAAGTACAGATGTCATCATGGCAAGTGAACCGCAGGCTGATGACACCATATCGGACATAACGTCGCCGTCATAGTTCTTGCAGGCCCATATGAAGCCGCCTTCACTCTTCATGACTCTTGCAACAGCATCATCGATAAGGGTATAGAAATATGTGATGCCGGCTTCCTTAAAGCGGTCAGCATAGTCTTTATCGAAGACCTCCTGGAAAATATCCTTGAATCTGTGATCATAGATCTTTGAAATGGTATCCTTGGAAGCGAACCATACGTCACGCTTTGTATCTAGAGCATAGTTGAAGCATGATCTTGCAAAGTTTTCTATCGACTTATCGGTATTGTGAATACCCTGTATAACGCCGGGACCTGTGAACTCGTGGATCAGCTCCCTTTTCTCATTGCCGTTCTCATCGGTAAATACGAGCTCTGCCTTGCCTGCGCCGGGAACCCTTATCTCTGTATTCTTATAAACATCGCCATATGCATGACGGGCAAGTGTTATAGGCTTTACCCAGTTTTTAACACAGGGATCTATGCCCTTTACATGGATAGGAGTACGGAAAACTGTACCGTCAAGCATAGATCTTATAGTGCCGTTAGGGGACTTCCACATTTTCTTGAGATCATATTCCTTAACTCTTGCGGCATTGGGAGTGATGGTCGCGCATTTAACAGCAACTCCGTACTTAAGGGCTGCGTTTGCAGAATCAACTGTTACCTGGTCTTCTGTTTCATTGCGATACTTAAGTCCCAGATCGTAATACTCGCTCTTAAGGTCGATGTAAGGAAGGATAAGCTCATCCTTTATAATCTGCCAGAGGATCCTGGTCATCTCATCTCCGTCCATCTCAACGAGAGGTGTCTTCATCTGAATCTTGCTCATAAATCTTGCCTCCAAATATTAAAAATTCAAACGGGCCTGCCGGTCCGGTCACTGTCAATCATAATACCACATAAATCCCTTATAATAAAGTTTATTATGAAATCATTTGACTTTCAGCCGTTAATTTCATATTGAAAAATCGAGCCAAAACTCTTATAATAATTAACAAATGCCAAAGAATTTATAAAGGCAAATGAACGTGATAACAGAAGGAAGGAGATCCTCATGGAAGAGACAAAAGACAATGTTAGCTTTTCACTGCTTTCACAGCAGGAAATAGACGCTCTCGTTTCATTCCTCGATAATAAAAAGGAAGAAGTCGGAAGCACTGTAATGACTCAGGACAGCATAGACAAGCTGATAGGACTCATCAAGTCCAGCGGTGCCATGCCTACAAAGGAGTTTGATAATACAACCAGAAAGATCGTCGACAACATACTGGTAGACTCTTCAATAAGGGAAGATGCCGATGATATCTGTGAGCTGACTATCACAGTCAACGAAACCACAAACTTTATCGAGCTCCACATCATCGATAAGAATACAGGCAAGAACAGTATAATCACACCTGATATGCTTTTCAATGACGGTGCGGACGACTGGGGCGCCTGCATACCTCCTGTATCGATCGCAGTGCTTGCCTCTAAGCTTGACGTGACCATGAGCCGCGACACCTACGACCAGATCTGCAATATCTATGCAGAGCGGAACTTCGGAAACAAGGATGCAAATATTCCATCATTCATGCTTCCATCCGGCAAGCAGCTCGCTGACGTACTTGCATAAATTATAATTGCCGGGATTTTTCAGGTCTCAGCTTTTTCTTTCAGCAAAGAACAGATACTGCTGCATTATTCCTGCTGTCTCAGGATACTTTTCGACCGGGAAACGTCCTCCATAGTACTTTTCTTCTATCTTTCTGACCCAGGTATCCACAGGAAAGGCCTGGATCTGATGCAGACCAAAGAGCTCTACGCAGTTTGCCACCTTATTTCCTATGCCCTTAAGTGTCAGCAGATAATCATGGACCGGCGTGCCATTAAGCTTTTTCCTGCCCTTTCCTGACCTGTATTCTTCCTGAATTCTTTTGTCTGATGCCAGAGCCTTTACGTAATCAAGATCCACTGTACTATTTGCTGCCCCCAGCACAAGATCATGAATATACTCATCCCTGTATCCCAGCCCAAGGCCTGATAAATCTTCCGGGTCAATGTCTTTCGGTCCCGGAAATGTATACAGGAGATCATCCGGCCATTCTCCCGGGAAATCAGGTATCCGGATCTTCTTTCCAAACCTCCTGCATATACCGGCAACACTCTTTCTTATCCTCGGAATGTTATTATTCTGGCTGATCATAAAGCTGATCATGATCTCCCACAGATCCTGATTCAGGATCCTTATGCCGCAATTCTCATTTGCTGCTTCTGTAAGATGTATATCTTCCGGATCTATCACTGCAATGACCGCCTCATAATCAGTATCAAAATCCAGATAGTTCATCACCTTATCCCGGATCTCCCGATCGCTCAATCTTTTCCGATCTGCATTTTTCACGGGCTTTCCGGTCTTTTGAGCTTTACAGGACTCTTTCATTTTTTCATCATCCGGCTCTGCCTGCTCAGCATAGATGTGGGTAATATTATCCGCACCCGGTTCTAAAAGCATGGCAATATCATCAAACAGGACGGCTGTCCTTCCATTACCTGTCTTTACCCATCTGAAGCACTGGCCGCTTTCACGATTTTCATCCGCATCGAAATATCTGCTATTAATGTCAAATTCCATATTAATATCCTGCCTTATTGAATTTCATATACTCTAAGTTATTTATCAATAATTGTGAACTACCCATTGTCTAAAGTCAATTGGATTAAAGGCAGCCTTATTTCAATATTTGTTTTCTGGGTTTTAAAAGAGACCTGCAGCTGATACCGCAAACTGAAATAATTTGAAAAATCAGATAAAAAAATCCGGCAGGTCAGTATGATCTGCCGGATAAAAATTGTAAGTTTCAGCAATAGTAGTTAAACAGCATGCCTGAGTACATGGATGACACATATGAAAGCCCCTTGGCATGCTTTGCGTAATTAGGATAGCTCACCATGACCTTATTGACGTAATTCATAGGGTCGATCTTTATCTTTGCTGCCTCAGCCTTCATCCTGTGCGAAAATGCTGAATCAGCTCCGAAGTTTTCTTTGATGCTGCCATCTGCTGCCGCCTGAGCTATAAGGCTGTCATCTGTCTTCATGTATCCTGCCTTATCAAATGTTATGCCGTTAGCTTCAAGCATAGACTTAAAAGGTCTCATGGCACCTGCCAGTTCATTGACCAGCTTATTACCGGTACTGCCGTTCTGTGCATATTCACGTGTAGCAGATATCATAGCATTATAAACAGAAGCAATATTCTTTACCGTATTGATGATCTCTGAATTATCCGGTCTTAAATTGATATTAACCGCCTGATCTGTAACGCCTTTCAGATCGACTTCCAAAGCACCGCCCATGGTAAATGAATTGTTTTTTGAATCATAGTGCCTGTCATTCACTGAAAACGAAGCATCTGCAGGGACCTCACGTACATGGTCCAACTCATAGAAGCTTATCAGACTGCTGTCATCACCTGTACTGCTGCCGCTGTCATATATTCTGAATGCATAGCTGCTTCCGTTCATGACACCGGTATTATTCGATGCTATGCGGAGAGCAATGCCCCCATCATTATCTGCAACGATATCTGAACTTACACCTGCATTCGACTTATTGATAAGAGCTGAAAGTCCGGAAAGCACGGACGCATTGGTCTCATCAGGCGTCGTATTGTACTGGAAATCAAGATTGCCCTTAGCTGTTTCAAGCCTGAAATAATGAATGCCTGCCGGGAGACCTCTGCCGTCAGGATTAAGCGACCTGCCGGTATTGACCTGGGCCTTTGCAAGCCTGTCGACCGATACACTGATATCCGATATAGAACCTGCATCTCCTGAAATAGAAGCAGATACGAGCTCCGGGTCAGATGATACAGCCTGCTTTTTATTATAAACAGAATCAGCAGAGGTATCATCACCAAGAGAATCAAATATATTGTAGAGTTCTGTGCCCGCATCTTTGATGCCGAGGGCATAGGACTGCTTGTCATCATCCATCCTGAGAAGGTAGACAGGGGAATTCTCTGTGAGCGTATGAATAGTACTTACGACATCACGCAGTTCCTGCTTCTTATGGGAATCATACTTTGTAACTCTCTTTGGCTTGTAGCTTGTGAGCAGATAGTTGTAGATGCTTGTATCCATAATAAGTCCCCCTTCCCTGAAGATCTTAACAAATGAGTCTTCCATGACCCTGATCTTAAAGACTAAATCAATACCGGCAATCATCCGATATAAATAATGGTCAAGATCAGCCTTAAAATCAATGGCAGATATATCCGAACGGGTAAAGTCCTGTCGGATTTTTCAAATGCAGCGAAAATATTTTCGCATATCGCTGCCACCAAGGCATTATTAGTTAGAATAATTATACCACATTTTGTCAACCATGGAATAGGAAAATTCAAATTTAATAAAAAAAGTGGATGTCCATAAATATGGACATCCACTTACGTTTTATTGAGTGAGCTTATAAGCTATATTTATTACTCTATTACGTCGATCCAGCCTTCCGGTGCTTCGATCTCGCCTTCCTGGATACCAAGAAGAGTCTTTCTCAGCTTTGTAAGTACAGGGCCCATCTCATCCATTCCGCTAGGGAAGTTGATGGAATCCTTACCGCCGTTGTATTCGATGCGTCCAACAGGGCTTATAACTGCAGCCGTACCGCAGAGACCGCACTCTTCGAAGTCCTTTACTTCGTCGAACATAACTTCTCTCTGTGTAACTTTCATGCCCAGATACTTTTCAGCAACTACCATAAGTGACCTTCTTGTGATAGATGGAAGAATGGAATCTGACTTTGGAGTTACGAACTCATTGCCTTTGATGAAGATAATGTTGGCTCCGCCTGTCTCCTCAACCTTTGTACGGGTTGCAGGATCGAGATACATGTTCTCGGCATAGCCATGTCTGTGAGCTTCCATGATCGGATGTAAGCTCATGGCATAGTTAAGACCTGCCTTGATTCCGCCTGTTCCACGAGGTGCTGCACGGTCGAAATCACTTACAGTGATGGTGATAGGCTTAGCGCCGCCCTTGAAATATGGTCCTACAGGTGTTGTAAGGATCCTGAACTGATACTCATCAGCCGGCTTAACACCGATAACAGCATTAGAACCGAACATATATGGTCTGATGTAAAGTGTTGCGCCTGAGCCATAAGGCGGTACCCAGTCTGCATTAGCCTTTACTACCTCTTCAACAGCTTTTACAAAACGATCCTCCGGGAATACAGGCATCTCAAGTCTTTTAGCTGAGCTTGCAAGTCTTGCTGCATTCATGTCCGGTCTGAATGTGACGATGTGTCCGTCCTTTGTCGTATATGCCTTCAGTCCCTCAAAACATGACTGAGAATACTGAAATACACATGCACACTCATTAAGTACTACATTAGGGTCCTTTGAGAGTTCTCCATCGTCCCACTTGCCGTCCTTGTAATTGGAAACATAACGGTAATCCGTAGGCATATAGCTAAAGCTTAATGAACTCCAGTCAATTTCTTTCTTTGCCATGAAATATACCTCATTTCTGCGCTGCTGATTCTTATTTTTTATTATGAAAAGATATTTAAAATTATTTAAACATCCAAAGTATGTATATCAGGATGCGATGCAGCGCTGACACATACCCGTTGGAGAAATTTTACTACCGTAATAATCAAAAGTCAATAAAAAAAGTTTTTCTGTATACAATTATACAAAGATATCACTCCAGCATATCTATCCTTCTTACATGCCTCTCCTCATTGGAAAATTCTGTATTCAGGAATGTATCTACGATCTTCATGGCAAGGCCGGGTCCTATGACGCGTGCACCCATGCAGAGGACGTTTGCGTTGTTGTGGAGCTTGGTAGCCTCAGCGCTGAATGTATCGTGGCAGAGAGCCGCACGGATCCCGCTGACCTTGTTGGCTGCCATGCTCATGCCTATGCCGGTGCCGCAGATGAGGATCCCCAGATCTGCTTCGCCCCCCACAACAGCCTTGGCAACTGCCTTTGCATATATAGGATAATCGCAGGAGTTCGTATCGAAGCAGCCATAATCCTTATATGGTATATGCTGTTCATCGAGATGCGCCTTTACTTTCTCCTTAAGTTCAAATCCGCCGTGATCACTTCCAAGTGCTATCATCTTCATACCTCCGTTAATTGCCTTTATTTTTTCAAATATCTCCCTGACTGTATCGTACAGGACTTCCGAACTTTTCTCATATTCGGAATCCTCTTTTCCGTAAGGATCAGGTATATCTATATTGAGCCTGGAAAATTCACCAAGCGTATAGACGTTCTTCACGTTATAATCCTCGATCACACTCACCTTTTCGCTGAGTGAGGTCGTAAATATATAGGTACCGTCTACTATGTCATCCTGAGCCAGCTGTATGGTCTCCTCATGATGACAGAGCTCTTTTACCTTGCCGGTAAGCATTACATTCACCTTGGGGCTTACTGGCTGAGGAAAGAGAACTACCAGACCCCGTGAAACGCATTCAGGCATTGAAGTCCCGGACTCTGCGCTCATATTCCTGTAATATGTCTCCGCGACAGGCCCCAGGAACAGATTGGATCTGCTCACGAATATGACCTTCCTGACTTTATCCATCACAAGCCTCCTTTCATATGTGTTCTCTATCCCGTTAAAATAATGCTTCAGGCTCCATATATACACAGGGCTTCATTGCCGTCATACTTTCCTCTCACGGAAATAAAGCATTAATAATATCACACATCCACTATCTGGTAGGCGGCAGCTTTTATCATGCGGTTCATGATCGCCATGCCAAGCCTGTCGGATTCGAAGCTTTCAGCGTAGATCTTCTGGGCACCGATGTGATCCATTTCCCGAAGGACATCGAAAACGCCTGCCGCTATCGACCCTTCAGTCTTTCGGGCTCCCACACTGTATACGTTCTTACAAGTATAACGGTCACGATTTTCATCTGTTGTTATGACCGCTGCCCTGATGCCTTTTCTTTCACATTCTTCAGTCAGTGAGTTTATCTTCTTAACTACCTGGTCCTCATCGCCCTCTATGATCTCCATATCGCCCCTTGGCGCATAATGCCGGTATTTCATGCCAGGCGCCTTAGGCTTAAGATCCTTTAAAGGTGTACGGCTGACTACTACAGGGTCGACTTTTATCTTTCCTGTTATGCTCTCGATCATTTCCCGGGTAATATATCCAGGACGCAGGAGCATGGGTTCAGGCACGCTCATATCGATGATAGTCGACTCCAGTCCGATGCCCACCGGGCCGGAGGCTAATATCATGTCTATCCTGCCGTCAAGATCCTCAATGACATGCTCATGCTTTGTAGGGCTTGGTCTGCCTGAAAGGTTTGCAGAAGGGGCAGCAATATATACTCCTGACCTGCGGATAAGCTCTCTTGCTACAGGATGTGAAGGCATCCTTACCGCAACTGTATCCAGACCGCCCGTTGTTTCATAAGGCACGGACTCCCTCTTTTTAAATATCATTGTCATCGGACCCGGCCAGAAGCTTTCTGCGAGCTTATAAGCACCATCAGGTATCTCGCCTGCTATTTCTTTAAGGTCATCCATAGATGCTATATGAAGTATCAGGGGATTATCCGATGGTCTGCCCTTTGCTGCATATATCCTTGCAGAGGCTGCCGGATTCAGTCCGTCGCCTCCAAGTCCATAAACTGTCTCTGTAGGAAATGCGACCAGACCTCCATTCTTTAATATGGCGCATGCCTCGTCGAGTTCTTCATCCTGAAAATTCTCGGGATCTATTTTCTGTATTATCGTTTTCATGTTACTGATTTGCCTTTCGTATTTCGGGCCATACCTCCGGCACCTCCAGTCCAAGCTTCCAGAAGGCCATGCCTGCAGTATCTGCGTCCTTTACATATGCAAGCTTTTCCTTCATAGACTTAAGGTCCTCGATCCAGATCGAATATTTATTGCCGTCATTGTCGGTATAGGAGCCCCAGTTCATTTTGAGTTTATCGTCCCATTTGGCATTAACTCCTGCGTTCGCAAGAACTGAAGGAGCGGTTTTCATGGAATACGCCTCACTCTTAATGCTTGTATCGCCTTCTTTGGAGCTTTCTGTCCAGAGGCGGCAATAGAACGGCAATCCTATTATTGCCTGTTCCTTTGGTACTTCATTCAGAGTATTGTCAACCGAGTCCTTTATGAATGGCATATCAGCAGTAGGACCTGCCTCATCGTCATTGGCATAGTGCTCATCATAAGCCATGGTAACCACATAGTCGGCTGCTTCAGCCTGGGCAGCCCTGTTATAATATTCAGAACTGTCGGTAGGCGGATAATTGTCAATTGAAAGGATGATCCCGTTATTCCGGCACATAATGCCCATCTCGCGCACAAACTGTACGAAATCATCGCCATTTTCCGCCTGAACATTCTCAAAATCGATGTTTATGCCGTCAAAGCTGTATTTAATGGCTTCTGCCATAATATTCTTCTCAAGCTTCTGACGGACAGATGTTTTTTTAAGCACATCTCCTATCTTAAAATCAGGCGCAAAGTCATCGATCAGAGGCCATACCTCCAGTCCTCTTCCATGAGCAGTACTGATGTACTCATCGGAAGCAAGATCAGTAACATCGCCCTTATCCCCTTTTACCTGCATCCATGTAGGCGATATGACATTTATTCCCTTAGAAGAATCCAATGTTGATGAAAGTGAGGCGTTGCCGGCTGATGTAATGACCTGATGCCAGCCAAGTACTATCTTTCCGTCATGGGAAATATGAGTATATTCCTCAGGGGTATACTTATCGACGCTTACCGACTCATCCTTATAATCACGCAGGCGCTTTTCCTTCATGTATCCTATAGTGGCTTCAGGCCCCATAACCTTTATGAACCCGTTATCATCCACATGTTCATCGAGTATTACGACATTATCGCCCCTGGAAACGTCCTCGAGTATGTCACTTTTAATGCCTGCACGCCATCTTATGGCAGCCTTTCTCTTTACTTCAGCTGTCTTTATGGATGCTTTATCCGGGGTGGTGATGCAGACCCTTGCAGGGTCCTTAAAAACTTCATAGCTGAATGAAGCGTACTGTTTGACAAAATCAATATTAATATAAGCAGTATCGCCTGATATCTTAAATATTACAGAGCCAAAATCCTGGTCAGACTTATTTACCGTATATGCAGTCTGGTCCGGCGCAATGGTGATAAGCTTGTCAGGAGTCGTGAAAAGCAGCAGCTTCTCATACCTGTCGAAATAGAACTTATCATTATAATCATTCTTCACGGTTTCATAATCCAGATATACTCCGTCGTCATACAGAGCTTTGATATCGGTAAGCTCGCGGTTCACTATGACTGCCGCTTCCGTACCCTGAACCTTGTAGTACTCATTCAGATCAGCCCTGGTCTTACCGGGAGAATATTTTTTATAAAGATAGATACCGCATACAATGCCCGCTATCAGGAATATTAATATTAAGATAAAGAGCGCGGGGCCCTTTTTACCTCTTCTCTTTTTTCTTTTTCCGGCCTCTGCCTTAAACCAGTCTTCATCCTTCCCGGCCTCAGCACTGAAGCCTCTTACCCTTCTTCCGGAGTCGTTTGCCATAAGGACCTTCCTTTCGAAAAATGTTTCGATATATCATTTTCGATTATACAACAAAGACTTTTTATTTTCAATTTTGTGCAAATTGCACAAAAGGTCTGAGATCATATTTTACCGGCTTTTACAAAGTCTCACCCGAAAATGATATTTAAAAATAAATTTCATGAGTTTTATGATCAACAAATATATACAAAACCCGGAGGCTTATTTCTACATCCATAAAGGCCTGTTGGCATTGTCTGCCATAATCAGGATGTTATACTTGAATAAAAGAAAAGGGAACAGACCGCATCAGAGAGGAGGAAAGAAAAAAAGCCGGAACGATACGATCTGAAAGCACATAATGCTTAATAAGCGCATGATGCCTAAGAAAAAGTTCCGGGCATGAGCTGTATCGCAAGTGATGCTGATTACCCTGAATAATAAACGGGCGGAAAAACACGCGTATCACAAATGTCTGTGTCTCCTGCCTTTATTATTTCTTTTGATACAGCTGTCGCGAAGAGCCAGAAGCTTAAAAGGAACTTAAAAGCAATATTAACTTCCAAAAGTTCAATGAACATTTCAAAAACAGGTGCTTTAGATAAGGCACCTGTTTTTATGGCCTTACTTTTTTATCAGGTCATTTCCGGTCATAAGCGTAATATTAATTTAAGAAACACTTATTGACGGAAATGGCAAAGCTTTCTATAATCTTATTAACAGTAATATAAATGTATTTACAAGTAAATTGACCGGCATATGCCGGATAAGCGACAACAGCTCACAGCCTAAATCCTTACAGTCAAAGGAAGTGACCGTTTATGAAGATAGAAAAGATCAGTGATAGGCAGATAAGGTGCACCATTACAAATGATGACCTTCAGGAACGTAAGATCAAAGCCGGAGATCTTGCATACGGCAGCGAAAAACTGAAAGCTCTCTTTGAAGAGATGATGAACCAGGCTTCCTTTGAGTTTGGCTTCGAAAGGGATTCTCTTGCGCTTATGATCGAAGCTGTCCCTATATTCCCCGATTCCCTGGTAGTGCTCATCAGCAAGATCCAGGATCCTGAAGAACTTGACAGCAGATTTTCGACATTCACTGATTCTGAAGAAATGTATGATGATTATGATGAAGATGAAGACGATGAAAGCGATGACGAACTGTTCGAGATAAACGACAGCCTGATCTCAAATTTTGATGATTATGGTGACAAAGAAGACCTGTCCTTAAATGATGATCCGGTTTCAAATACCGGCGATGATGACAGCTTCTTAGAGCTTTCCAGACTTATAGGAACTGAGAAGGAAGCTTCCGTTAATAATTCCAGACAGGACGTTATTAAAATATTTGAATTCCGCGAATTAGAGGATCTGATAGCACTTTCAAGATCTCTGCTCTATGTATATAGTGGTGAAAACTCAGTATTTAAGGATCCTTCAAAGAAAAAATACTATCTGGTGGTCCACAAGTCCGACCACACTGTACGCGAATTTTCAAAGATCTGCAGCATCATTTCAGAGTATGGCGTCCTCACTAATTCAATGTATGCCACACCAAGCTATTATGAAGAGCATCTGACAGCCTTTGTAGCTTCAAATGCAATACAGGTGCTGGCTTCATTGTGATAATTATTTATAAATATATCTATAAGGAATATGCATCCGGGAGAAATACCTGAATATAATATTTCAATTCAGACCGCTGTGATAATTCATCACAGCGGTTTATACATTTCTTTTGCCTCTTCCTTCTTCACTGTTTCATTGACGCTTAAGATCTGTGCGGTGAATTCCCTGTCGCCAAAGTTAATAGATATCTTATCTCCCGGCTTTACATCAGTTGAGGCCTTGGCAGTACGTCCATTCACCATGATCCTTCCGGCATCGCATGCTTCATTTGCAACTGTTCTTCTTTTAATGATCCTTGATACTTTTAAGAATTTGTCGAGTCTCAATATTATTCCTCCAAATAAAAAACCGCCTGTACTTAAATAGTACGGGCGGTCATATTCCATGTACAAAACTGTACGCGGTAAATTATTTCTTCTTCTTACCAGCGTTGACAGCATCCTTTAAGCCCTTGCCCGGCTTAAACTTTGGAGCCTTAGAAGCCTTGATCTTCATTGGCTTACCTGTAGATGGATTTCTTCCATCTCTGGCCTTTCTTGAGATAACTTCGAAAGTACCGAAACCAACAAGCTGAATCTTGTCACCCTTCTTTAACTGATCAGTAACAACTTCTGTGAATGCCTTTAATGCCTTCTCTGAATCTTTCTTTGAAAGCTCAGTCTTTGCAGCAATAGCATCAACTAACTCTGATTTGTTCATTGTAAACTCCTCCTTGAAAGAATTTGATGTAATCTGGCTTGCGCCCTTCAACTACAATTACATTTATACCCTTAAAATACGCGGATGTCAACATATTTTTACAAAAATTATATAATTATTGTGCGATTTTTACGGATTTTTACAGATAATGATAGTGGAGAGTACGCTCAGGATATGATACCGTACAGAAAAAACCAGGTATTTATAGGATTTCCAGGTGATTTCTACATAGTCAAGCAATGGAAATACAAAATCTTCAGTTTCCTTAATATATCTCTTCAGTCTGTCGTCACTGAAGCCTCTCGCCATAGTAGAGACATTATTACAGCGGTCAAGTATCTTAACTATACAGGCAATGCGGTTGTCACGCATCTTTAAGAAATAGTTCTTTTTCTGTTCATATCTTGGGATACCCTGGACTTTAACAAATGTAAGCCGTGATACTGCTTCTCTGACTGTATCATTTACAGGGAGATCCTCAAGAGCAACTCCGCAGTCCTCACATACATCGTGCAGGATACAGGCAGCTATGACTTCATCTTCAGCAATGCCAAGGGATGCAGCATGCACTGCGACCGTAAGAGGATGAACTATATAAGGCGTTCCCTCACGGCGTTTCTGACCCTGATGCTTCTCAACAGCAAATGACAGAGCTCTCGGAGTCTCAGTGAAGCCATTTGCCAGAGAATAACGACTTATGATCTGAACAAGATCGTTCTCTGTAAAATAGTCATCGTAATGTAAGTCCATGCCTCTCCTGTTCTTTTTCAGGCGTCCCCGTCAAGATTATTGCCGGCAAGAAAGCTGCCTTCAATGGTCTTTCTTCCCTGATCGTAAGGATTTGATGAATATGAAATAGTTGTGCGGGTCTCACCGCCTGAAACGTAAGCTGTACCGCACTCCGGGCAGATAGCGACCTGAAGCGATACGGTTGCCGACAGAAGCTTTGCGCCCGGCTGGCTGCCCTCGGCAATAGCATTGCCTACATGCTCCATCTCATGTCCCATAACAGCGCCAAATGAAGCCTGAGGTGAAATATGACCCGGAGCCTTGAACGATACATTTCCTTCATCGGAGCCATCCTGGTACATACGGGTCTTACAGGTCTGGCATTCTTCCGGAGATGACTTGTAGCCGGGCTTTACATTGTGTTTATGTTCTTTTTTATCAGCATCGGTCTTTTCAGATCCGTCAAGCTTACCTGCAGAGCCTTCTGTCTGGATGGTATTCTTCTGAGGGTCAAGACTCATATCAACAGGCCGGCCGGTAATGCCTTTGAGAAATTGATCATTCCCATTGATTCCTGATAGATCAGCCATAAGAAAACACCTCCTTTAAGCATATACATTTGATGCGATATATGAAAAAAAGATCCTGCGATCAATGCAGCACAATGATCTGCCGATCGATATACTTATGTAAATATTAGCACAGAAAGGCCGGTATTACAAGGCAGACTTTACATCGATATTACATTGGCGCCCCTTCTTAAGTCAGCTGCCTCTAAAATAGATTCTCCGGGAAAAGTCGTCAGCAAAGCTCCCTTTCAGCCACGTCAAGTGCGCTGCGGATGACCCTGTCCATATCGTAGTATCTGTACTCGCCGAGCCTGCCGCCGAAGATCACATTCTTCTCACTCTCTGCCTTTTTTTTGTACTTTTCATATAGTGCAGAATTCTCATCATCATTGACAGGATAATATGGCTCCATGCCAGGATTCCACTCCGACGAGTATTCCCGGCTGATGACCGTCTTTGGCAGATCATTGCCATATTGATCCTTACCGAACTCGAACCACTTATGCTCAATGATCCTGGTCCATGGAGTATCACTGTCTGTGTAGTTTACAGCCGCATTGCCCTGAAAATTAGGCTTATCAAGCACCTCTGTCTCAAATCTTACAGAACGGTACTGTAAGGCACCAAACTCGTAATCGAAATACTCATCTATCGGACCTGTGAAAATTATCTTTTCTGCCAGGCGGGAAAGATCGCCGCGGTCTTTAAGAAAATCTGTTCCGGTCTTTACTTCTATTCCATCAAGCATATTCTTAACGAGCTTTGTATAACCGCCTTCGGGAATGCCCTGAAAAAGAGCATTGAAGTAATTATTATCGAATGTAAATCTTACAGGAAGTCTTTTAATGATGAAAGAGGGAAGCTCCGTGCACTTCCTTCCCCACTGCTTCTCAGTATATCCCCTGATAAGCTTTTCATAAATATCAGTACCCACAAGTGAGATAGCCTGTTCCTCAAGGTTATGAGGCTCTTTGATGCCGGCAGCATTTTTCTGCTCTTCGATCTTAGCCGCTGCCTCCTCAGGAGTTACGACTCCCCACATTTTATTAAATGTATACATATTGAAAGGAAGTGAATAAAGCTCGCCCTTGTAGTTGGCAACCGGTGAATTTGTAAACCTGTTGAAAGAAGCATATTTATTTACATATTCCCAGACACCCTTATCGTTGGTATGGAATATGTGAGCACCGTACTTATGGACATTGATGCCCTCGACCCTTTCAGTATATACGTTTCCTGCAATATGGTCCCTGCGGTCTATCACAAAGACCTTTTTTCCTTTATTTGCAGCTTCGCGGGCAAAGACTGCCCCATAAAGGCCTGCACCCACTACCAGATAATCGTATTTCATGTTTTTTCTCCCTGCCTTTTTAGTATTATCGGATCCCTGCTCTTGAAAAGCTATCATCCGGACCTTTTGCTTCTGATATCAGATCCCTGCTTCGTACAGCAGATATATGCTTTCACGGCCGATGATAGATGATATAAGAAACGCCGCAAAGTATAAAAATATATTATCACACATACGATCCTCTCTTCAATTCCCAGATTAATATTGAAAAATATCGTGAAAATATATAAAATATCATAAGTGCCGGTTATCGGCGACAGACAGTGCAATTCAATATGGTAAATGATATGAATACAGAATATGAAACTGATGACCTTGTGCTTAAAGTACTGAAGCCCGATTCAGCATACGAGGTCCTGAATTTTTATGAAAAAAACAAATATTTTTTCGAGCCTCACGAGCCCGACAGGGGTGAAAACTTTTATTCACTTCAATTCCACAAGGCTAATCTCCAATATGAATATGAGGCTATGGAATCAGGCAGCTATATGCGTCTGTGGATCTTCAGGAAAGGAGGTCCGGACGTACCGATAGGCACGTTCTGCTTTTATAACTATGTAAAAGGAGCCTTCCGTTTCTGTACGCTTGGGTATAAAACAGACTTCTACCATGCCCATAAAGGTATCATGTACAGGGCGCTTTCTTACTATATCCCTGTATTCATGAATGAAACAGGGATGCACAGGATCGAAGCCTTTGTAAGTTCAAAGAACACGCCTTCGATCGGACTCTTAAAAAAGCTTGGATTTAAGGCTGAGGGGACCATTCATTCCTATGCTTATCTTAACGGGGCATGGAAGGATTTTGAATTGTATACGCTCATAGGTGAATAAAAAGCATTTTTACAAAATGTACTTTCAGGATGTGATAATTAATAAAATTATCAAAAACAGGAGATATTATGGATAATCAGAAAACAAACGAAAACGGGATGCATTCCATGTTCGAGGGTGAGACTCCTGAACAGCATGAAGCAAGAGTTAAAGCTCTCAGGGAAAAGATCAAAGCAAAACCGGTCGAAAAGCCTGAGGAGAAGAAGCCGGTCAATCATATAAAGAAAGTCATAGGCGTCATGAGCGGCAAAGGCGGTGTCGGCAAGTCATTCGTAACCGCTATGCTCGCTTCAGCTTCTGCGAAGTCAGGATATAAAACGGCCATCATTGACGCCGACCTTACAGGTCCGTCGATTCCTCATATTTTCGGAACTACTGAAAGAGCAAAGGGAGACGGCACAGGACTTTCACCGCTTCTCACTCCTAAGTACGGCATAAAGACCATATCAGTCAACAACCTTCTTGACCATGAAACAGACGCTGTCATCTGGCGCGGTCCTGTTATGTCTGCAATACTTCACCAGTTCGTTACAGACGTTTACTGGGACGATGTGGACATCCTTTTCGTCGATATGCCTCCGGGAACAGGAGACGTGCCTCTCACTATCTTCCAGGACTATAACGTCGATGGTATAGTGATCGTGACTTCACCTCAGGAGCTGGTATCTGTCATAGTCCAGAAGGCCGTACAGATGGCTGAAAAGATGCAGATACCAATTATTGGACTCATAGAGAATATGAGTTATCTTAACTGCCCGGACTGCGGCAGGAAGATCGAGGTCTTCGGAAAGAGCCATATAAGTGAAGCTGCAGACAAGTTCAACATACCGGTTCTCGGTAAAATTCCTATCGATCCGAAAATTGCGGCTGCAGGCGATAATGGCAGGATCGAGGATCTTACCATTCCTGAATTTGACAAAGCATACAATAAAATCATGGACTTCTTTAATAATAAATAACAGATCTTCAGTAAGCAAAGACCATAAAATTAATAACATTAAAATACCACGGGGAAGGCCTCGTGGTATTTTTGTATATTCACGGGTAAAGCCCCGTGATTTATATATTATGCATAAGAATAAAATTACGATCTCGAATGGTCGAGGTTTGCGAACTTTGTATACTGGCCGATCCAGGCAAGCTCTATAGTTCCCACCTCACCATTTCTCTGCTTGGCAATATTTATCTCGGCTATTCCCTTTTTTTCGCTCTTCTCCTTCTTATAATATTCATCGCGATAAATGAACATTACAATATCAGCATCCTGCTCGATGGCACCGGATTCACGGAGGTCTGAAAGCATCGGGTGCTTGTTCTCACGGCTCTCGACAGCACGCGAAAGCTGCGAAAGGGCTATGATCGGAACATCCAGTTCTTTGGCAAGGATCTTAAGACCCCTTGATATATCAGATACTTCCTGCTGGCGGCTGTCGGATCTGCGTCCAATGCCGGAAGTCATGAGCTGAAGATAGTCAATGCAGACAAGATCAAGGCGGCCATGGTTTTCCACCTTAAGCTTTCTAAGCTTGGAGCGTATCTCGGAAAGGGTAATACCGGAATCAGCACAGATATTAAAATTCGTAGATCCCATCTTTGACATGCCTTCTACAACACTCTTCCAGTCAGCATCATTAAGGTCTCCTATCCGAAGCTTCTGTGAATCAACATGGGTCTCCATGGAAAGTATCCTCTTTGCAAGCTGAGGAGCACTCATCTCGAGGCTGAACATAGCTACTACATTGCCATGTTTGGCGGCATTCCAGGCTATGTTCAATACAAAGGCGGTCTTTCCCATGGCAGGACGCGCTGCAACCAGGATAAGATCAGATTTCTGAAGGCCTGCAGTCTTGTTATCGAGATCAGTAAATCCGGTAGATAGACCGGTAACACGGCTTTTGTTATGATAAGCTTCATTCAGCTGATCCATTACTTCTATTGCCACGTCGCCGATATTCTCAAAATTACTGCCGATCCTGTTCTGAGTAATGTCAAATATTGACTTCTCAGCATCATTTAATATCTGATCTACCGGCTTTATGGCAGCGTAGCTTTCACTTGAAATACTGTTAGAGGCTTTTATGAGTCTTCTCAATGAAGCCTTCTCCCATATTATATCCGCATATTTTCCGGCATTGAATGCAGATGGGACCAGAGCTACTATACCGGACAGAAATGCCACATCGCTGAATGAAGGCGGTACATTCATTGACTTAAGGCGGTCGCTTACAGTAATTACATCGACCTCCTCACCATTATGAAACATCCTTAATGCGGCTTCATATATGGCGCCATATTGAGGATTGTAAAAATCGTCCTTTTTTATCTTGTCTTCGACATCAAGTATGACATCCGGATCCATAAGGATGGATCCTATTACAGCAGTCTCAGCGTTTTCGTCATGTGGAGGTACGCCCTTTACTACTTCCTTATCCACTATCTGGCCTCCTATTCATCAGGCTTCGCTTACATTAACTTTAATAGTTCCGCTTATCTGCTTATGAAGACGGATAGTAACATTGTAGGCTCCAGGTCCTTTTATCGGGACATCCAACTCCATCTTCTTTTTATCAAATTCATAACCTAACTGCCTTTTTATCTCTTCCGCAATTTCCTTTGTGGATATAGAGCCGAAGCTTCTTCCATTAGACCCGGTCTTTATCCTGAGACTGATGGACTTGTCGGCAAGTTCTTTTACGAGAGCCTCAGCAGCCTCGGTCTTTTCACGCTCAACTTTTTCTTCATGTGCCTTCTGAAGCTTCAGATCATTGAGATTCTTTGCATTAGCTTCAAGTGCAAGCTTCTTCTTCAAAAGGAAATTCCTTGCATATCCGTCATTTACATTTACGCGGTCGCCCTTCTTACCCAGACTCCTTACGTCCTGAATCAATATAACTTCCATTTATCTCATTCCTTTCAAAATATTTCAAATAAAAAGGTAAATAAAGCACTGGCTTTACAAGTCACTGCTTTGCACCGGCTTTGGATCGTATATCCGTGATTAAATTATCACCCGGCTTTGGCATTCTCCCCGGCTATTTCATCATCTCTGATGCTCATGTCTATAAGCTTCTTTAATTTATCAATGACTATATCGGTATCGGTTTCCTTAAGCTGGACACCCGCGGCATTGACATGACCGCCGCCGCCCATTTCCTCCATGATACGCTGAACGTTAACTTCATCTATAGACCTTGCAGAGATCCAGGTCCTGTCTCCATTAACAGTGAGAACAAAAGAAGCCTTTACGTTATTGATATCGAGCAGGGCATTGGCAACCTTGGCTGCAAGTACCATAGGATCTTCGTTATCGCCCGGATCATTCACCACGATTGCATAACCGTCACGATACATCTCAGTATTCATGATGATCGAAGATATCTGCCTGTATTCGCCTATATCTTCGCGGAACATCTTCCTTACCTTAACAGTATCTGCCCCCGACCTCTTCAGATAAGCCATGGTCTCAAGAGTTCTGATGCCGGTCTTGTCGGTAAAGTGGTTCGTATCTATCATGATGCCGGCATACATGGCATTAGCCTCTTCTACCGTAAGCTTGACTCTGCCGCTTACATACTGTGTGATCTCAGCGACCATCTCACAGGCTGATGAAGCATAAGGCTCTATGTAGCGGAGCAAGGCATTGGAAATGGAATTGCCCGCCTGTCTGTGGTGGTCTATGACAACTATCGACTTAGTCATACCAAGCAGTTCCGGACACTGTACTCTTTCCGGAGTGCTGGTATCCACGATAATAAGTGCTGTCTGTTCATCTACAAGATTTTTGGCCTGTTCGCAGTCTATGATCATATCCTTTGGATATTTGATATCGCTGAATGATGAAAGGATCGGATCAACCGACTTTGAATAATCCTCAAATACTATATATGCCTTGCGGTCGAGAGCCTTGGCTATCCTGTATATGCCTGTACAGGCACCGAATGAATCGAGATCGCCTTTCTGGTGCCCCATAACCACTACTCTTTCCTTGCCTGTGATCAGATCCTGAAGGGCCTGAGCTTTAACTCTGGCCTTAACTCTTGTAGTACGCTCTACCTGAACAGACTTGCCTCCGAAGAATTCTTCACTTTCATTATTCTTGATGACGACCTGGTCGCCTCCGCGGCCAAGTGCCAGATCGATGGCTCCGCGTGCCTTCATGTATCTGTCTGTAAATGTACCGGTTCCGGTTCCGATACCGATACTTATGGTACAATGGATCTGCTCGTTATTATTGAAGCCAGACCTTATCTCCTCAACTACAGGGAAACGCCTGGCCCTGAGCTCTTCGAGATATTTCTGCCTGAATACGAACAGGTACTTATCCTTCTCAAATTTCTTTGAAACCGCATCTATGCTGTTCATGAATGTATTGATACGTCTCTCGCAGATAGCCAGGCTCAAGGTCTCCTTAACATCCTCAGAGTTATTGAATATCTCTTCATAGTTATCGATATAGAGCAGACCTACGATCAGGTTCTCATCTTTTACCTGCTTCTTCATCATGTTGGCTTCTGTAGTATCGCCAATGATCATGATAATAGCGCTGTCTACTCCGATCAGCCTGTCGAGAGGCAGGGTCGAATCATTCTTCTCATCCTTTACCCCGCGCATGCTCACACGGCGGAGAGCCACCTGATAATTGCGCCCGTTCAGTTCCTCATCGAAAAAGCGGTCACGGCCTCCTCTTGGGAATACATCTTCTGTAATATCGGGAAAAATATTCGAAATATTCTTCCTGGCTGCCTTGCGGCTGACTATGACTTCCTGACATTCTTTATTGCACCAGATCAGATGGCCGGTCTCAGACAGTACACCCATCGGTATATGCATCTCATTGAGGATGCCCGCCTGCATCTCGCCGTAATTCTGGGCAAACTCAACAAGGTCATTGTAAATGGTCCTCCGGCTCAGGAAATAGATCAATAATGTTATGAGCAGAAAAAGACCCAAATATACAAGACATATACACCCTGACTTCTTACTGTGCATAAACTCCTGGGCAGTAAGCACTGCCATCATAGCATCCATCAGGAACGGCCAGCGCAGATACATTCCAAGACCGCCGCGAAGTCTTATCTTTTCTCCTTTGCTCTTCATAATATCCTCATTCCTTATATAAACATATCGCATTTGACGTTAATTATATCATTTGTAATATACAGTGTCAAAATACGGGCATAAAAAAAGACCGGAGTCCAAAGACTTCCGGACTCCGGTCCAATTCATACCTTCAAGCTGCTAACGGGATTTGAACCCGTGACCTCCGCCTTACCAAGGCGACGCTCTACCGACTGAGCCATAGCAGCAGGAACGCACGCTAAAAAAACATATGGCTTTTTTAGACAACAGGCGTATTATACAATAGGTGCCGGAGAATTTCAACTACTTTTTTTCTGCCGTTTGATCCGCGCTTTATACCTTTCAGACCACTTCCGAAAAAGAAACTTTTTAGGTTCATTAATAAACTTTGATACTGAACGTCCAGGTTTTCTACATTCATCAGCCTCAAGGAACTTAAAAAGCACTTTGATGGTCAGGTAAATGCTTTTTGATCATTCTGAACGCCGCTTCTTAGCGAAGACGACCGTAAGGAAAGTCTGAGGTTAGAAGCGCTGCGTGAAGAAGTGAGCGAAAGCGTATCAAAAAGCATTACCTGATCACAAAGTGCTGCGAAAAATTAAAAGGCTGATGAACACAAAAAACCGGAGATAATCGGAAACGTATACTTTTCCTTAAAATCATGAAGGCTGATGAGATATCTTAGCGCAGGGATGAAAAGTCAAATTTAGTGCGGTCTTCATCGAGCCAGCGGCATGCATCCAGGGCATGATATGTTATGATGATGCCGGCGCCGGCACGCTTTATGGCTATTAGATTCTCCATGACGATCTTCTTCTCATCGATCCAGCCATTTGCTGCCGCAGCCTTTACCATAGCATATTCACCGCTGACATTGTAGGCTGCCAGAGGGATGTTTGTGTTGCAGGAAACATATCTGATAACATCGAGATATGCGAGAGCAGGCTTCACCATGATCATATCTGCGCCTTCATTGATGTCATCAAGGCACTCACGCAGGGCTTCCTTAACATTGGCGGGATCCATCTGATATCCTCTTCTGTCGCCAAAGCCGGGCGCTGATTCTGCAGCATCGCGGAATGGGGCATAGTAGCCTGATGCATACTTGGCACTGTAGGACATGATAGGAGTCATCTTATGACCGCTCTCATCAAGCGCCTTACGGATCGCTGCCACCCTGCCGTCCATCATATCTGATGGTGCTATTACGTCGGCTCCTGCATCTGCAAGACTGACTGCCATCTTCGAAAGATACTTAAGTGTCTCGTCATTCATTACACGATTATTTCTGACTATACCGCAATGACCGTGGCTTGTATATTCACAAAGGCAGACGTCAGCAATTATCATGAGCTGGGGAGCATATTCTTTTATCCTGCGGATAGCAGTTTGTGTTACCCCGTGAGGATCATAGCTTTCTGAAGCATATTCATCCTTATGCTTTGGCACTCCGAATATGAGAATGGCGCTGACTTTTGCTTCAAGTACCCTGTCTATCTCTTCAGTTATAGTATCCGGTGAATATTGACATATGCCGGGCATGGAAGGGACCGGCTCTTTTAACCCTTCGCCCTCTTTAACAAATACCGGATATACAAAATTTTCTTTTTCAAGATGCGTCTCACGGACAAGTGAACGCATAGTCTCATTTACTCGAAGCCTTCTGTGCCTTACCATTTCTTTCACTCCTTATTAAAAAAATCATGCATACAGTCACAAAGACCGCTCACAGTATATTTATCTGCTGTGATAAGGTTAACATTTTCTGATATTTTCAATGTATATGCTTCCGAAGTTTCTATCAGTGCAAATCCGGAAGCATCTCCCTTTAATGACTTGTATTCTCTGACAAATTCATCCTCTGTAAACTTTCCGATGCAGAAGATATTTACTTCCCCATAAAAAACATCAGCTGCATTTTTATCATTCAATTCTGCAAAGAAAGCCCTGGCTCCGGACGCGCTTAAGAAGACAAAGCTTTTCTCATGCCTGATAATATTTTCAAAATCAGCTGCAGCCCTTCCTTCTACGTCATATATCAATAGCTCTGTATGGTAAATGCCCGCTTTCTCAAGAGCATAAACAATGCTTTTGCTTCCTGTATAAGCATGAGGGATAAGAACTTTCTGTCCCCTGCATATATGCTCCGTAAACTCTCCGGCAAAATGATCTGAATCCGGATGAGAGCTCATGAAATCGCATGCAATATGGTACTTCTTAAGTTCATCCGCAGTACCCTCGGCAATGCAGCCAAACTTCAGATCTGACAGTGTACGTATATCTGCTACTGACTCATTAAAGATCTGAAAAAAAAGCTTTACTGCCTGCCGGCTGGTAAACAGTACCCAGTCATAAGGAAATTTGCGCTTTTCGGAATATTTATCTGCTTCCTTAAAGATCTGAAGAAGCTTCTCCGCGTCCGGAAGCCTTTTTACCGCCATATCCATCATTGGTACTGTGCCTATGCCGCATCCATTCAAAGCGCGCCTCAATTTATTCAGGGTATCGCAAGTTCCTACAACTGCCACTCTTTTCTTATATGAGCAAAGGACGTTCACGACGTCTCCTATGACAATGATCGAAGGCGACCCGACCCCTTCATTCTCTGCGATATCCGCAATAGACCCGAGGTCTCCGACAAGCTTTTTTTCACTGCCAAGGGTCCCGTCATGTATGACCGCAGCCGGTGTCTGCCTGTCTTTACCAAAATTTACAAGAGTCCCGGCAATGAATCTTAAATTCCGGGATCCCATAAGGAAGACCAATGTCCCTTCTTCACCGGCAAGTATTTTAAGCCTCGCGTACACGTCTTCCATGTCATTGATTCCATCCATGGTATGGCCTGTAACAACGTGAAAGCTCCTCGCCATCCCCCTGTGAGTCACAGGAATGCCTGCTGTTTCAGGAACTGCTATGGCAGAAGTAAGTCCGGGGATCACCTCAAAATGAATTCCCGCCTCATTGAGAGCAAGTACTTCCTCGCCGCCTCTTCCGAATACAAAAGGATCACCGCCCTTAAGCCTTACAACTCTTTCATATTTTCTGCCATACGTAATAAGAAGGTCATTTATCTCCTGCTGACTGGCATAATGTTTACCGGGCTCCTTGCCAACATATATCATCTCGGCACCCTCGGGTACTTCATTCAATATATCATCTGATATCAGCCTGTCATATATGACGCATTGAGCTCTTCTCAAGGCATTCAGGCCTCTGACCGTGATAAGGTCTTTCGCCCCGGGTCCGGCCCCTACAAGTATTACCATAGAAAAATCTCCTAATGTGCAAGAAAAACTGCCTTTGAAAAAGCAGGCACTGCAAGTATTACCATAATAAAATTTCCTAATGATCAAAAGTAAGCTTTGAGGATAGAATGTTAAAGATTCTTTCGGTTCGCATCGAACAGCTTCTCACAGAAGACCTTGTAATCGGCATTTCCAAAGGCCATAGTCTTAAATATCTTTCCGTTATTTTCCTTCATAACACGCATTTTTATGATGCCGTCATTTACGTCAGCATAAACGCCTGCCGGCTCGCTGCAGCCTGCATTCATAAGCTTCAGCATATAACGTTCAGCAAGAAATGCCTTGTAAGTATCCTGATCATTGATCCTGGCAAGCATGGTTCTGTAGTCTTCGCCGCCTTCAACCGCGATTATCCCCTGTCCGCCTGCAGGTATGATGCGGTCGGCCGAGAAAAATACAAGGATCTTGCCGTCATTTTCATATACATCAATATCCTCAGTCGTAATATTCTTCATGGAAGAGGCTGCAAACTCAGCAATACTTGAGTCGCAATACTGCATGCCCTTAAGAAGACCAAGACGGTCAAGACCTGCAGCAGCAAGCACCGCCGCATCTATCTCATGCCGGGTGATCTTATTGTATCTGGTCGTCACGTTGCCGCGAATAGGAATAATATTTGCTTCCGGAAGAATCTCATGAAATTGCGCTATTCGTCTTGAAGATCCGGTACCTATAGTAATATGTGAAAGCTCTTCCCCTGTGTCCTTATTAACGACCAGGACATCTCTCGGATCAGCCCTGGGAAGGACGCAGAGAATGCTGTTTCCATCGCAAAGTTCCATAGGGAGGTCCTTTGCCGAATGGACAGCCAGATTAATATTTTTTGAATTGAGAGCATCTTCCAGCTCATCAGTAAAAACTCCCTTACCTCCAAAGGAGTCAAGGGAGCCTTGTGTATCTTTATCGCCGTGTGTAGTCACCACGGATCTCATTATATTTACATCAGGGAAAAGACCGGAAAAACGGCGGATGAATTCATCAGTCTGTTCAAGGGCCAGCCGGCTTCCGCGAGTACCTACTTTAATATTAATGGAAATGCACCTCCGTTCATACGATCAGACGCTGTCATCCTCATCATCAATGGCTAACTCTTTCTCTTCCTTAAGTTC
The DNA here is from genome assembly GCA_036343175.1 of Lachnospiraceae bacterium. GTDB lineage: Bacteria > Bacillota > Clostridia > Lachnospirales > Lachnospiraceae > JAEEJA01. The sequence continues at coordinate 35,651 of JAZASR010000004.1, forward strand.
GTCTATGATCTCAAGCAGCTTTTCTTCGAGTGCTTCCTTTCGATTGTCATATCCTGAAACTGTTGACATGATCTCAGATCTTGCCTCACCCATACGTTCATTTATGATGCCGTAATCAGGCGTGACGACCTTCTCAAGCTTTCTTCTGAGCTTTGATGCAAGAAGGGGACTCTTGCCGCCTGTGCTTACACCTACTACAAGATCACCGCGCTTGACGTATGATGGAAAATAGAATGTGCAAAGATCCCTGTCATCTACGACATTTACAGGAATGTTCTTATTCTTGCAAACGTTCCAGATCATTTTATTTACCATGCTCTTATTAGTGCCGGCTATAACAAGCTGGCTTTTATTGATCTCTGTGAGGACTTCGTCAGATAGTCTGAAGGCAGCACCGCCAATACGATCTTCCTTTCTCTTCGGCTGTACCATGGCATCCTTGTGGATGATGGTGACCTTATTCTTGATCTGCAGCTTCTGAAGCTCATCACTTATTACAGGAGCTATTACAACGACCTTGGCACCGAACTCGAGAAGCTTTCTGATCTTCTTGGTGGCGATAGTACCGCCGCCGATAACAGTACACTGCTTATCATCTAACTCTACATAAACTGGAAAATATGCCATGCTTACTACCTCTTTTCTCTCATAAGGGAACATAATCCTTAATATGATAGCATTATTTTTGCTAATTATCAATATTCTTTAGGGCATTAACAATATCTTCAAGCGTCCCGGACCCAAGCTCCTTCTTAAGTTTAAGAAATACTTTTTCAAAGCTTTGATCCTTTACTTTATCAAATGCATCCGGGTCCTCAAACAGTCTGTGTATCAATATATTCTTATAAAGTTCCTCCAGGTCTTCATCAATGATATCCTGTGCCTTAAGAGACTCGTGCTCCTTTATGCGTCTGTTGTCTTCTGCCATCTCTATGAAGCTGTCTATATCGTAAAGAGTCACTTGAGGAAGACGTTTTATTAAAGAATCAATATCATGGGGAACTGCCAGATCAATAAAAAGCCGCGGCTTTACTTTACAGATCGCCTTTGCTGTTTTTTCCAATGTAAATGTATAATGAGGCGATCTTGTGGCAGAGACGATCACATTAGCCTTATCGACAAGCTCATACCTGGCTTTGAATTCATACATACTCTCTGCTTTTATAAATTTAAAAGGACCGTGGCTGCGGCTGGTGCCGATAATGTTTGTGAGACCCTTATCGTAGAGGTCTCTGGCAAGGATCGAACCGATCTGGCCCGTGATGCCGACTATCACGATGACCGGGTCAGGACCATCTTTACTGCCCTTATCTCTGCCGGAATCTTCCGTGTTTTTTTTAACGGAACCATCGAATATTTTTCCGGAATCACCCAGAAAATCTTCTATAAGATTTGCTGCCAGTGTTCCATATGACACAGGAGTCGTCTTGAATCTCGTATTGTTCTTTATGTCCCTTGAGCACTTCAGGGCTCCCTGAAAGATCATATTCATTTCATTTGTGACATTTTTTTCCGCAAGTGACTTCATGTAGGCATCCTTGACCTGACGCTGTATCTCGTCCTCTCCGGTTATCATAGAATCAAGGCCTGCAGTTACACGATACAGGTGGACACAGGCCTGTCTGCCTGTATATTCATATACACAGCTGAGAAAATCCTCACGGTCGATCCGGAGGACTTCCATGATCAGATCTTCTGCGAATTCCAGGCAGCAAGCTGTCTGATCAGCTTCTACGTTCGCTATTGATAAATACACCTCGCTCCGGTTGCATGTCGACAGAACGACGACGCCATGAACAGTCTTATAATACTTTCCCGGCTCTTTAATTCCCGGCTTAAAGCCGCCCCTGATTTCCTCAGGGCCTTCGATAATTTTCTCCTTCAGGAGCTTTTCTTTTGCTTCGTCAAAAGCAAAAAGGGAACGTTTATCTATTGGCGTCTTCTTATAATCGATTCCTATACACAGGAGCTCTTCATATTCCATAACAATTCCTTACATAAATTTCTTACATATCTTAATACGGGTATCCGACTTATGTTACAGAAAAATATTTTATATCCAAATAAGATACTATTCAACCAAAAAAGGAAGTCCTTAAATTTAAGGACTTCCCTTTTGATCGTCATATAAAAATCGATTATCAGGACCTGACATCAGATGATCCAGTTATTGGAATCTATAGTAAGATTTGCATTTGTAATCTGGAAGATCTTTGATGAGATATCAGCGGCTGATACCCTGTCACTTCCTGCATTGCCGGATATCTCTGACCAGGTCTTATAAAGATCATTGCCTGTGAGAAGAGGATCAGGTGTGAGTCCCTTATCAAGGACAAGAAGTACTATTATGCCGGCATTATTGAGATTGGCAACGACTTCTGATACAGGCGCCCCGGTCTTTGGATGATAGAAGTAGGTATGGCGGCCGTTTCTGGTAAGCCTGAACTCAGCTTCCTCTATTGTATCCGGGTCCGTATTATCAGTCTCCGGATCGAATGCTATGATATAAGGGATCTGCCAGTTGAGAGCGCTTCTGGTTCCGCGGTCAGCTGCGGGGTGATCCTTGGCTGCGCTTTCATTTACCTTTCTGACGACGCCACAGGCAGATGTCATATGACTTACACGATCGATAAGGATAAGCTCGCCCATGGTCCTGTGATCTTCGAACTCATCGACTATAACAGGCTCATTGACTTTTATATCAACGTATGCGATCTCATTCTTATTCAAAGTCGAAGCATCCTGGTGCTCGCCTGTATTTACATCGATCTTATATCTGATATCTTTGATGGTTCCCGGGATCTTAGCTGTTCCCACCTTTACAAGGAAGCCTGTGCCAGGCTTAAGAGGTTCATCATCCATCCAGAGGATCTCCGACTCAAATGTATCAGATGCCTTAAGACCTGATTCTCTTTCTATTACAGAGCCCCTTGATATGTCGACCTCGCGGTCAAGCTGTATGGTCAGAGGCTGACCCTCCTCTGCAGAATCGACCTCGCGGTCAGCTACGATCAGGCTCTTTACATGTGCCTTTTCCCTGCTTGGAAGGGTAGTGATAAGATCACCTTTCCTTATAACCCCATGCTCTGCCTGGCCTTCAAAGCCTCTGAATGTATGATCAGGACGGCAGACACGCTGTACAGGCATATAAAAGCCCTTTTCTCCTTCTGTTGCCTCCTGGACATCTACATTCTCGAGATAGTCGAGAAGTACAGGTCCCTTATACCAGTCAAAGTTTTCAGTCGGCTTTGTAATATTGTCGCCCTCCGTCGCTGAAACAGGAATGATAACGACATTCTTAAGTCCGAGCTCCTTCGAAAGATCCTCTATCTGAGCCTTTATCTCATTGAATCTGCCCTCGTCATAGCTTACGAGATCCATCTTATTTACTGCAAATACGAAATAATTGATGCCCATAAGAGCACAGATGCGCGCATGACGTTTTGTCTGTATGAGCACTCCCTGGGAAGCATCTGTAAGGATAATGGCAAGGTCTGCAAATGATGCGCCTACAGCCATGTTTCTTGTGTATTCCTCATGACCCGGTGTATCCGCACAGATAAAGCTCCTGTTATCCGTTGTAAAGTATCTGTAGGCAACGTCTATGGTGATACCCTGCTCACGCTCAGCCATAAGACCGTCCAGGAGAAGTGAATAATCGATCTTTCCGCCGTTGGAGCCCACCTTGGAATCGAGTTCGAGGGCCTTTTCCTGATCGGCAAATATAAGCTTGGCATCGTAAAGAAGATGACCGATAAGTGTCGACTTGCCATCGTCCACACTTCCGCATGTAATAAATTTAAGCAATCCATTCATTTTAGAAATACCCCTCTCTCTTTCTCTTTTCCATACTTCCGGCGCCGCCGTCCTTATCGATGACACGGCTCGTTCTCTCTGACTCGACTGCAGAAAGCGTCTCTTCTACTATCTTGTCAAGGGTGTCTGCATCTGACTCTATGCCGCCTGTAAGAGGGTAGCACCCAAGAGTACGGAACCTTATCTTCTTATGCATGATGTCTTCAGGCTTAAGGTCAAGATGCTGTACTATCCTGTCATCGTCTACCATGATGATGTTGCCCTCATAGTTGATGCATGGGCGTTCCTTGGCGAAGTAGAGAGGAACTATCTCAATATTCTCGCGTTTTATATATTCCCAGATGTCTGTCTCTGTCCAGTTCGAGATAGGGAATACTCTGATGGACTCGCCTTTATTGATCTCTGTATTGTAAAGCTTCCACATCTCAGGACGCTGTTTCTTAGGGTCCCAGGCCTGGGCGGCATTTCTGAATGAGAATATGCGCTCCTTTGCGCGGGACTTCTCTTCATCACGTCTGCCGCCGCCGAATGCAGCAGTAAATCCGTAATGAGAAAGTGCCTGTTTAAGAGCCTGTGTCTTCATGATATCTGTATAGGAGGAGCCATAGTCAAATGGGTTGACTCCGCGGGCAACGCCATCCTCATTGATCCACTCAAGCATTGTAAGACCATACTTCTCAGCCTGCTCATCGCGGAACTTGATCATCTCGTGGAACTTCCATGTAGTATTTACATGAAGGAACGGGAAAGGCGGCTTTTCCGGATAGAAGGCCTTAATAGCCAGATGAAGCATAACTGAGCTGTCTTTTCCAATGGAATAAAGCATTACCGGTTTTTCACACTCTGCTGCTACTTCGCGGATAATGTAGATCGCCTCAGCCTCAAGGGCGTCAAGATGGGATAAATTACTCATTTCTGATTACTCCTTTTGCTTATATTTTAATATGCTTTGAAAAAGACGCCTCACAAAAAGGTAAAGATCAAAACATATAAAGAGCCTTTTTTAATACTTATTGGCACTCTCACTGTCAACTTCGATAGTCTTTGAAGATCCGTCAGGGAAATGCACGATCCAGTCGTATATATTACCACTCCTGTCAAATGTCATAAAGGAACCTCTGCCGCCTATGTCTGCGCCAAGGAAGAAATTGATGGCGTCTGCCGGACATTCCTTAAGACATGATGCGCAGCCCCAGCAGTCCTTCGGATAAGCCATGACGGCCTTTGAATCCCTGCCAAGCTCTATAAGATTACCCGGACAGACGCTTACACAGCGGCCGCATCCTATGCAGTTCTCTTTAGATATCCTGATGCTCATAGCCGCCTCCCTTTACGAGACTTCTCTCGATAATAGTGATACAACCGTCCTTAAGACGTGAATTAATATATCTCATGCCTTCCGGAACCTTTTCCGGATAATCAGCATTCTCACCGAATATATGCCAGCGGGTCTCTTTTCTTGCAGATAGATGCGCTATAAGAACCCTGCAGACTGTGAGGCGTTCTCTTACCTCATATATATGAAGCAGATCGTGCATATCCTTAGCGGGGATCTGTCCGATAACATCCTGCAGCTGGCTTATTTTTATGTCAGCCTCCTTAAGCCTTGCCCCGCTGTACCTGTAATCGGTCCTTATGCCTCCCGCATATTCATCCATGATCTTCTGCATTGCCTCTTCAGCCTGCTGGGCCGTAAGAACTGAATCCTGCACTGAGAAATGATGCTTATAAGAATCAAATATCTCTTCAGTACTGTAAGTGCCTTCGTGATCTTCGGAGAAAAAGTACTCTTTAAGTATGTGGCCTTCCGGACCGGATCCTCTGTCTGACTCAGACTTACCGCCATTCTCCACATACTCTTCTGCTGATAAAGCAGCTATCTCTCCTTCAGCAAGTGCTCCTGTAACATACTTCTGAGGAGCCCCGCCTGCCGCATCGCCTGCAGCAAACAGGCCGCGGACTGTAGTCTCACGCTTTGTATCGACCCAGAATCCGCTTGCAGTATGACCTCCAACTACATAAGGCTCAGTACCTTCGATCTCAACATTATTTTCAGCCGGCCCTTTGCCTTCTTCCATCCACTTCAGAGTCTGGGACGGTGCCATGTTAAGATAGGCCTTATAAAGATCCTGCTCAGCCTCAGGGCTTATTCCTTCAGTCTTTAAAAAACACGGCCCGCGTCCTTCACGGTTCTCAACCACCGTTCCAAAAATACGCTGAGGTGTTGTAATGCCGTATTTCTTTTCATAGACCTCGCCAATTGAATTTACCTGAGGAGCATGAACACCCTGGGCTATAGTGCCGGTAGGTGCTATGGTATCCTTGCACCTCAGGGCTACGAACCTGTTCTCAAATGTGGTCATCTCGGCTCCTGCCCTTATGCCCATGGCATATCCTGCACCGGTGTTGAATGGTGAGTACCACATCTTATGTCTTGAAAAACCGGGATTATTCGGCCTGTAAAGACCCGATGCACCGCCGGTCGCAATTATCACAGCCCTGGCGTCTATATCATAAAAAACAGGCTTATTGACAGCAAAGCCGACAGCCCCTTTTACATGGGACAAACTTCCGCTGCCCTCTACCTTAAGATCTGTAATATTTACATGATTTAACACTGTGCAGTCCTTATTGAGCCTTACAGCCTTCTCAAGCATGGGCTTGATATTTTCACCATTGATCTTTATATTTCTCCAGCCGCGGGTAACGTACTTTCCGTTCTCATCCTTAAGGATCACCAGGCCGAGCTTCTCAAGCTCTGATGTGACCTCATTGAATCTTTCGGCTATGGAAAGAAGAAGGTCATGTCTTACTATTCCTTCATCATCTTTCTCAGCATATTCCACATAATCCTCAGGTACATGGCCTTCGGTGATATAGGCATTCAGAGCATTGACACCTGCTGCCAGACATCCTGAACGCCTGATATCAGCCTTTTCGGCAATGAGCACATTCAAGCCTGTATTAGTAAGCCTGAAAGCCGCATAGCAGCCTGCTGTACCGCCGCCAATTATCAGGATGTCGGTCTTTAACTTTTCTGTCTTGAATTTCATTTGCTTTCTCTAATACATATCACCATTCGATACAAAAGACCGATCCATGTGACCCGTCAATAATATTTAATGGCAATGCATAAAAAATTACCTGCCTGAGGGAAGTATCACTCTTCCTCTACCTTCTTTACTATAAGGTCATAAGTGCCATCCTTATTATCGATAAGCTTAAGGATCTTGTGACCATCCTCCTTAACGCTTCTTGGAATGTTCTGAACAGGTTCGCCGTCATTCATATGGACTGAAAGGATCTGGCCGTCATCCATCTCCTCAAGGGCTGCCTTTGCCTTAACGAATGTGATAGGACATACGACGTTTGTAATATCTATAGTTTCATCGATCTTGTAATCTGTATCTGCCATAATGTTCTCCTTTTTATTAAACTTCTGCCTGAAGATCATCCACAGGTCTGCGGGTATGGAATGTAAAAAGTATGCTTATGCCTCACCGGGCAAAGTGCACGTGACCTTGATGTGATCAAAGGTCGTCCCTGGTCTTCCAGTCTGTAAGTTCGAGAGGCCTGGATGCCTGTGCATGGGCTTCTTCGTGAGATGTCTCGAATACATCCCTTATCATCTTGTTGAACTTTTCCTCGCCTTCACGCTCTATTGAGAACTGCAGACGGTCGCCTGCCTTTGCATGATCATGGAAGAACTGGATCGTCGCATCGCAGAGCTGGATGAGCTTATCGTGATCCTCGAAGAAAGGAACGATCTGATTGCCCTTGTGGATGTGATTTCCAAAAAGTCCGCCCCATGACATAATATAACCGGGATGCTCTTCATAAGAGTCTGTAGGACAGCTCTTTGAGCAGCGTCCGCAGTATGTACATTTATCCTGATCTATTATTATCTTTCCATCGGTGAGTGATATGGCATTCTCGCGGCATGCCTTTACACAGACACCGCACTGGATGCAGCTTTCAGGTATCCACTCAACTCTCATGGCACCCTTGATGCCGATATCATTTTCCTCGGTCTTAAGGCAGTTGTTCTGACATCCGGTAACGCCGAATTTGAACTTGCCGGGAAGCTCCTTGGCAAAATATCTCTTATCGATCTCCTGAGCAAGTGCATATGTATCTATGCAGGCTGAAGGACAGGTCGCCGAGCCCTGGCAGGCTGTAGTGGTTCTTACTCTTGGACCGCAGACTGACGGGTGCACATCGTATCTGGCAAGATCAGCCTTGATATCTTCGATATCATCGATGCTCATCCACGGTATCTCCAGAGACTGCCTTGCTGTAAGATGTACGTAGCCATGCCCATACTTCTTAGCCACGTAGGCAACTCCTTCCATCTGTCTGTCTGTCAGATGCCCACCTACAACGTGGATCCTCAGTGCGAAACGATTCTTCTGCTTCTGGCGCATCCATCCGCCTTTTTTTAGTGTTGCATAATCAACTGCCATAATCTGACCCCCTTTAAAGTGTGGTTAGTTCCATAAGTTAATCAACGATCTCAAATTCTTCCTTTGAAGAAACTCCGTTTTCAACATGAAATGAATTTAATACCGGTCTTTCCGGATCCATGAGCGATAATATCATGTAGCTTGCGCTTTTATCATATGCAAGCCTGATATCCTCTTCAGATGAACGTGATGGTGACTCAGGGTGTGAGTGCCAGTTTCCTAAGGGTACAAGGCCATTTGCCCTCATGTCCTTGACAGCTTTTAGCTGCTCCTTCGGATCCATCGAAAAATGCTCATTTGTATGATCGATATTTGTAAGATAGTAGACCTTCTTGATCTCGCGGACACCATTATCTTCGATCCCGCCGATCAGACCGCATGCCTCTTCAGGTCTGTGATCTTTTGCCCATCTGACTATCTCCTCATAATCACTCTTTTTTAAAATAACTTTCATTAAGAAAGCCTCCTATGATCTTATTTTATCATCTGCATCAAAAGCTTTACTGATCTTATTTTTATCATCTGCATCAGAAGCTTTACTGATCTTATTTTTGATCATCAGCATAAGAGCATTATCTTATCTGTTCAGATCACAAGCATCAAATACATTATCAGGCCTGGCCCGGCTTCCACTCACATGATGGCTGCTCATAATCCACAAGCTTTGTAATAGTAGGATGATCAGAGCATACTGCGCATCCTTCTCCTCTTGGAGGAAGTTTTATGGTGTGGAATGTTCCCTTGAGACCGTCGAATGTAAGGAGCTTCCCTACCAGGAGCTCTCCTGTGCCTGTAAGATACTTGACTGCTTCAAGAGCCTGCAGTGAACCTATGATGCCGCCCATAGCTCCTATAACTCCGGCCTGCTTACATGTCGGTATGGCATCCTTTGGAGGCATCTCCTTGAATACACATCTGTAGCATGGTCCTTTGTGAGGAACTACAGTCATGAGCTGACCGTTGAATCTTAAGATGCCGGCATGTGAGAATGGCTTTTCCGCCATTACACAGGCATCATTTATCAGGAACTTTGCAGGGAAATTATCCGTGCCGTCAATTACGAAATCGTAATCTTTGATGATGTCCATGATGTTCTCACTGTTTAGAAATTCCTGATAGGTAACAACAGAAACATCAGGGTTTATGGCTCTCATGGTCTCAGCTGCTGACTCGACCTTTGGTTTGCCAATATCATCTGTAGTATGAATGACCTGACGCTGAAGGTTTGACAGATCGACATTATCAGCATCCACGATGCCGATCCTGCCGACGCCGGCTGCGGCAAGGTAAAGAGCAGCCGGAGCGCCCAGCCCGCCTGCGCCGATTATAAGGACGCTTCCGTTAAGGAGCTTTTTCTGTCCCTTTACTCCTATCTCTTTTAATATTATATGTCTTGAATATCTTTCAAGCTGTTCATCCGTAAGCATTTGACATCCTTTCTTTAAGCTCCTGCCGGCCATCACCGGCAGAAAAAAAGCTTCACATATGGTTATTATATATGCTGCAATTCTGTTTTTTTATCATTTGCATGATAAACTGATAAAATAATAAGTCATGTATCTTCCTGCTTAAATGTCTTAAATTCACTCTATTTTCAGACCCGGCCGCCGCCCATAAAATACAGGAATTCCACCACATCTCCATCCTTGAGAACACTTGAATCAAATTCAGAATTCTGAACGAATTCCTCATTTACTGATACTGATACATACTCGGGATTCTCGACATTTTCCTGTTCGATAAGCTCACTTATAGTGACGCCATCCTTAACTTCCTTCTGCTCTCCTGCAACTGTGATCTTCATGATTATCCTCCTTAATATTCAGGCAGGTATTATTGCCTGTTTAAACCCGGAACGAGTATTTAATACTTGTTCTTTATTCGGTACATCGTGCTGCTTCAGTAAAATCTGAGATCAGATCTCCGATGTCCTCGATACCAACTGTTACTCTGATCAGGTCCTTATATACCCCCGCCGATTCCTTTTCTTCCTCATTGGAATTGATGTAAAGAGTCGACTCAGGGTGAATTGCTAGCGTTCTGACATCGCCGATGTTGCTTGCCGTAATGACATATTTAAGCGAATTAATGAATTTAAACGCCCTTTCCTTGCTGCCGACCCTGAATGTAAGTATACCTCCGCCGCGACATTTAAGCTCTCTCTCTGCAAGTCCCTTAAATGGGCTTGTATCCAGAAGCGGGTAATTAACGCTTTCTACACCGGGCATCTTTGAAAGCGCCTGTGCCAGTGCATAAGCATTGGAGCATATTCTCTCCATCCTGAGACCCAGCGTTTCCATGCCTACCATATTCATAAAAGCATTGAATGGTGAAAGACAGCCGCCAAGATTCTCACATATGTCTGTTCTGAGCCTTATCATATAGGCTAAAGGACCATATTTTCTGAATTCCTTCAGGGCTGTAAACCTGTCGAAGTCCCACTTGAATTTTCCAGAGTAAGTAATAACTCCGCTTACTGAATTACCTCCGCCATTCACATACTTCGATGTGGAATGGACCACTATATCCGCCCCAAGCTTTATAGGCTGGACAAGATACGGGGTCGCCGTTGTGGCATCAACAATAAGAGGAAGTCCATGCTCATGAGCCTTATCCGCTATGGCCTTTATATCCATGACCCCGAGGCCCGGATTGCCTATGACTTCACCATATACTGCCCTTGTGCGGTCTGTGATCGCCTCTTCGACCTTTTCCGGAGTCATCTCTGTCAGGTATACTACCTTTATGCCAAATATCTTCAGATCACGGAACAGATCTATGGTACCGCCATAAAGCCCGCTTCCTGCTATAAGTTCATCACCTGCAGTCATTATGTTCAGCACTGATGCTGTGACCGCTGCCATTCCGGAAGAACAGGCAATAGAGGCCTGGCCGGTATCAAGCTCGGCCATTCTCTGTTCAAATGCCGCTACCGTAGGGTTGGCAACTCTCGTATATGCATAACCAAGAGCCCTGTGATTGAAGACTGCCTCCTGTTCTTCAGCAGAACTGAAGCTGAATGCCGTAGACTGACTTATCTGCGGTACAGTTGCATTGAAGGCATATTTCTGTACGGCCCTGCCGTGCAGAAGACGCGTGTTAAATTCCATTTCCTGCTGCTCCTGACTAAAAACATATACATTCATAATAGATCTCTTATATATCCTATTGTTTCTATAGGAATTGTATATTATATTATTACGCCTGCTTTCCCATGTCAAGAGTTTTTTTTTAAAAAAGATCCGGTCAAATAATGTCTATATAATCGTGGTCTGCCGTCCGCTTTCAAAAGGGAGGCAGCAATGAGACCGCCTCCACCATAAAGCATGCAGGCGGTTTTCACGAATGAGCCACCCTTAGCACAGGTGCTAAAGTTTCCTCGCTCAAACCGTAAGTGGCTGGAAAAGTATACAAAACAGCTTAAAGCAATGCTTCAGACAGACTTTATGAATCTCAAGAATGCTTTCCTTCCTTCTTCTGTCCTCTTGAACACACCCGCATCCTCAAGCACATGCGAGAAGACGATACCGACCTCTTTGCGTACGATATCACTGATATTATCTGAATTGATATCATATCTGCCGATAATATGTTCCTCAGCCCAGTCAGCATGAGAAGCTGTCAGAGGGTCATCGCGAAGGCTCTTTTCATTAATTATGTCTTCCTCAAGGGCGGAAAGTTCATCCTTAAGGCGTCTTGGAAGGACCGCCAGACCCATGACCTCTATGAGACCGATGTTCTCCTTCTTTATGTGATGATACTCCTGATGAGGATGATACAGACCAAGCGGGTACTCAGGCGTAGTTATATTATTGCGGAGAACAAGGTCAAGCTCATACTTTCTGCCGCGCTTTCTCGCAATAGGGGTGATGGTATTGTGGCGCACGCCGTTGGTCTCAGCATATATAAAGGCATCCTCGTCTGTATATGCTCTCCATGTCTGCAGAATATTATCTGCAGCCTTTACCAGTTCTTTTCTGTTTCCGGAATCAAGTCTGATAGTGGAAAGAGGCCAGTCTAATATACATGCATCCAGGTCATCAAAGCCATCGAGTCTGATCTTGGCTGCTGCCCCGGCCCTGGCCATAGGGAATTCATATCTGCCGCCCTGAAAATGGTCATGTGACAGGATCGAACCTCCTACTATCGGCAGGTCCGCATTGGACCCCAGCGTATAGTGAGGAAAAAGCTTCACGAATTCAAGGAGCTTTGCAAATGTATCCTTATCTATCTTCATGGGGGTATGCTTACTGTTGAATACTATGCAATGCTCATTGTAATAAACATATGGTGAATATTGAAGAAAATAATCCTCTCCTCCAAGCTCTATCGGGATGATCCTGTGATTCTGTCTCGCCGGATGAGAAATCCCTCCTGCATATCCCTCATTCTCCTTGCAGAGAAGGCAGGCAGGATAGGCTGAGGACTTTGTCTCTGCAGCCTTTGCTATATCTCTCGGATCCTTCTCTGGCTTTGAAAGATTGATCGTGATATCCAGATTGCCGAAAGGAGTTTCTGCGACCCACTTAATATCACGCGCGACCCTGTCGGTCCTGATATAGTTTGTGGCGCGTGACAGATCATAATAATAATCAGTAGCCCTTTCAGGAGAGACCTTGTACAATCTGCGAAATCTCTTACGGACAAAAGAAGGGGACGGCGTGATCATTCCCATGATCCTTGTATCAAAGAGGTCACGCTCGTTAAGTGTTTCCGCCTTTATAAGTTCATTGTCTGCAGCATAGTCAGTCATATCATCAAGTATATCGGAAAGAGACCTGCCCGGATTCTCAGGTGCTATCTTTCCTTCTAATACAGGACCACTGTATTCATCGGTATTAAAGAGCTCCAGCAGTTTATTTACCGACCAGATTACGTCATCATCATCGATAAGGTCATGCTTTAAGGCGTATTCCATCAGTTCGTCAATAAGTTCACTTAAATTTCTGACTCTTAATTTTCTCTCCATATAAGACTCCATTCTTCCATATTTATGGTATCATTCAATAATTTACCGCTTATAAGCCGTCAATACTAAGACTGGTCTGTAACCATAAAAGGACCGGCTGCTTTTAAGAAAAGGAACTGTCAGTCTCCAGTTCAAATACCGGCTTGTCCTTATCATAACATCATATAAGCTTCATACCGCCGAATCGTCTTATCTGATAGACACGGCAGGCTCCCTGTCCAAATATCTGGTCTTCGGCCTCCATATATTTCTCTGCAAGATCCTTTCTTACGAAAGCCTGCATGGTTCCGGCAAAACCACCGCCATGCACGCGGCTCACACCGCAGTCCGGACATTTAAGGATCAGATCACTGATCGCAAGAGCGACTGAAACGTTCTGATGCTCTACATCCTTATTGGTATATACGTTCTGCAGATATTTGAATGATGAGTCTCCGGAGGCTTTCACATTCTTAAAAAATTCAGTTATATTTCCCTCCTTCAGGGCATTGACCTCATTCCTGACCCTTATGTTTTCATTTACAAAATGCATGGCACGTAAGAATGCGCGGTCTCCGCACTTTTCACGGATTTCTGCCGCATGCTCTGTTAAGTCATCCACAGCTGTGCCCTCAAGGACTTCCCTGCCAAGGACCGCTGCAACTTTCTTCATCTCTGCAGGGATGGCCGCGTACTCATCGGTAAGATCGGCGTGAGAACCCTTTGTATCTGTAATGCAGAGGGTATAACCGGCTGAATTGAAATCAAAATCCACTTTCTCAACCTTAGGATCATCATTATCCTTAAAATCAATATGGCACAGGGAACCAACCGAGCATGCCATCTGGTCCATAAGACCGCAGGGCTTGCCAAAATACTCATTCTCAGCATACTGCCCGACCTGAGCTATGACAACAGGTGAGACCTTCATATCGTTATAAAGACCGGAAATGACAGTTCCGATAATAGTCTCAAATGCTGCTGATGAAGAAAGTCCCGATCCCTGAAGAACATCGCTTGTAATATAGGCATGGAAACCGCCTGCTTTATAGCCGCGCTTTTTAAGCCCGCCTACAACGCCCTTAATGATAGCTCTTGTTGTGCCTTCCTCTTCCTTTGCTTTATCAAGTTCGTTCGGTCCGATAGTTATCATGTCATAGCCCTCTGAAAGGACCCTGATATCATCTGCCCCGGAGACGACTGCAATAGCGTCATCATTAATGGATGCGCAAAGAACCTCTCCATGCTGATGATCTGTATGATTGCCGCCGACTTCTGTCCTTCCCGGAGCGCTGTAAAGACCGACTTCCTTTTCATCAAAATATTCCCCAAAGCTTTTTAAGGCCTTGAGATACCTCTCCTTTTCATAAGGGATCTTTTTCTCATCCACATAAACATCTGTGAGAAGAGTATCCAGCTCTCCTCTCATGATCTTCTCTTCAATACTATTAATAGTCTCCATGCTTATCCTCCTATGGTGAAAGTGCCGGTTCAGCTGCTTTATATGATCACCCGCAGACCCGATGGCCGGTAATACTGTGAATATATAAAGGCTGCATCTCAATTTCCTGTTATAATTATATATTGTCTTTACTAAAAGGTCAATACCTTTTACTAACTTTCAGAAAAAAACCGGATCAGAACCTGAAAAATACATGAAAGAACTCATAATGACTATTTTACAACGATAAAGCAGCAGCAGACCAATTGACAAAAGTTTTCATTGAAAAATAATTCAATTTGTAATAAGATAGTAACTGTTTTTTTAGTAAAGAGGAACACACAAAGGAGTAAATATGGCAGAAATACAAGAAAATAAGCCTGTTAAAAACACAGCCACCATAAAGGACGTAGCAAAAAAAGCACAGGTCTCCCCTGCTGCAGTATCAAGAATATTGAATAATGATATGCTCCTGAGCGTAAAGCCTGAGACCCGTGAAAAGGTATTCAGGGCTGCTGAGGAACTGGGCTACAAAAAGAAGCACACAAGACGAAAGGGCTTTTGCCTCGGTATAGTACAATGGTTCACAGCTGAGGAGGAGATCCGCGACAACTATTATCTGAAGATCCGTCAGGGTATCGAGGATTTCTGCGCAAAGAACATCATCACGACTGTCAGGATATTCAGAAATGATGAGGATTACGCGGAGAAGCTTAAGGACACCAACGGCATCATATGCATCGGGAAATTTTCCTCCGATAAGGTAAATGAGCTGATAGACATCAATCCGAACATAATATTCCTTGATATGCCTGTTAAGAACAGGAATGTGACTACGGTTACCCTGGACTTTGCTTCAGCTGTAAAAGATGTGATCGACTATTTTATTTCATTAAAGCACCGCAGGATAGCTTTTATTGCGGGCAAGGAGTATGTGGGCAGCCACGAGCCTCTCACAGATGAAAGGACAACATCCTTCTTCACTTATATGCGTGAAAAGGGCCTGGAACCTGATAGATATTTTGCAGAAGGGGCATTTTCATCGACATCCGGCTACCAGCTCATGAAGAAGATGCTCGATGAAGATAATATCCCATCTGCAGTATTCTGTGCATCCGATAACATCGCCTTCGGGGCCATCAAAGCCATAAAGGAGGCCGGCCTGCGTATACCTGATGATATTTCGGTGGCAGGCTTCGACGATACAGAGATAAGCGCCTTCATGACACCCGCTCTTACAACGATCCACGCTCCGGCATATGACATGGGCCAGCACGGTGCCAACCTCTTATTCGTATCTTCGAACCTTAGCATAAAGACACCGCTCAAAGTAAAGATCCCATGTAAGCTTATAGTGCGTGATTCATGTGTGGAGGCTAAGAACTGATGAGAGAAATAATAGTTGCCACAGGCAATAAGAATAAAATGACGGAAATGAGGGAGATCCTCGAGGATTCTAACGTAAAGCTCAAAAGTCTTAAGGATATAGGACTCGGGAATATTGAGATCAATGAAAACGGCAGAACATTTGAGGAGAATGCTCTGATAAAGGCCAGAACTGTTCATGAAATAACTAAAGGCATAGTTATCGCCGATGATTCCGGTCTTGTGGTCGATGCACTCGACGGAGCACCCGGAATTTATTCTGCACGATATATGGGACATGAAACTTCCTACCATATCAAGAATACCCACATCATAAAAGAGCTTGAAGGAGTTCCTGATGAGAAGCGCACTGCGCGTTTTGTCTGCGCCATGGCATGCGTAATGGAGGACGGCGGGGAATTCACAGTTACAAGGAACTTCGAAGGCCGCATAGGCTATGAAGAAAAGGGTGAGAACGGCTTCGGCTACGATCCTATCTTCTACCTGCCGGAATATGGCTGTATGAGCTCCGAGCTCTCACCTGAAGAGAAGAACGGGATAAGCCACAGGGGGAAAGCACTGCGGGCTATGTATGAGGAGCTTTTCAGACGCGGGGTCTTTAATGAATGATATAAAAAATCCTTCATGCCGTCTTTTCTGTATAACAGGCGGCAGCATATCTTAAATTAACAGCCGTTTAATTTTTTTCGGGAGGTACCGCAATGGATAACGAAGAACTCGACCTCAGGGATAAGGATATCAGAAAAGTGCTGATAGTCAGCGATTCGCACGGTGTGTCCTATAATCTGGACAAGGTCATCAATGTCATGAATGACTGCATGGATCTTATGATCCACGCCGGAGACATAATAACCGACCCTGACATTATCCGCAGCAAGATCAGATGCCCTATGGCAGTTGTACGCGGCAATTGCGACTTTAATACAGATCTGCCTCTTACCATGAAGATCCATCTTAAAGGACACGATATATTCCTGATGCACGGTACAGGATATTATACCGGCGATAAGAAGACCCTTACCGATATGGCAGCTGCCAATGGCTGCGATGTAATGGTCGTCGGTCATACTCATGTACCGGATGTCTATCATGACAGGGAAAGAAATATTTATCTTGCAAATCCCGGCAGTATCACTCGTCCCCGTCAGGAGCCTTCCATCCCGACTTATCTGGTCATGAATATCAATGACGACGGTTCACTTGAATTCGTACCGGTGAAATTGAATTATTGATGCCAATATTGAATTTCTCTCCGTTAAATTAAAATATAAGATAAAATTTATCAGCCAATGCTTATTGGCTGAATCAATAAAGATCACATTCCCAGGCTTTTCAAAATACCGCGGTACAGGCCGCGGGCTATCCTCTGCTGACCTTTTTTCTCTGTGATAACTGCCCTGTCGCCTGCATTTGTAAGATAACCGCATTCATATATGACAGAGGGGCGTTCTGAATGATGCAGTATATACAGGTCATGCCGCTCTGCGACCTTACGTTTCTCTATTCCTGCCTCTTCATAGACAGAATTCAGAATTATCGAACCAAATTTTCTGTTTTTAATATTTCCGAAATTTTTCTTTTTCATATAAAGGGATTCGCTGCCATGAGAAGAATAGTCATAAAAAAGACCTGCATTGCAATGGACGCTGAGAAAAAGATCCGCCTTCAGATCATTTGCCCGGTGAACCCTGTATTCCTTACTTACGCTTACATCTGTAAGACGGGTATAATAAGCCTCTATTCTCTGATCGTGGTCAAGCAGGCCCTTTAAATATTTTACGATCTGAACAGTTACCTGCTTTTCTGTATATCTTTTATAAACGTACTTTCCTTTGTGAAGGACCGGTACCGTCACGCTGGTGCCCTCATCAAGACCACCGTGACCTGCATCGATCAATACGATATATTTACCGGGTCTTGTATTTAAAGCATAAGCTGACTTATCCGGGTCCGGATCAGTATTATTAATGTCTGAGGAATCACTGTCCGGATCCTGTTCTGACCATTCAGACTCCTCCATGATAACAGCTTTAGATGCTGCGGCGGCAGAAATATCTATCTGATCATCCTCAGTCCCGGAACTGCCTGACCTGATAAGCAGGCATACTGCGAACAGGATGCATAATAACCCTGCTGTTATTGCCGTTCTTGCTGCCGATCTCATATATCCCCCAATATTTACTTACCTGAAATTAAATTAAATAGATGCGTTTTTCTTAATGCTATTATAATGTGGAAATAAAGAGTTTTCAAGATTATTGCTTCACAGTAAAAAACACTTTCTTAAAGCCTGGTATTGCCAAAGAAAGTGTATAAATACTTATGATCCGCTTCAATTGAATCGAAATATCATCATGTAAGGTCTGATAAGATCTTAAGATCCGGTCACATAAAAATTCCGGCGATCAGATATACTATAAATCCCATGACCCAGGCAATCAGGCACTGAAAGATAACTATAAATGCCGCCCAGCGGCCTCCAAGCTCACGCTTTATGGAAGCAATAGCTGCTACGCAAGGTGTATAGAGGAGACAGAATGTAAGGAGCGCAAATGCTGCCTGCTTTGAAATTGCTGCAAGCACCTCAGCGGATGACCCGAAAAGGACGTTCAATGTTGCAACTACTGACTCCTTTGCCATAAAACCTGAGATAAGGGCAGTTGTGACTTTCCAGCTGCCAAAGCCCAATGGTTTAAAAACAGGGGCGATAATGCCTGCTATCATGGCAAGCATGGAATCTGCCGAGTCATTTACCCATGAAAAAGTAATGCTGAAGTGCTGCAGAAACCATATTACTATGGTTGCGATAAGTATTATGGAAAATGCCCTCTGGATAAAGTCCCAGGACTTTTCCCATAAAAGCTGCATAACATTCTTTGCTGAAGGAAGTCTGTAGTTTGGAAGCTCCATTACAAACGGCACTGCCTCACCTTTAAAATATGTGTTCTTTGAGACAAGCGCTGTGAGGATCCCTGTCAGTATACCCATTATATAAAGGCATATCATGATGACGGCTCCGTGTCCCGGGAAAAAGGCCGCTGTAAAGTACCCGTATATTGGAAGCTTGGCCGTACAGGACATAAATGGTACAAGCATTATGGTCATCTTACGGTCGCGGTCAGACGGCAAAGTTCTTGAGGACATCACCGCGGGAACGCTGCATCCGAAGCCTACCAGCATAGGTACTATAGACCGGCCCGAAAGACCTATCTTTCGAAGGAGCTTATCCATCACAAAGGCAATACGGGCCATGTAACCTGTATCTTCGAGCAGAGAAAGGAAGAAGAAAAGTATCACTATAATAGGCAGAAAGCTTATTACAGATCCGAGTCCTGTAAATATACCTTCTGTTATCAGTGAATGAAGTACGGGGTTGACTCCCGACTTGATAAAGAATCTGTCTGCGGCATAAGTACATGCATCTACAGCTCTTGCAAGAAGCTCCTGCAGGGTGCCTCCCAATAAATTAAATGTCAGGTAGAACACAAGCCCCATAATAAGGATAAATGCCGGAATAGCAGTGAACTTCCCTGTGAGGACTCTGTCGATGAGCCTTGACCTCTCGTGTTCCTTTGATTCCCTTGGCTTTATGACTGTGTATGAGACCAGATTTTCAATAAAGGCAAATCTCATATCCGCAATGGATGCTGACCTGTCGAGACCGCGTTCATCCTCCATCTGGAGAATAATATGTTCGAGAGTCTCTTTTTCATTCTGAGTAAGCTTTAAAGCTTCAAGGACAAGTTCATCACCCTCTATAACCTTTGTTGCCGCAAATCTGACCGGAATGCCGGCTCTTTCGGCATGATCCTGTATAAGGTGCATCACGGCGTGGAGCGCCCTGTGAACAGCCCCTCCATGGTCATTTTCATAGCAGAAATCCTGTCTTAGCGGTCTTTCCTGATACTTGGCAACGTGGATCGCATGGCTTATGAGCTCCTTAACGCCTTCATTCTTTGCTGCGGATATGGGAACTACAGGGACGCCTAAGAGCTGCTCCATCTTATTGATGCGGACAGATCCGCCATTGCCCTGGACCTCGTCCATCATATTAAGAGCCACGACCATAGGAACGTTCAGCTCTATGAGCTGCATGGTAAGATAGAGATTCCTCTCGATATTGGTCGCATCCACGATATTTATGATGCCTGTAGGCTTTTCATTCAATATGAACTGTCTGGAAACTATCTCCTCAGCAGAGTAAGGAGACATGGAGTATATCCCCGGAAGGTCTGTGACCAAAGTATTCGGATGACCTTTGATAGACCCGCTCTTACGGTCTACAGTAACACCCGGGAAGTTTCCCACATGCTGATTGGAGCCGGTAAGCTGATTGAAAAGTGTAGTCTTGCCTGAATTCTGATTGCCTGCAAGAGCGAAAGTAATGGTCTGCCCTTCAGGGAGAGGATGTTCAGTCTTCTTATCGTGGAATATACCGCCCTCGCCGAGACCCGGATGCCTGTCGATCCTATTGTTGACTGTATCAAGATACGG
This sequence comes from Lachnospiraceae bacterium, assembly GCA_036343175.1. Classification (GTDB taxonomy): domain Bacteria; phylum Bacillota; class Clostridia; order Lachnospirales; family Lachnospiraceae; genus JAEEJA01. The sequence continues at coordinate 56,199 of JAZASR010000004.1, forward strand.
ATTGTCGAGATGATCAGGCTTTTCTTCCGCCTTTGAAATATTCCCTGTCTCTTTATCATCATGGACAGGGCTCTCTATAGCCTCTTCGACCTCTATATTTTCCGCGTCAGAGAGACGCAGAGTAAGCTCGTAGCCGTGGAGACGGATCTCCATAGGATCACCCATAGGTGCGTACTTAATAAGGGTCACGCGTACTCCGGGTATAAGCCCCATGTCAAGCAGATGCTGCCTTAAAGCACCTTCATCCGCGACAACAGATACGATCGCGCTCTGACCTGTTTTCAAATCTTTTAATGTCATAAAAAAACCTGCCTGTAATGCTTATTGATAATCATTATCATTTAACCATACATATTATAAGTCAAATATTCATAATGGCAAGTAAAGAAAAAGTAAATTAAAGGATCACAAAAAAACTGATATAAAAAGAATAATGCTTTTTAAGATAATGCTTCTTTAATATGTATGCCAGTCAAAGTCAGATCTTCCCCTGTTTGTAATATACTGGTCATTTGCCGACATCCTGTTGACAAGGTGATTGGCTGTAAAGAACAGTATGATGATGAATACTACGAATATGAGACTTCCAAATGTTGTACCCATAGAAGCAATGTAATCGTATGTGCCATGGACCAGGGCAGGTATTATTACTGCCATATTTCTATAGGTCTTACTGCGGGCTTTAAGTCCCATATATGCCGCTCCTCTTGCAAGTCCATAAAACGCCCCCATGAAGACACCGAATGAGGCATGGCCCGGGATCGCGGTAACAGCGCGGACGAGTGCCGTAGAGAAGCCATATTGAAATACATACATAATATTTTCAAAAAGAGCAAAGCCTAAAGATACGAAGACCGCATAGACTATACCGTCATACTGACAGTTGAACTCTGCAGAGAACCAGCTGCGCCTCCTGAGCATATAGAACTTTGCGCCTTCCTCTGAGAATGCAACGATGACAAAAAACATTATAATATTGTAAAGGCCGCTTGACTGGGGAACTATCAGGTCCAGTATGAAGCTTCCGATCCTTTCAAGGACTATGGCGATCAAGGCTGAAATAATGCCTGAAACAGCCATGTTAATAAGCATACCGGGACTCTCGGGCTCAAGCCTGTCTGACCTGTATACCTTTACCATAAGATATATTGCCGGAGCCACCGCTGCCACGATCAATATCCAGTTGTATGTAAGAATGGGTGCCATAAGTATGCCAAACATAATATTACCTCTCTTTCAGGAATTTGGCCTCCTGCAGTTCATTATCATGATCGCTGTATTTATATAATTACAGGCTTCATAATATCATTTTCATCAGGGGCTTTCAATAGCGGCAATACTTTGAAACTTTTTTGACCGGATCCGGGTCTATAAGTTAGAATAAAAATAAAGAAGCTTTTAAGCTTTAAGAGAAAAGAACATGAGAATGTTCTTAAGCTTTAAGGAAAAAGTACAGGAGAATGTTCTTAAGCTTAAAAAGAAAAGAGCAGGAGAATGTTCTTGAGCTTTAAGAGGACGATCACATGAACCAGAAGAATATGGAGGCAGCAATAAATACATATTATAAGGATATGTACCGGCTCAGCCTCAGCTATGTAAAGAATAAAGATGACGCCATGGATGTAGTACAGGATTCGGCATACAAGGCCATGGTCAGATGCAGGAGCCTTAAGGACCCCGGTAAAGTCAGGTCATGGCTCTTTTCTATAACTGTAAATACAGCACTTGACCTGATCAAGGCAAATAAAAGAATAGTTCCTTTAGAGCTTGATGAGAATCAGGGCAGGGATGATAAATATCATGATATAGACCTTCTGGCATGCCTTGATGAGCTTGATATAAATGAACGGAAGATCATAATGCTCCACTTCTTTGAAGAGTGTACCACAGCAGAAACAGCAGAAATACTTAATATCAATGAAAATACAGTAAAGACCATTATGTACAGGTCTATGAAGAAGCTTCGCAAAAGATTATCGGAAGGAGGCGGGTTCGATGCAGAAGTCAGATAGAAAGACCACAGAAAATAATTCAAAAGGAGCTGACCATATGACTACAGCAAATGAACGTGATAAGGCATATCTTCTTGAGAATGCCGACTTCCTCTCCATAGCATCTTCTCTTGCTTCCTTAAAGGAAGAATTCGAGAACATAGAGATACCGGATGAGCTCGGATCCAGAATAAAGGCATCTATAAGGGCTGCCAGAGGAATTGAAATTGTTGATGACAGTGACATTTCTTCAATACATTCAAGTGTCAGAAAAGAAGCCAGACATCAGAAGATAAAAAAGATAATTATGATACAGGCAGCGAGTTTTGCCTCTCTCGCTGCCTGCCTGTGTATAGTATTCGTAGTCTCATTCGTCTCACCAAATGTGGGCCATGCAATGGAAGACGTACCTGTGATCGGAAGTATCATAACCGTTACCCACAGCCATTTTAAGTCGAAAGACGGTCAGATGTCTGCAAGCGTTAATGTGCCTGAAGTTGTGATCGATCAGGAAAAAACATACACAGATGATACAGAAGGAAACAATGGTTCCTCAGGCGGGATGATAAATGATGGCGCTTTATCCGGATCTGCCGGTACTTCTTCAGAAAATGCCAATGCTTCCTCAGAGGACCTCATGCTTGGTTCTTCCGGATCCGATATAAGCGATGAGCTGAACTCTTCCATCAAAGAATATACTGACAGTATCATAAACCGGTATAAGAGCGACGTTAAGGCATCGGACGGCAAGGCAAAAGAGGATATCACTTCGGACTACCAGGTAGTTACAGACAATAATGTCCTCTATGCACTACGCTTTGATACTACAACCACTATGGCAGATACAGGCGAGGAAGTCCGCATCTATAATGTTAATAAAAGAACCGGAAAGATCATATCGATAAATGACCTTTTCAATGAGGGGTCCGAGTTCAAGAAGATCATCAACGCTGATCTTAAGGATCAGATGAGGGCATCCATGAAAGCAGACCCGGATAAGATCTATTTCTTAAGCGGAGAAGATGCGGAAGATCATTTCAGGTCCATTAATAAGGATACTCAATTCTATATCAATGGTGATAATCTTAATATCGTATTTGATCGTGGAACCATTGCTCCAATGTACATGGGGGTCTGCGAATTCTCCATACCGCTGTCTGAGCTTAGTACAGAGCTTAAGACAGAGTATGATCCCGATATGTTCTAGATCCTGTTATAGATCCCGTTATAAAGTCTGTTATAAATAATATATTGATATCAAAAAAGCTCCGGTAAGTATTTACCGGAGCTTTTGCTGTTCTTATTAATTAATGTTTTTTTCGTATCCCAGATGCATTTTCCATACATTAATATATTCATCCACATAAGAATGCATCATAATCATAATTCTCATTAAGTCTTTTTCAGGAATACGGCCTTTATTGTGAGCTACCTGAAATGTCTTATCCTTTTTTATCCAAACTTTAGTATCATTCGGTAAAGGATCACCTTTAGTAATATGAAAATGAACTGGTTCATCACTCTCATTTGCCCAAAAATATACTTTGTATCCACTCGAGCAAAGAAAGATTGGCATCAAGCCAACTCCATACTATCCATTTCTCTAAGCAGCTCGATAGAAGGATATATTTTATGAAAATAAGCTATGAAATAATTTACCTTATCATTGTCGAAATTGCTAAACAGAACCTGTCCGTCATTTTCAATCAGAATAGAGTCTGCTGTTTTCATATCTTCAAAGCAGACATTATCGGATAAATAAGTAATCCTTATCCCATCTTTTTCACAAAACTCTTTTCTCAAAGCCACCGCCTCTTTTCAACTAATGAGACTTTTATCATCAGATACGCTTCATAAGGGCTTCTCTCTGCTCTTCGTAGCCTGGCTTTCCAAGAAGCGCAAACATGTTCTTCTTGTAGCTCTCAACGCCCGGCTGATTGAATGGATTAACACCAAGTATATAGCCTGAAACACCGCATGCGAACTCGAAGAAATAGAAAAGCTGTCCTAAGAAGAATTCATTTTGCTCAGGCATCTTTACTACGAGGTTAGGAACCTGGCCGTCGGTATGAGCAAGGATAGTACCCTTCATAGCTGAATGATTGATGAAGTCCATATTCCTGCCTGCAAGATAGTTAAGACCATCAAGGTCTGTATCCTCTTTCTGAACCTCGATCGTATATCTTGGCTTCTCGATATCAACGACTGTCTCGAACATAAGGCGGCTGCCCTGCTGTATGAACTGGCCCATGCTGTGGAGGTCTGTTGTGAAGTCGCAGGCTGCCGGGAATATACCCTTATTGTCCTTGCCTTCTGACTCTCCGTAGAGCTGCTTCCACCACTCAGCAACATAATGGAACTGCGGCTCATAGTTGGCAAGTATCTCGACTGACTTGCCCTTTCTGAGAAGTATGTTTCTTATGGCTGCATACTTCATTGCATCATTATCTTCAAATTTGTCATTAAGGCAGTGCTCACGCATCGAAGCTGCGCCTTCCATGAGCTTTGTGATATCCGCACCTGAAACTGCGATCGGAAGAAGGCCGACTGCTGTGAGTACAGAATAACGTCCTCCCACATCATCAGGAACTACGAATGTTTCATAACCCTCTGAGTTGGAAAGAGTCTTTAAAGCGCCCTTCTCCTTATCGGTAGTGGCAAATATCCTCTCTGCAGCGCCCTGCTTGCCATACTTCTTCTCAAGCTTCTCCTTGAAGATCCTGAAAGCAACAGAAGGCTCTGTTGTCGTACCTGACTTTGATATAACGTTTACTGAGAAGTCACGGTCGCCAACTACCTCAAGAAGCTGGTAGAGATATGTACCGCTCAAGCTGTTGCCGCAATAGTAGATCTCCGGACCATTTCTGAGCTCCTTTGATGCACTGTTTGCAAATGCATTGCCGATGAACTCGATAGCTGCTCTCGCTCCAAGATAAGAACCGCCGATACCTATGACGATAAGTACTTCAGAATTGCTTCTGATCTTCTCTGCCGCCTTCTGGATACGTGCGAACTCTTCCCTGTCATAATCAACCGGAAGGTCGATCCATCCCAGAAAGTCATTGCCGAGTCCTGTCTTATTGAGCAGAACGTCCTTTGCGTTCTCAGCTATAGAAGACATAGCTCCGACCTCATCATCAGATATGACGTTCTTTGCGTAAGAATAGTCAAATGTTACCTTGTCTGACATGTTAAATAATCTCCTCTCCTGCTGTGGCCTGATAATAACGCCACAAACCTAATCACATTATATTTTAGCACGAATGCTAATGAATTCAAGTATTACATTTTCATATAATAATTCATTATTTCATTTTCATATTATTATCCATTATTTCATATTCATATCACTGTTCAGGAGACCGGCGATGCTTTCAAGGATATCCACAGCAGCCTGGTCCTTCGACTCAAGAGGCAGCTCTTTAATATTCTCTTTTGTGATCAGTGTAATGACGTTTGTGTCAGTACCGAATCCGGCACCCGCTGTACGCAGGCTGTTAGCGGCGATCATATCGAGATGCTTTGATAAAAGCTTTTTTGTGGAATTTTCAATAAGATCTTCTGTCTCCATTGAAAATCCGCAAAGGAACTGACCATTTTTCCTCTCGCCAAGAGTCTTTAATATATCTTTAGTGCGTTTCATGGAAAGCGACAGGCCGCCATCATTCTTCTTGATCTTATGATCTGCCTTCTCCGCAGGTGTATAATCAGCCACAGCAGCTGACATGATGACTATGTCAGTGCTCTCAAAATTATCTGTAACAGCTTTGTACATATCCTCAGCACTTATTACATTAATCGTCTTAACATAATCGGGCTCAGACAGGTTCACAGGTCCGCTTACCAATGTGACATCCGCCCCCATCCCGGCTGCTGCTTTAGCAATGGCATATCCCATCTTTCCTGTAGAGTGGTTGCTGATAAAGCGCACCGGATCGATATCTTCACGGGTAGGACCGGCGCTTATGAGTACATTTTTACCTGCCAGGCATTTTTTAAATCCCACTTTATGGTCAAGGGCCGCAAATAAAGTCTCAGGCTCAGGCATTTTCCCTTTTCCCGTATCTCCGCAGGCAAGATGTCCTTCAGCCGGCTGAAGTATCTCATAGCCATATCCTTCAAGCCTATGGAGATTCTCCTGAACTATGGGATTCTCATACATATTGGTATTCATGGCAGGGCTTATTATGACAGGGCACTTCATGGCCATGACCGTTGTGGACAGCATGTCATCTGCGATACCATTTGCGATCTTTCCTATGATATCCGCGCTCGCGGGAGCTATTAAGCAAACATCAGCTTTCTTTGCCAATGAGATATGCTTCACATCGAACTCAAAATCGCGGTCGAATGTATCTACGATACATTTGTGCTTTGTAAGAGTCTCGAATGTCATGGGGGTTATGAATCTTGCGGCATTTTCCGTCTCTATAACATCTACCTCAGCGCCTGCTTTGACCAGCATGCTGGCGAGATCTGCGATCTTATAGGCTGCTATGCTGCCGGTGACTCCGAGTACTACATTCTTTCCTTTAAGCATGGATAAGCTCCTTATACTGTGATCCTTTTGTTTTCACTGGTCTTCAAGTCTTCCGTACTTCTCGTATCTTGAAAGGCGGACCGGCTTATTCTTATCATCGACAAATACAACTGTCGGCCTGTGATCAGATGCTTCTTCTGCATCGAGCTCACAGTAGCACATGATGATAATATGGTCGCCTACCTGTGCACAGCGGGCCGCAGCGCCATTAAGGCATATCATGCCGCTTCCTGCCTCTCCTGCGATAGTATAGGTCTCAAATCTCTGACCATTTTCAACGTCAACTATCTGGACTTTTTCATATTCGAGAATCCCGGCCTTCTCCATAAGCTCTGAATCTATGGTGATGCTTCCTACATAGTCCAGAGCTGCCTCTGTGACGACTGCGCGGTGGATCTTTCCCTTAAGCATTGTAAGCTGCATGATCTGCTCCTTCCCTGCTTAAACTTAATACACTTCGCAGGACATATATGTCCTGTGAGGTAATTTTGCATTTTTCTTTCTTCAAATGATCATATCATTTACAGGATCAGTTAAGTCCGCCTGTGATAAAGTTATCGATAAGTCTGGTCTTTCCGATATATACGGCGATGGCGCAAAGTACGTCTCCGTCGAAGTTTTCTACCGGCATAAGCATTGGCCAGCTTACTGTCTCTACGTAGTCTATCTTTGCCATCGGCTCCTTGCCGAGCTCATCTGTAATGATCTTCTTAATGACCGCTGCTTTACGCTCTCCTGCGTCATATGCCGCCCTTCCTGCCTTAAGTGAACGCGAAAGTACAAGGGCTGCCTTTCTCTCCTCCGGTGAAAGATATGTATTTCTTGAGCTCTTTGCCAGGCCATCCTCCTCACGAATGATAGGGCAGCCTACTATCCTGATATTGAAATTAAGGTCCTCTGTGAAGTGACGGACCACTGCAAGCTGCTGTGCATCCTTCTGACCGAAATAAGCCCTGTCAGGATCAACGATATTGAAGAGCTTTGTAAGTACTGTACATACGCCGCGGAAGTGGACAGGCCTTGTCTTTCCGCAAAGACCCTTTGTGAGAGTATTCATATCCACAAATGATGAAAATGTATCCGTATACATCTCTGATGGTTCCGGGTGGAATATAAGATCTGCGCCTGCGCTCTCAACTAATGCGGTGTCACGCTCCATGTCTCTTGGATATGTCGCAAGATCTTCCTTTGGACCGAACTGCATAGGGTTTACGAAATCGCTTACAACTACCCTGTCATTCTCCTTAACTGCACGGACTATAAGGCTCTTGTGGCCCTCATGAAGGAATCCCATGGTCGGCACGAGACCCACTGTAAGTCCTGCCTTCTTCCACTCCTTAACCTGTGCTCTTACTTCATCGATCTTACCTGTAACTGAAATACTCATTTTCTTTTCCTCTCTCTTAAATAATACTTATTACCACTGCTCTTACATATCCTTAACAGCCTCAATGATCTCCGGATCTATCTTATATGTGTGTTCCGGTGCCGGATAAGAAGCGCTCTTTACTTCATCGATGTAGCCTCTGAAGCCTTTACGCATCTCTTCACCTACATTTGCAAAATGCTTGACAAACTTCGGCTTATAGTCTGAGAACATATTGAGCATATCCGCATATACAAGGACCTGTCCGTCGGTTCCATTCCCTGCTCCGATACCGATAGTTACGGTCTCTTTAAGCTTCTTAGTGATAAGCGTCGCAAGGTCTGCAGGTACGCATTCAAGAACAAGCGCGAATGCGCCGGCCTCCTGTACTGCGTATGAATCCTCGATAAGACGCTTTGCTGTATCAAGTGTCTTACCCTGTGAATGATATCCGCCGAATGCATTTATAGACTGAGGTGTGAGCCCTAAGTGAGCGCATACAGGGATGCCGGACTCGACCATAGCTTTGATGGCCGGACATACTGATTTCCCGCCCTCAAGCTTTACCGCATTTGCACGACCTTCCTTCATGAGGCGGCCGGCGTTTACTACAGCATCATAAACAGATGTCTGGTATGACATGAATGGCATATCGCAGATCACAAGGGTATTGGGAGCACCTGCTGCAACTGCGTGGCTGTGATGGATCATGTCTTCCATCGTTACTGATACTGTGTCCGGATAGCCAAGTACTACGTTTCCAAGTGAATCACCGACCAGGATGCTGTCGATGCCGGCCTCCTCCTCGAGTTTTGCCGTCGAGTAATCATAGGCTGTGATCATAGTGACTTTTTCGCCGTTCTTCTTAGCTTCTCTGTAAGTATTGACTGTTTTCTTTGCCATTTTGTATATTCCTCCTGATGTCTTAGTTTTTATTATTGCTTTATTCAATTCTTATGGATCAAAAATATTATTGATCATCCCGAAGCGCCTTATAGACCAGCGAATAATCCCTGTCCGGGTTCTTTTCTTCTGCTATCTTAAGGACCTTCCCTGAAAGGTCTTTATAAATAGCCGTAAATTGAGGATCCAGATCTTTGACCGAATCCAGGTGCTTCTTAACCGTCCCTGCATCTCCACGTTCTATAGGGCCTGTCAAGGCATTAGCCGGGCCATTCTTAAAGAAGGACTCGAGATTTACTTCTGCAAGCGGCTTTAAGATCTTAAATGCCTCATTCCTGGAAAACCCGCTTGTCTCAAGGCACTCGACTGCCGTCTCCATAAGTCCGATCATAAGATTGCTTGCAAAGACCGATGCCATGTGGTAACGAGACTTAACAGCCCTTACATCGCCCGACTGCATGGCCTCAGGAATAAGGATATTAACATCCGTATGTGAAAATACACCCTTGAGCCTCTCTACTGCCGCAGGATCTCCCTCGCCGACCACAAAGACATTATGAAATTGTTGATATGAATGAAATTTATCCGAAAAAGCAAAAACCGGATGGAACGACGCCCTGTAAGCACCGAATCTATCCGCATTCTCAAATACATCAGATGAAAGTGATCCGCTGAAATGACAAATTACTTTATCCATTAAAGATATAACATTAACACTCTGCTGCAATAGTCCCGTGATCTCTTCCCATACCTGTCTGATCATACTGTCAGGGACGGTTATGAAGAGCATATCACTTGCGTTGATAAGTTCATGCAGGCTCCTGTACGCCTTACTCTGCGTAAATGCAGCTGACTCTGCCGCATGTTCGTAAGTCCTGCTGAAATATCCGGAAATACCAATGCCCGCGTCCGAGAATATCTTTCCCAGCGTGGTGCCGACCTTTCCGGCTCCTACAATACCTATTTGCAAACAAATGCGCCTCCTTTCTATTAAATCAGCCCGATCGATGCGCTCAAAAGGCCGCACATTGTGTGAGTATCATTTAAATAAAACTTAAATAATTCTCTGATATTTAATAAAAAGGATCGTTTTCTTCTGATGCAGTTTCGATGCGTTTATCGAATACCACTCATATTTGATCCATATATGAAAAGAATATATGGAATTATTTGAACTGCCCATAGTCTAAAGGGAGTGTGATTAAAGGCAGCCTTATTTTCAAAAATCCTTAAGCAGCTTATCGCCATCATAAATGCTGGCAAAACTCTTAAGTTTCTCTATGATCTCCTTTGAACGGTCCTCAGATACAGCGTCTGATTCAAGGACAGCATTTATTATGAGACTGAGCTCCTCATTGGAGAAAAGCCTGTTCTCAATATGATAATAATATGTCCTGTTCTTCTGCTGTCCGATGATCTCGATCCCGTACTTATGGAGCTCGCTGATATCGCTGTAAATGCTCTTCCTTTCAGCCTTAATGCCGCACTCAGCAAGTTTCTCAATGATCTCCTGCATGGTAAGGCTGTGCTCACCGTCAGTATAATCGCTGAAAATGTTTACAAGGTAAAAAAGCTTAAGTTTCTGATCTCCACTCTTTGCCATAATTAACCCCTCTTATAAGTCATTATGTATTTGGTGCCTGTCATTGCTGATAGTGTACGCTTAAGGCATCACGAAAAGCAATGCAAATTATATCACAGTTATTTTTCTTTTGCAATCCGCATATAAATTATAATAATGCAGATCGCAATACAGATCATAATGCAGTCACAATACGGATCTCAATTAAACTGCGCCTTTAAATTCGCCGGTCTATCATTTATCCTTCTGCTTATCAGCTCTGATATGTGCAAGTATCCTGTCATACTGGATGTACATTTTCTGGGTCGTGTTCTCAAGCAGGTAATAGTGTCCTATATATGGGATAAGCAGTATAAAGAGCGGCACGCAGAGAATTCCGAATGCCAGCTGCTGCAGGGCTGCAAATGCAATAAGCGACATAAAGGTCAATATGGCAAACAGCACAGTTACAAGGAGATGCACGAATCTCTCATGCTGAAAAAAAGCGATCTGGGTCTTGTGTTCAGCGAGCAGGTCTTCCCAGTCAGTGTCGGGACTGTCTTTATCAAGCAGCTTCTCGATACGGTCGTAATAATTTAATATGCGGTTTTTCATATAATATTACCTCCTTATCAGTTATTAGTTTACCTGATATCAACCAGGCAGGTCTGTCTGGCTGATTATGTGTCTATAATGATCCATTATTAACGAAATGAATGCTTTATTTCGTTATTCATTATGCTGTCTTTCCGGTATAAAGCCTGTAATAATAACCCTTCTCTTTTATCAGGTCATCGTGGGTACCGCGCTCTACTATATGGCCCTGGTCCATGACCATGATGCAGTCTGAATTTCTTACAGTTGAGAGTCTGTGAGCTATTACAAATGTTGTCCTGCCATGCATAAGCCTGTCCATGCCGTTCTGGACCAGCTTCTCCGTACGGGTATCTATGGAGCTTGTGGCTTCGTCAAGTATCAGGACCGGCGGGTCCAATATTGCTGCCCTTGCTATGGCGATCAGCTGCCTCTGGCCCTGACTTAAATTTCCGCCATCCCCCTTAATAACAGTGTCATACCCCTCAGGCAGGTGCCTTATAAAGGCATCTGCGTTAGCGAGCTTCGCAGCATCTATGATCTCTTCTTCTGTAGCATCAAGCTTTCCATAGCGGATATTATCGCGCACTGTGCCATTGAAGAGATGGGTATCCTGAAGCACCATACCGAGGGATCTTCTAAGATCCGCCTTCCTGATCTTATTGATATTGATCCCGTCATAGCGGATCTTGCCGTCCTGTATATCATAGAAGCGGTTGATTAGATTGGTGATCGTGGTCTTTCCTGCACCGGTAGCGCCTACAAAAGCGATCTTCTGACCAGGATGGGCGAAAAGCCTTATATTATAGAGAACCTGTTTATCAGGATCATAGCCGAAATCAACGTCATCAAGAACGATCTCACCCTCAAGGCTCTTATATTCGGTAGTTCCCTGCTCTCTGTGGAAGTGCTTCCATGCCCACATACCGGTCTTTTCTTCAGTCTCTGTCAGCTCTCCATTATCAGCTTTCTTTGCATTTACCAGCTCCACATATCCGTCATCTTCTTCAGGTGTTTCATCCAGCAGCTTAAAGATCCTGTCAGCGCCGGCCAATGCCATCATAATGGCGTTGGCCTGCATGGAGAGCTGATTAATAGGACCTGTAAATGATTTGTTGAATGTAAGGAAGCTTACAAGCTTTCCAATGGTAAGACCTGTGGCGCCGTATATCGCGAGAAGAGCCCCTGCAACCGCGCAAAGAACGTAGCTTAAGTTACCGATCTGTGCATTGACAGGCATCATGATGTTAGCGAATTTATTTGCGGAAAATGCGCTTTCATAAAGTCTGTCATTGAGCTTATTGAATCTGTCGATATTGATCTCCTCGTGGTTGAAGATCTTAACGACCTTCTGGCCATTCATCATTTCTTCGATCTCGCCGTTGACCTTTCCAAGGTCATTCTGCTGAGCTACAAAGTATGAACCTGAAAGTCCTGCAAGCTTTTTTGATACCATGACTGTGACGAAAACCATAAAAAGTGAAAGCACAGTAAGAGGTATACTTAAAGTGATCATGGATATAAACACGCTTACAATAGTGATCAGAGAATTGAATATAGTAGGCAGACCCTGGCTTATCATCTGACGAAGCGTATCTACATCATTTGTATACATACTCATGATATCACCATGCGGATGGGTATCGAAGTACTTTACAGGCAGGGACTCCATGTGATTGAACATGTCCTCTCTCATATTAAGCAATGTACCCTGATTCACATATATCATGATAAGGTTATAAAAATATGTCGAAAGGACGCCTATTCCATAGTATACAGCAACTCTGCCGATGGCTCCTGCAAGCGGTCCGAAATCGGGATCGGGCGTCTTTGTAAGCGGGATAATGTAAACGTCGATCAGCTTCTGCGTAAATAATGTTCCCTGAACATTGGCAAGTACGCTTATGACTATCAGCACCGCTGCTATGATGAGAGCACCCCAGTATTTCTTCCCTATATATCCCATGACACGCTTGAAAAGCTTGCCGGGGTTCTTTATCTTAGGTGCAGGCACGCCTCTGCGCCGTCTCATTTCTTTTTGAGCCATATTTTCCTTCTTTCTGATTATGAAAAATAATATCTGCAATAGTTCCTGATATCGCTGCGATCCCGCAAGGACTCATACTCCGTGCTCTCTGCACTGCATATTCCTGTTTGATATCACAGCACCCGGGTCATTGCATGTCAAAGTCCGCTCCTCCGCCGCTCATCTGCTCTTCGTATACGTCTCTGTAGATCTCGTTGGACTTAAGCAGTTCTTCATGGGTTCCAAAGCCGTCGAGTCTTCCTTCATTGAGTACTATTATCCGGTCTGCATCCATTACAGATGAGATCCTTTGAGATATTATGATCTTCGTGGTCCCCGGTATATAAGCCTTCATGGCAGCTCTGATCTTTGCATCCGTTGCTGTATCGACAGCGCTTGTGGAATCATCGAGTATAAGGACCTTCGGCTTCTTCAGAATAGCTCTCGCTATACAGAGTCTCTGCTTCTGGCCGCCTGACACGTTGGAACCGCCCTGTTCTATGTGAGTATCATACTTGTCAGGCATGCGCTCGATGAATTCATCTGCACAGGCGAGTTCTGCAGCTTTTCGGCACTCTTCATCCGCAGCCTGCGCATTGCCCCAGCGGAGATTATCATATATGGAACCCTCAAAGAGAGTATTCTTCTGGAGCACGACCGATACGCAGTCACGAAGGACTTTAAGGTCTATCTTTCTTACATCGGTGCCTCCGACGAGTACCCGGCCGCCTGTTACGTCATAAAGTCGGCTGATGAGACTTACCAGGCTTGACTTTGAGCTGCCTGTCGGTCCAATAAGTCCTATGGTCTCACCGGACTTTATATCGAGGTTAATGTCCTTAAGCACGTAATCTTCCGCTTTGCTGTCATATTTGAATGAAACGTTATCGAATTTAATGGATCCATCCTTAACTTCCATTTCAGGATCCTCAGGATCGGAAATGCCGGACTTTTCATTGAGCACTTCACATATTCTCCTGGCGCTTGCCATACTGAGCGTGATCATGACAAATACCACTGAAAGCATCATGAGGCTGAAAAGAATGTTCATGCAGTATGTAAGAAGTGTCGTAAGCTCACCTGTGGTAAGTGAAGAACCAACTACCATCTTTGCGCCCATCCAGCTGATCAGTATTATACAGATGTATATTGCAAGCTGCATAATAGGCATGTTCAGGACTACGATCTTCTCAGCTTTAATAAAGAGCTTATAAAGGTTCTCTGCGGCTTTGCCGAAGCGCTTCTTTGAATAATCTTCTCTTACGTATGCCTTGACAACTCTTATGCCTGAAACGTTTTCTTCCACGCTTTCATTAAGGTCATCATACTTCCTGAAAACTTCGTCAAAATATTTCATGCCGAGCTTTACCATGACAAAAAGTATAATGCCGAGTATTATTACTGTTATTAAATAAATATTTGCTATTTTTGCATTTACGTAGTAGGACATGGCCATAGCACAGATAAGCGATGCGGGCGCTCTCGTACACATCCTGAGGATCATCTGATATGCATTCTGAATATTTGTAACATCAGTCGTAAGTCTGGTTATAAGGCCTGATGTTGAAAAATGATCGATATTTGCAAATGAAAATGTCTGTATATTTTCATACATAGCCTTTCTTAAGTTCCTTGCAAAGCCGGCGGATGCCTTTGCGCCGTTCACTCCGCCCAGTATGCCGAATGTAAGGCTTAAACCCGCTGCTATTATCATTACAAGTCCCATTTTAAGGACCACTTCCAAATTATTCTGTTCGATCCCCTTATCTATGATCGATGCCATGATAAATGGAAGCAGGGTCTCCATGAGGACTTCTAGCAGCATAAATACAGGCGTCGCTATGGAAGCTGCCTTGAACTGCTTTACATGGGAGCCAAGTGTTTTGATCATTTTCTATCCTTTTCTCCTCTTCTGAATATGTGAAATAAAAATTTGAAAATACTGTTTATTGTCTGATAGGTTAAACAGATCAGCCTGCCGATCCCGGTCTGTGCTTTTTCCGGATATGTTTTATCAGCAATATTATCAGGAAGCTTATAAACGCTCCTAAAAGATCTATCAGCACATCACGCAGCTGTCCCGTCCTTCCCGGTACGTACAGCTGATGGAACTCATCCAGTGATGCTGCAAGAGCGGCGATCACAAAGGCAAGCCAGGCAATGCATCTGCCTGCAATCGAATATATGAGTACGTATGTATCCGCAAACAGGGCAGCATATTCTGTCATATGTGCGCCCTTACGTACAGGAAAAACAAATAACTCATAATCGATATTCTTTCCGCTCAAATGATTATAAACACCGGCAAAGAACTTTGCAAATATGTCGGAAAGAGAAGATGACTCCGCTCCTTCCTGTGCTGAAAATGAAAATATCATTAAAAGCAAAACGATAAATATGGTTCCGCTGACAAATGTCAAAGCACCGATCTTTACACTTAAAAAATATATGAACCAGCCAACTAAAGCACCGAGGGTGTTGAGCCAGATGTCATCCACCTGAAAATAACCTCTCTTTGTTATGAGCTGAGTTACCTCTATAGCAAGTGACGATAAGAATCCTATAAGCAATGTTACCCATGGTTTCTTACAGGCCTTAAATGCATTAGGCAGCAGGATGCCATAAGGAATAAAGAGCAGCAGATTCTCAAGCATATAAGCCACTGCCCTGACGCTTGGATAATAAGTGCCGAAGAAAGTCAGTGAAATTGCGTCCCTTGTTCCGCTTTCACGGCAGATAAGGGTCAGCTGTACGATAACGATCATATAACAGGCCAGCATGACCCTGGTCTCAGTACTGTATATACCGGATATGCTGCCGGCGGTCATCCTGCTTTTTTTTCTGAATGATTTTCTTATGATATTAAACAGCAAACACAGGCAGACAGCCATCATAAGGATGTCTGTCTGCCTGAATAAGTAAATATAATGTGCAATATCTGTAAAAATTGTCTGTATCATGACAGTTTAAATACATCTACAACCTGATTCAGCTTCTCTGTAGACTTAAGATTCTCCTTAGCATAGTTAACTACTTCATCCGATGCGTTGAGAAGGTCATCGGCACTCCGGGCTATGTCCATAGTACCATCAGCAGCCTCTGTGTTGGCCTGTTCAACATTCTCTATTGCCTCGACTGTTGCATCGATCATTGACTTGAGAGTAACAGTAACATCCTTGAACTCTGAGATGATCTTATTCATATCTGTGGCATCGCTCGAATATTCCTCACCTGTCTTCACAAGAATATCGTAATCCTTGAGAACGTTGGTCTCCATAAAATTCAGCAGTTCATAGGCGCAATTTGACAGATTCTCCACTGAAGCAATGACTTCATTTGTTACGCTCTGGATCTGAGCAGCAGAATCCTTTGAATTATCAGCCAGCTTGCTGATCTCCGTGGCAACGACTGAAAAGCCTCTTCCTGCTTCACCGGCACGGGCAGCCTCTATACTTGCATTAAGTGCAAGGAGGTTTGTCTGTTCAGCAATTCCAAGAATAGCAGAAGAAAGGTCATTGATCTTCTCAACTTCCTTGGCATTATCAAGGGCATCGCGGAGGGTCACCTGAGAACTGTCGTACATGGATACTGACTTATCCTTTGCTTTCTCAGCTTCACTTCTGACGCGATCTGCTCTCTCCTTGATCTCGATGATCTGACTGAGCCCCTGCTCAGCTGAAGCTGCGACATGGTCTATGGAACTTCCTATCTCCTCTGCTGTAGAAGAAAGCTCCTGAGTAGTAGCTGCCGTGGCCTGTGAGCTCTCGGAAATAGTCTTTGTAGTATCTGAGATCCCCTGTATCTGACTAAAAAGAGACTCGAGCTTTGTCTGCTCATTATTGACATTGCTGCTTACATTTCCTGTCTCGGTCTTTACATCACGAATGGCACGCCCTATAGAGAACTGCAGTCTCTGAATGCTTCCTGCAAGATCACCCAGCTCATCCTTCTTAAGAAGAAGGTCAGAAGGCATCTCCTGAGTAAAATCTCCCAGAGTCATGAACCTGATCTGCCTGATGATCTCCTTTATCCTGCCGACAGTGCTATGGATGAGCATATTGGTTCCTACAAGCATGACCGCAACTATAACGATCTCAGCTACTATTCCTGCAGTATTGGGATTAACCCCTGACGCCTTAAGTACAATAAGGGGAACTCCTCCGCAGAGCATAAGGGCAATTGCCACAAATAAGAAAATTTTTCCAGCTAGGTCTTTCATTAACCCGTACCTCCTAAAAGTCATATTAATAATATGCATGAAGTAAGTCACGTCCGTCTGCATTACTTCATAATAATCTGAAACTGCCCACGGTCAGTAGATCTGTATATATATTACTATCTTTATAAAAGATTGGCAAATAACTTTGCATGTAAATATATTAAAAAACGATAAAAAGGTGATACAGTTTCCTCTCGAAAACTGTATCACCATTGCGAGTCCAATATAAAGGCTTTGCAGCTTTAGATCCACTTCAGTATCATATGATCAAAGGAAAAATGATCAATTGATCTTCTGCACTTTAAGCTAAAAGATCCTGCAAAATCTGTTTTATCAATACTCAGGCTCTATGAGTCCGAATGTTCTTCCCTTTCTCTTGTAAACAACATTTACGACTTCTGTCTCAGAATTGCGGAATACGAAGAAATCATGTCCAAGAAGCTCCATCTGTACACATGCCTCTTCAGGATTCATGGAATCGATCTTAAACTTCTTGTCACGGATGATCCTGATATCGTCATCATCGTTGATATCCTCATCGATGAATGCCCTGCTGAGAGAAACTGCATCCTGCTCTTTCTTGACGAGCTTGTTCTTATATCTTCTGAGCTGTCTCTCGATTATCTCTTCTACAAGATCTATAGAAACATACATATCATTGCTGACCTGTTCTGCTCTTATGATATTGCCCTTAAGAGGTATTGTTACCTCGATCTTCTGGCGATCCTTCTCAACGCTTAGAGTAACATGAATCTCAGTCTCCGGTGTAAAATAATGCTCAAGCTTGCCGATCTTATCGTAAATAGCACTCTTTAAGCCTTCTGTTACATCAATATTCTTGCCGCTGATTATATACTGCATGGTTACCAACTCCTTTACGGATAAATTTTATAGATAGATTATAACAAAGCAGGCCCGCGATTTCAAGAATAAATCGGCCCTTATGCAAAATCCTGCCATATTTCAAAGGTAAAATTTTACCAGTCAGTTCAAAATGAATAATACAGAAAAAATACCTCATACCTGTTAAGGTATGGGGCTAAGAAAGGATTAAATTATGAAATGTATTATCCAACTATTCTGCGGGCACATGATGGCTGTCTGTAATTGTACTTTGAGATCTTGATGCCATCCGAAGGATTGCTTGCATGTACTACCTGACCGCCGCCGATATAAAGAGATACGTGACCTATACCACTTCCGTTGCTGTAGAAGATCAGATCGCCTGGCTGAAGCTGATCAAATGATACCGGTGTGCCATAGCCTGACTGAGCAGCTGAGTTATGCGGAAGTGAGTATCCAAATGAAGCATAGACACTCATAGTAAATCCTGAGCAGTCTGTACCATTAATAAGACTTGATCCGCCGTATACATACGGGTTGCCGACAAACTTAAGTGCATAATTGGCAATATCGGCTCCGCTGCCGCCATCACTTACAGGAATTACATTCTGTGCTGCTGCCGGCTGAGGTGTGCTGTTTGAAGCTGACCCTGCTGCAACCGGTGAACCGGCAGTCGGTGCAGGTGTAGGTGCCTGTGTCTGTGCAGGTGTTTCTCTGTTAACTGACTCCTGAACCTTTTCAAGAGCCTCCTGCTGTTCTTTCTCAGCTTTTTCAGCAGCCTCTCTGCGCTTTTCCTTAGCCTTCTCCTCTTTCATGGATACGGCCTTCTTGAACTTTGTCTTAAGAGTTACATACTGGCTTGATACGAATCCGTTGTCATCACCGTCAAGAGCTATCTTTACCCATTCATTGTAGCTTTGAATGACCGGATATGACTCAGCTTCAGGTATCTGAGTAACTATCTTGGAATCCGTGCTTCTTCTCTTCCTTACATTGAGAGTGGTAACACCGGAATTGACCTTTGCGTAAGTCTTGCCATACTTCGATGCAAGGCTTTCTGCGTTAGCGCCGATAGCAAGGAATGTGGAATCGATATATCCTGTGACCTTGCCTGACTTTATCTTTACCCAGCCATTGGAGCATCTCTTGAGGATCTTTGCTGAACAGCCTCTGTAAAGATGTCCTACGACCTTTGTTGTAGTGGAATTTCCTTTTCTGATATTAACATAATTGCTTGCTACTGAAATACCTATATTATCGAACTGTGAAGACTTTACTCTTCCGGCTGCTGCAGAATCAACAGTTTCCACAGTATCTGTGATCTCCAGTGAAGGATCAGAAAGCTCCGCTGTCCCTTCTATAGTATCTTCTGTGCTGACATCAGTCTGAGATGCAGCTTCTGCATCTGCTGATGTATTCTCATAATAATCAGTAAGTGCAATGGAGATGCCTGCCAGAGGTGTCTCTGTACTAATGGTATCTGCCTGTGATTCTGAAAATGATAAGCATATTGCAAGTGACAAAAACGCTGCACTTCCAATACCTGCTGCAGTCCTGAACCTTCTGCTTAACAAAATTCATTCCTCCAATTCTGAACTCATCAGACCATATATAAAATGATCCGAAAAACAAAACGCTTAAAAATATCACCATTCCCACAAGAACATTGAAAATAAGCGGTTTCCAACGACTTGTTACAAATATTACAAAAATATTACATGGTCAGTATAGCAACGTACAGCGGTCTTGTCAAGCATTTTTGCACAAAAAACACAAGAAAATCAATGTTTTATTGAAAGAGAGTTCTACAAGCTGAGAATTTGCAGAAAAATGAAAATTAAAATATACCCTAAAAGAGGGAAAATAATAATACACAAAAAAATGCCCATAAAATGGAAAATAAACAATATGCACCCCAAAGGGAAAATAAAAATGTCCAAAAAGGAAAATAAAAAATATCATCAAAAAAAGAAAGGAGCAGCCGCACAGACTGCTCCTTTGAAAATCCAAAATGCCGGTTCCCGAATTTTGAGTCCTAGCAAAACTGCCAGGTGGGCTTCCGCAGCTGCCCTTCTGTCTTCCACTCCAAGGAGGCCTGACATCCGGTTCGCAATAATAGGATTCCCCTCAAAAAGGTGTAGGTTCAAAATCTCGGGAATTGTCGAACACCCCAGAACTTTTCTTTACTAAGTAAAATATACACCCGGATGAATGTAAAATCAAGTATTTTCTTCTGTTTTTCCGACTTTTTTACTTAAACGTTTTCTGAATAATTATATAAAAACCTTTTCCATAATTTTCTCATATAGCGTATCCATAGTTTTCTCATATGCAATATATTTTCATGAGCCGTAATGCCCTTGAAATCAAGAATGGCAGACATAGATCGACTGCTTATTTAATAATGGTTCCTCCGCCTGCGGTTATATTCTCCTTATACAGCACTGCTGCCTGGCCAGGTGTAACCGCCCTGACTGCCTTATCAAATTTAAGCACCAGCCTGCCGCCGTCCTCCGGATCGAAAGACATTACCGTACACATAGTGCCAGGGTCTGAGTACCTTATCTTGGTCTTGTATCTTTCTCCGGGTCTGAACACATCTACTCCCATGAGATTTATCCTGTCAGCAGTAAGGGTATCTGTAAATATCTCATCTTCTTCTCCAAGGACCACTTCATTGGTCTCCGGCCTTATTTCAGAAACATATACAGGATGCCCGAGAGCTATTCCGAGTCCCTTTCTCTGGCCTATGGTATAGTATTCTATGCCCTTGTGACGTCCGAGTATTACGCCGTCACGATCTACGAAATTCCCCGGTATCAGCTTTTCTCCGGTTTCACGTTCTATATAGCCTGCATGATCGTCATCAGCTACAAAGCATATTTCCTGACTGTCAGGCTTATTCGCCACAGGCAGGCCTGCCTCTTCAGCTATCTTCCTTACTTCAGACTTTTCATAATCTCCGATTGGCATGATGGTATGGGCCAGCTGTTCCTGTGAAAGGCTGTACAGTGCATAGGTCTGATCCTTTCTTGCAGTCTTGGACAGAGCTATAGAATATCTTCCATTAGGAAGCTTAACGACCCTTGCATAATGCCCTGTAGCAATTTTATCGGCTCCTATCTCCATGCTTCGGCGCAGGAGACACTCCCACTTTACACGGCGATTGCACTCTATACATGGATTAGGTGTATGTCCCTGCTTATATTCACGAATAAAATAATCAATAACATTCTTATGGAACTCTTCGCGGAAGTTCATGACATAATAAGGTATGCCGATCTTCCTGCAGACACGCCTGGCGTCTTCAACCGCAGATACACCGCAGCAGCCGCCTTTTCTTTCCATGGAACAGGCGTCTGTATCCTGCCATACCTGCATGGTGACTCCTATGACGTCATACCCCTGCTGCTTTAAAAGGTAAGCCGCAACGCTCGAGTCGACGCCTCCGCTCATGCCGACAACAACTGTCTCACTCATATATATCTCCTGAAATTATATTGATCTATAGACTGACATATCGTCCGGATACCGGATGACAGAATGTCCCTGTATCAGATGATAAAATGCCCCGATACAGGAATGAAAAAATGCCCCCGGATCGGATGACAGAATATCTCAAAATATCAAAGTGCCTGCAATGCCCTCTCCTTGACATACTTTATCTCATCAGCAAGTATGCAGAAGCCCGGTTCTTCTGCCTCGGACCTTTCAATAACTTCGTCAATATCGAACCATCTTACTGACTCGACCTCGGACTCCTGAACCGTTATATCCTTAATGTCTACAGGCTTTGTATATAAATAAGCCTTGCATACCTCAAAATTATCGAATACGCGACCGCCGAAGTTCTCCTCCTTATGGGCATGATGATGGACGAATACCCCGGCTCTGTCTGTTATTTCTATAAGATCAGAAGGACCTGCCGTGATCCCGAGTTCTTCTTTCAATTCTCTCACCGCTGATCCCCTATAATCACATCCGGCCGGTATGTGGCCGGCACTGGAGGTATCATAACAGCCGGGGTGTGAATCTTTATTGCTGCTCCTCTTTTGAAGAAGCACCTCTATTCTTCCTGTTTCACATGTTTCCCTGGCAGTGTTATTTTCGTTTTCTTCCCTCTGGTCTCTTTCCCCTGCACGGCGTACTATCCACAGGTGAGTAGTTCCATGGATATCCCCGTCCTGATGGACCAGCGTGCGCTCCTTTATCCTGCCGGTGAGGCTTCCATCTTCATTCCTTATATCAAGGAACTCTTTTCCGGTGATCTTCATAAAACTTTCCATAACATCTTCAGTAGTCCCTGCGACTATGCCCTCTATGCCATTGGAGCGGGCTCCCTCGATATTCTCAGGCTTATCATCGATGAATAAGCACTCCTCAGGATCGAGCGAATATTTCTTAAGAATTGCCTGGTACATCTCATCATGAGGCTTAAGTCCATGGATCTGATACGAGATGACCATGCCGTCAACATGTTTAAACAGCTCATAGCGCTCCTTTACGTAATTAAAGCCTTCTTCGCCATAATTTGAAAGGATGTACACCCTGTAGCCCGCCTCTTTTACGGCAAGCAGAAATGCCTGTGCGTACGGCATAAGAGGAAAGCTCTCATTGACATGCTCAAATATGAGTCTGAATTCCGGTTCAAGGTCAGGCGCAATTTCAATTGCCGCCCGGCATGCTTCAGCAAATTTAAGGGTACCCTTGTCAATACTCCTCCATACTCCATGCTCAAAAAGGACATCCATCATGCGGTCATTCTTCCGGCCCTTAATGCCGAATCCTTCCATGAAACGTGCAAAATCGAAATCGATCATTACACCGCCCAGGTCAAATATTACATTCTTTATCATATTATCTCCTTCAAAAAAACTACTCAAGGAACTTCAGGCTCCTGAACTTATAGTCTACATATGCCTGCATATATTCCTTCATGTATTTTTTCAGTTCTTCAAACACTTCTTCCTTTAATTCAAATGAAAACAGCTTTTGCGGATAAGCTGTATGAATATATCTCAATGCATAAAGAGCGTCATGGGAAAACTTAATGCCGGGAAGCCCTGCAAACTCTTTGAACTTTTTCTGACAATCATCACATACCATGCTGCCCTTGCTTATGAAAAGCCTGGCATTATCGGAATTTACGGGCCTGGAGCACTTCATGCACCTGTAAAGCTCCGGTGCAATGCCTTCTATGAGCAGCAGCCTTTCCTCAAAGACCAGACGTATAAGGGCAGGATTTACAAGTCCTTTTACCAGGGCATTAAGCCCGTAAAAAAATAAATTTACTTCCCTGACTGCCTCCACATTCTCACGCGTAAAATAGCGCAAAAGCTCTGCAAAGTATGAAGCCATGCAGAGCTTATCGTAGTCATTACCTATTTCGTCGAAATATTTCTTAATGCTGGCATTTGTCAGCGTGCAGCTATTGCGCCCTTCGATCAGCTTAAATTCTGCAAATGTAAATGGCATGACGCATGCTGACAGCGGACTGTTCTGCCTTCTTGCCCCGCGCGCGAAAGCGGAGATACGCCCAGATCCGGTCGTAAGGATCTCCACTCTGCTGTCATATTCACCGACCGGCGACTGTACCAGCACAACTCCATTTGAAGTTATCTCATTTATCATTTATTATGACCCGCCTGATTCTGATAATTCCCCGGCAGTATCGATCCTGCCCGGAATGTATGATCTATATTATTATACATCAGAGAACAGCTTATAAAATACCATCTTTATCTCACTTACTCACCGGGGCAGAAATATCAGATAAATTCACTATATTATCATGTTACTTACTAAAAGGGGGCAGGAATATCAGATAAGTCCATTATATTTTCATTTAATCTCTCATGAGAGCAGAATATATCCCGAAAAGATCTCCTTATTATCGGAAAAGCGGACCTTTGTCCATGTATTGCCGTCTTCATCAGTTACAGTTCCCATATTCTGAAATGATCTTCCTGCGGGAATCTCTGCCATTACATCAGCGTCTTCTGCTGCCTTACCCAGTATGACCGTATTTTCAGATACAGCGCCCCGCTTATACATCTTGAATGAGGCCGTACCAAAGCGCACATAGCCGCTGTATGACTTACCTTTGTTTTCATAGGTAAAGTGATAAAATGCCTTTCCATTCTTCCTGTACGTAATGCCATTGTAAATAATGTTCATTCCCTTTGGAACTGTGACTTTTTTCTTTTTGCTGCCGGGGGTCTTCATAAGCACAAGCTTCTTACTCATGTTTGTGATCTTATCGGGCATGGCGGCGCATGTTGCATTTTTCCAGGATGTATAGACCTTTGATCCATCTGAAGATACGGCAAAGCCCCTGACCCTGTATGAGTACTCCCTGTACTTCTGGACATTTGTGTCTTTATATGACAGAGTCCCGGCGCTTTTTATGGTCTTTACAGTGCCAAAGCTCTCGTCATAATATCTCTTTCGCTGTATCTGGAAACCGGTACATCCCGAATTCCCATTCCAGCTCAATTTTATATATTTTTTCGCAGTTTTTACTGAAAGATCCTTAAGATCATCGGGAATAATATCAAAGTTAACAGTCAGGGTACCCTTGTATGCGTTAATACCGGTAAGCTTAACAGTCGCTTTGCCGACATTCACGTTGTTGCTGTAAGCAGCAGTATAGTCTGTGCCAGGCGTCAGCAGAACATCACCGACAGTAAGACTTATTTCCGGAGTGATCTGTTCACCGGTATATACCTGATCGTCGATATTATCGATCTCACCTTCCTTTGAAATGGAGATCCTTTCAGCCGGCTTAACCGTATTACCGCTTCCGGGAGCTGATCCTCCGGCAGAGAGCGCTTCATTTATGTCTGTGGAAGTATAGAAGAAATTACAGTCTACATTACCTGTTATGCCATCGACACTGCCCTTGCTTGTATATTGCCAATAGCTGTAGCTGCCGGCATATTTTGACTGTGATGTGTAGTTGGCAAGCCATATCTTGTACTTCTGCTCAAGCTCCGCGCCATTCAAAGTTACTGTCAGATCTGACATGTTGGCATAAACACAGGGTGTGTACCCTGCAGAAGCTATCTTATCGCAGAAAGCGCTGACCATCTCTGTGTATCCTTCCCTGCCCAGAGCGGCATTGAACATCCTTCCGCCTCCATTGACCGACTCAAAGTCAATAGCTACAGGCATATTTACAGTATATCCCTGCAGGTGGTCGATACAGAACTGTGCTTCTTCTTCAGCTTCAGCAACGCTTACCGCCTGAGAAAAGAAATATACACCGGTACGGACGCCGGCTAAAGCGGCATTTTTCATATTCTGCTCATAATAAGAGTCTATGGCGATGGCTCCGGATCCTGAGAATCTGTTTCCTATTCTGATAAATGCGTATTCCACGCCAGCTGCCTTTGCTTTGGTCCAGTCGATATCCTTCTGATACTTTGAGACATCTATCCCGTTGATAATATTCATTGCGGCATGTGATGCGCTGTGATAATAAACGGCATCTGCAAATATGCTTTCAGTTGACTCCTCTGCAGAAGCCTTAACAGAAGAAAAAGCTGTTATGACAGTGAAAACCGCGATCAATGAATATATTGTCAATAATAATCTTTTATATAACATCCTCTGACTATCCCCATTTCAATATTTCTAAAAAAGTGCTTATATCAGTATATCAGACATTGAAAATTCATACAAATGAGGCATCTTACAAAAACATTACAAAAAAGCTCCGGACTTTTAGTAAGCCCGGAGCCTTATACAGTAAAATCACTGCATTAAATGTGCCTGGATCTTAAATTTATGTGATGATACATTTTTTCAGACCGACAGTCATATTATCTTCACAATTTTCAGACCGACAGATCATATTGCCTTCACGATGATCTTTATTTTCTTCTTCCGAACAGACCTCTCTTTTTATTGGCAGCCTGATCGGAACTATTGGACATGCTCTCACGGATGAAGAGATCCATGAGATCGTCCTTATTCTCAGGAAGATCTTCCTTTGGTTTAAGATCCTTTTGAGAATTTCCGCGAAGCACAGCTGCCGGATTGGACGCAGGCTTCCCGCCAGGCTCTACAACTTTTGAAGGTCTTGAATAAAATCTGCTCTTCTTCTCTGCCTTTGATGCAGCTAAAGCTCCATGGGTCTCCTTGCTCTCCTGTATAAAAAGCTCCATAAGGTCATCCTTATTGTCAGGAAGACTCTCGTCAACTACAGGCTTTGGCTGTGCCTGTGTCCCCTGTACTCCCTTTGCGATCCTGGTTCCGATATTTCCTATGTTAGAACCAAGATTTGACAGACTGTCACGAACAGATGACTTCTGAGCCGGAGCATTATCGATCTCATTTCTGATCGCCATGAAGTTATCAAATGCTTCATCCTTTTCCTTCTGCTTCTTAAGGTCGGAGTTCATAGTTGCTGAACCTGCGCCTGGCGCTGCTGCAGATGATGCCCCCGGGATCTTTGAGTCATTACCTGCAGTCTTTACCCCAAGTCCTGTATAACGGACTTTTGTTGGAGCAGGATTAATTGCCGGATTCCTTTCCGGTCTCTTATCGATCTCATTAAATAGTGATGCTAATTTATCAGCGCTTACCTCAGCATTTGCTGCAGCTTTACCATCTGAGGTCTTTGAAGCTTCGGCGGTCTTTTCTTCAGCAGCTTCTGCTTTTCTTTCACCTTTTCCAGCTTCTGCAGCAGGGACGTCAGACGTGGTGACTTCACTGGTCTCAGCAGGGGCGTCAGCCGGGGAGGCTTCACTGGTCACGATAGCAGCGTCAGCCGGAGCGGCTTCACTGGTCACGGCAGAAGCTTCAGCCGGAGCGGTATTATCGGCAGTTTGAACTGCACCTTCAGGCTCCGCGCCGGAAGTATCATTTACAGGCTCCGCATGGGCATTATCCGCAGCTGCACTTTCTGCAGGAGCGCTCTCTTCAGGAGCTTCATTTACATTATCATAAGGATTGGCAACTTCTTCAGGTGCGTCTTGAGCTGCTGCTCCAGCCGCTGCTTCAGGTGCTGCCTGAGGAGCATTCATATCCTGGGCAGGATTCTCATTAATAAATGAATCCTCATCATATGCATTTTTGTATGGATCAGGCTGCGGGGTATTTACGGACTGCATGCCATATTGATCAGGCTGCGGCGCATTTACGGACTGCATGCCATATTGATAAGCCTGAGGCGCATTTCCTGTCTGCCTTTCGTAAGCTTCTGCCATAGGTACTGTATATGCTGCCTGCTGGCTTTCTGCCGGCTGACCATATCCCATGCCCGTATTCATATTCTGCTGACCGGACTGATTATTCTGCTGTGCATACTGACCATTCTGCTGACCGGACTGATTATTCAGATATGGATTGGTCGCAGCTGCCTTTCTTGCAGCCGCATTCCTGAGCTCGGCATCGGCATTCTTATCGTTTAAGATAGCCTCAAGGGGATCTACGAAATCATCCTGAGCCTGTGAGGAGCTTCCTCCGCCGATACCGAAGAATCCCCTTCTTCTGCTCTGAGGCTGAGGCGTATTTGCAGAATCCTCCTTCAGGAGGGATGCAAAGTTATCAAGGGCTTCTGACTTTGAAGCCGGTGTAGGCGCGCCGACTGTCGGTCTGTCAGGATATGTCGAACCGGCTGCAGATCCTTGAGGTGCCTGTGTGCCGCCGCCAAAGAATCTGCTTTTCTTTTGAGGCTTCTGCCCATATGAATCATCCTTCAGAAGAGATGCAAAGTTATCGAGGGCTTCCTGCTTTGTAGATGATGCCGGCGCTCCAGGGGAATCCGGTCCTGCAGAGGCCTGTGAAGAGCCGCCCAGGAGAGCCTCATTAACAGCTGAGGTATTGATGCGTCCTGTATTTCCCGATGGAGATGCAGGAGCAGGTATAGGCTTTACTTCCTCTTTCTTCAGGATATCAGAAAGATCGAGCATAGACTGGAAACGATCTTCAGGCTTAAGTGAAAGGCCTTTTAAGATAGCATCCTGCTTTGCCTTATCGAACTTGATATTCAATTCATCAAATGTCTTCAGGACCTCGCCTTTTTCACGGGACTCCGAATCAGGAGGGACTATGCCTGTTATCATGAAGTACAGGGTCGCGCACATGCCGTATACATCTGTAAACGGCCCGACCTTGCCATCGGGATCGAGCTCTTCCGGAGGAGCATATCCCGGATCCTGGTCGATATCAAGGATATTATTGGAAGTGGCATGTGCAACATCAAAGTTTATGAGCACTGCTTCTTTCTTCTTAAGATCGAGTATGACATTCTTAGGACAGATATTTAAATGATAAGTGCCTGATTTGTGGATCCTCCCAAGAGAAGCTATCACAGGGTTCATCATTTTAAGAACTACATCGGAGCGGATGTGGCTGTTCTTTGCAATAAGAGCATCTGTATCCTCACCCTCACCATACTTGTATATTACATAAATGGTATTGTTCTCATTGATAATGTCATGAACAGAAGTGATGCCGGGCATCTCATTGAAGATCTCGATCCTCTTGCCTACACGCTCGTAGTTCTGCATGCCCTGCCTGTAATCTTCATCGCGGCCGCTGACCGGATGTATGAACTTCTCGCCATCACTTGTATCTCTTTTGGAAATATCCTGCGGAAAATATTCCTTTATAACGACCTTCATGTTTTCAAAATTGTCCCATCCCATATATGAAGCACAATACTTGGTCGCATGCAGCATGACACCTATAAGATATCTGTTCCTTATAAAAGATCCCGGCTGCAGGTACATTTTATCGGTCTCATAACCCGACGCATCGAACCCACATTCCTTACATGGCCCTTCGTCTGTCAGCGGACTCATGCACTTAATACAACGCTTATTTGCCTCCATAGCTGCTTCTCCTTCTTATGATAACCTCTAATACATTTATTGTGGTGAAAGTCTTTTAAAGTTTCTGTGCACGGCACTTTAAAAAGGCTTTTTTGAACCTGTATCCTCATAGACCTGATACAGGGCTTGATACAGATCAGATAACAATACCGCATCAGCCAAACGGGTTGGCAGGTGCCGCAGGTTTTGCAGGTGCCGCAGGCTTTGCCGGTGCTGCAGGCTTTGCCGGTGCTGCAGGAGCAGCCGGTGCCGGCTTCTTACCAAGGCTCGGTACTATAGCGACCTCAGTCTTCTTATCGACCTTCTTGCCTTTCTTAACTGACTGACTGATGATATCTCCCTTATCAACGGAGTCGGAGTACTGTCCATCCTTTACCTTAGCCTTAAGTCCTGCATCTTTAAGCTTAGCGACTGCCTTGTCCTTTGACATGCCCGTAACTGAAGGAACTGTGATCTTCTCAGCTCCTTTGCTCACAGTAATTACTATCTCGGACTGATCGCCGCTCTTATAAGTGGTATCAGGATCTATAGACTGGCTGATGACCTTGCCCTTCTCAACCTTATCACTGAATTCTTCCTCTACTGTTACTGTAAGCTGATCATCACCAAGGGAGGCAATTGCATCCTTAGCTTCATCTGCGGTCTTCCCCATAACATCTACCATCGTGATATCTGCTGCCTCTGAAGTTTCTGATGAAGAGGACGCATCAGAAGATGATGTTGAGCTTGTATTATTCTCTGTGGCTGCCTGTGTCGGAGCAGGCGCTGTTTTTGCAGTCTGTGTATTGCTCTTCTTTGAGCCCGATACAGCTATGATAATGATGACTGCTGCGAGCAGGACGGCCGCTCCTATAACTATCTTAAGGTGATCCTTTATGAAATCCACAGCCGGATTGGACCTGCTGTACGATTCGTCATCCCTGATGGATATAAAAGAATCGATAACATCATCCTTGCCGCTGTGCGGAAGTTCCTTCTTTGGCGGAGCTGTACTTTCAGAAGATGCGGCATGACCGGTGGATGCTGCTCCCATGCCGGCAGATGCAGTGCCAGCGCCGGCGCTATAGTTCGATCCGTGAGATGCGTGACCACCGCCTGCTGCAGGCGCCGTATGCGCTGCTGCAGAAGCATCAGATTGCTTTACATATGAGAAGCTCGTTGTATTGTAAAGCTCCTTGTAGAGCTCTTCCATAGTCTGGAAACGGTCTGTCTCCTTAACTGCGAGGCCCTTCATGATAGCATTCATTTTCTTCATGCCGAAGTCAAGGCCGAATGCATCGAATGGCTTCAATTCATCGCTTCTCTCTCTTTCAACTGCTGAAGGAGGAACGACTCCCGTAATAATATAATAAAGTACTGCACAGATCTCGTAGACATCTGTCCAGGCTCCCAGATTGGCATTTTCATAATATTCTTCATCAGGCGCGAAGCCATCCTTAAGTAAGAATGCTCTGCCGCCATTGACCGTTGCGCGCGCAGTATCGAAGTTCAAAAGCTTCGCATCCCTGCCGTGATTGACCATGATATCATCGGGACTGATGTTATAATGCATCATGCCGATCTTATGGACCTTGCCTAAAGAACCGATGACAGGACGCATAAGTTCCAGGGCTTTCTCAGGTGTAAGCTTTCCCTTTGATGAAATGTATGTCCTGAGTGTTACTCCCTCGACATATTCCATAACAAGGTAGGCCGTGCCATTTTCCTTGAATGTATCATATACAGTTACGACCCCCGGAAAATCACCGATCATGGATATCTTGTGAGTCTCCGACTCATAGCTCTTTACTCCTTCACGATACATCTGGTGATAAGACGGATCATAGGCATCCACGCTGTTATTGCCTGTCGTAGTATCACGCATGGCGATCTGTCTTGGATAATATTCCTTAACAGCGACCTTTTTATTCTCGACCATATCCCAGCCAATGTAAGTAATACCATAATCACCTTCACCGACTGCTATTCCTGTAAGATATCTGTTATGTATAGTGCTGCCCGGCTGCAGACGGTAAGGCACTGCCTTCTGGTTGTCATTATGGGAACCACAGTTCTTGCAGACGCCTTTCTCATCGAGCTCTCCCATACATTTATAGCAACGATTAAATTCTGATGACATATAATGTTCCTCGATTCTCCTATCATATCTTATTCTTGAATGTCGTCCAGGCACTTCTGTATGTCTTCTTACCTGACTTTACGCTTGTCCTTACCCTGTAGTAGAAACCGGTTGCAGTGAGCTTTATACTTGTGACCTTGCCCTTGAGCCTGCCTGCCATCTTTGTGGATGCAGGAAGTGAAGTCCAGGTATTGGTACCGGCAAGTCTGAACTGTGTCTCAAAGTTCTGTCCGGCTGCTTTCTTGAATGTTACAACAAGAGCATTATTCTGCATCCTTATAGAAGCCGAAGGCTTCATGAGCTTCTTGACCACACCGGCCTTCCTTGCGCTCTTTGCAGTCTTGATCGGTGCTCCTGTCTCATCAAGAGGCATGATCTGGTAATAATACTTCTTTCCAAGCTTTATCTTTTTATCGAAATACGTTCCTGATGCAAGCCCGTTAGGGTCGGAGAATGTTACGGTCTTAATGACCTTATAACCCTTTTTCTTCTTGGCAGATCTTAAGATCCGAACGCCTGCGGCATTGGAGCTGAATGAGTACTTAAGTCTGACGGCCTGAACGTACTTAAAGCCCTTGGACTTTTTGAACATGCCCTTTGTCTTGAATGCCGTCACTGAGATATTCTTATCCACAACGAATGGCTGTACGACTGGATCGTTATAAACCGCATAGAATGTAATGTCCTTATTGACCTTGTAAGAAGCATCGGCCTTAAGGATGCCATCTGTAAGAGTTGTAGACCATGAGGCTGCTACGGCTGAATTCGTCGACCAGCCTGTGAACTTCTTTCCGTTGTAAGTATCTGCGACAGGCTTATTGAGCTTGATGGTCGAGCCTGAAACGACCTTAACGGATACTGTAGTCGCAGGCTCCCTGTAGGTTACTGAAGCCTTTGTGGAAACCGTCTTACCTGTATTGCCGCTGCCTGTTCCGGTATTGCCAGGATTGCCTGGATTGCTGCCTCCTCCATTTCCTGATTTATCAGAATATACAGGATAAAAATCCACTGAACTTTCTACTGTATAAGTCTGGCCGACCGTATACTGTGCAGCAGTGCTGCCCTTTGTCTCACTCCAGCCAAGGAATTTTTTACCGTCAGGTATATAATCAGGATCTGCAAATGTGATAATATCTCCGCTCTTCTTTTCTTCCGCGACTGAAGGCTGTCCTGGATAACCGCCGTGGAAGGTCACAAATAACTTAGTGGACGTATTGATATCAAGACTTATAGGACCGCCGACAGTTTCAAGCGGGTTATAGGCCTTAAGTCTTATAAACTTATAATCGGATATACCACTCTGCCTGTCCTTAAGAAGTGTAAGGGTGAATGTTACCTTTTTGTCGTTAATCGTTCTGTTTGCCACTGCAATAATGTTGCTGGTATTTACAGAAGATCCTGTTGTTGCAGCTATAACCAGCGGATCTGTAAAGTCCTTATCCTTTGAGATCTCCCAGATATAGCTGAAGCCGGTTCCATTAGCATATGCTGTATATGAAATGTTCTGATCCTTTTCATTAGCATTGAATGAAACGGTGTCCTTTTCCGGATTTAATACAAGTTTTTCTACCTTGCTGATATCCTGTACTTTGCCATCAGCTACACCGTTGATCTTCTCTCCGCCTGGAGTATAAACATTCTGAATGTTCTCAGGGAATGCACTGTTGTCAATCTTTATATCTTTATTCGGCAGATAGATCGATGTAAGACCTGTACAGCCCTTAAATGCATCTTTGGAAATAGTCTTTACCGAAGAAGGGATAGAAATACTCTTTAGTGAAGTACAATCCTTAAAGGCACCCTCTCTGATCTCTTCAACACCCGGAAGTATGGAAACTGCTTCAAGGCTCTTGCATCCGCTGAACATTTCCTTCGAAACAGCGCTTACCGAACCCGGAATGGTGACATTCTTTAAATTACTGCCGGCAAATGCACTTTCAGCTGTCTTTAAACCACTTGGTATTCCGACAGTTTCTGCCTTCGTACCATTAAAGGCATCTTTTCCAATACTTGAGAGCTTTGAAGGAAGATTAAATGTAGGGGCATCCTCTGCCGTATTCTCACCAACAAGAGTGAGATTCTTATCATCCTTAAATGTATTATCCCCAAGGGATGCAAGTTCAGAACCATATTCAAAATGCACCTGCTTTAATCCATCCATCCCTGCAAAAGCACCGTTACCGCCCTTACTTCCGATAGCTGTTACAGTCTTAGGAATGCTTATCTCTGTTATGCTATTAAAGCCCGAAAATGTTCCGTCTCCGATCTCAGTAAGCCCTTCAGGAAGAAAAACTTTTGTGACAGCAGCCTTTGAAGCTGCAGTAAGGTTTTTAAAACTGTCAGAAGTTAATTTTGTAACCTTACTGCCGCCGACCTGTGAAGGGATCACAAGTGTTTCAGCATCAAAGCCATCAGCTCCTTCATTAACAGACCATGCGCCGTTTGCATCGACAGAGCTTACATCTGAAAGAGGCTTAATAACAGGCTCGTCCGGGACATCACTCCCATCACCGGAGCTGCCGCCTCCATCGATACTTACAGTTTCAGAATTAGGCTCCTGAGTCTGTCCGGATGGAACCGGAATAATTTTATTAAGAGGATCTGTCTCTGCAGTTTCCGAACCTCCTTCAGCAGACCCGGCAGGAATAGTAACAACCGCTTTAAGAACTATACCAACATTTAAAGATTTTGAATCTGGATTAGTTACAATCTTTCCATCTTTCTTTCCAACATATCCATAGCTGTTGTTGCCATTAGTAGAAATCCAATAGCCCAGCATTTCATCCTTACTGTTGAACCCGTTAATAGCTTTGGCATAATCAGTTGCACCAACTATCCTGTTCTTTAAATTCTGAACAGCAGGAGAACCTTCTGTTTTCAGCAGACCATAATTTTCATTATTACAATCTTCATATGATAAGATGGATAAAGAAAAAGCTTTGGTAATTGATGAATTATCATTAGAGTCTGAAGATGATGTATCCTTTTCACCAGGAAATAATGAGTTCTTAATTGATGGATATCGAACACCAAGCATCCATTCTTCATTATTTATAATATTTACCGGATTCCAGCTAGCCTGATCTTCATCCAATATAGAATTGGACATTAATGTAACAGTATTATTTTCTACATTCTTTTCTAACACTTTCCACCAGACAGGCATGAACTGAAAATATTTATTCTCACTATTTACAGATATTCTCCTGTACCATTGACCATTTATTTCAAGGTCAACATCTCTGTAAGAATTATTTTTATATGCTTCATCAATTTTCTTGATTTCATCTTCATCAGTTACCAAAACCTTTGGATATTGGCCAAAGGTTACCAGCTGATACTTATCTCCATTTTCCTTATAACCCTTTAAGTCGTTAATTGACGTAAAGGAGCCGGCTGTATCAGCTGCCTCAGCCTCTCTTATGGAAAATGCCGGTACGCTCGTGAATACGAAAGCGATGGCTAATATCCATGATAATACTTTGTACCTGGTTGACCTGATCCTCATAAAAATACCTCCTAAATCTTATATCTTTATTAACGGTATCACGAAAACGTTTGAGTAACACGCCTGGCCGCAAAAATATCGCGAAGTAGGCCTTATCCCATAAATAAAAGCTGCTTAATCAGTTACGAAGGCTTTTGGAGGAGCCTGAAAACAGCTATTTAAATTATAACATTTTCACAAAATTATTGCAATAAGAACGAGAATTTTGGGCAATTTTTCTATCTTTTTTATAAGTAAATTTTTTATCAATTCACAGGTAAAATATCCGTCAATTTACGAGTAAATTTTTACTCACTGCTCCTTTTACTAAACCGATAATATAAAAAAAGATCCCCTCCGGCTCCGGAGGGGATCTATCGATCATAAATAAATTTTATCAGGTCTTAATGACTTTGCCTCAGCGATCCTTTACACCTCAAGCAGCAAGGATCACGAAAGACTGTTCATAAAGATCGCAGATTACAATGTATAAAGGAGATTGAAAAGCTTGTCGCAGTCTTCCTGACTGTCTGTTACGTTAGGAACAAGCTTATTCTCTTTGATCTCTGTCTTGCTGATCATGATGCCGTTGTGCTTCTCGACCTGAAGACCTGTTCTTACCTTGTGAGAGTTCATACCATACTCGGCAGCCTTCTCAACAGTTACATCGAAGTATCCCTTGTCAGTCTTGAAACGGTATCCAACGACCTTTTTATCGAAGATGAGAGCGAGAAGCTTTATAGACTTGATGTCATCAGGAACGATAGAGCCTGTATCCTCTTCATCATCCTCAATATCAAGTCCATCGAGACTGATTTCCTCTTCATCAACGTTAACAGGAACAGAAGCTGCCTTTTTCTTGGACTTCTTGGTATCTCCGCCGCCCATAAGCTCTTCAAGTCCCTCAAGGTCAGCACCCTTTAAAATATCGTCTGTCATAAGCTCTATCCTCCTTATAGGTTTCGTATAATTAAGTAATACTATTATAACACCGACTTGTGGATAAATAAACCATTTTCAATAAATATTTAATATTTTTTTGTTTTTATCCAGTCACTGTAATATACGTTCTTTCCGACCTTTGAATATGTACGTACACGGAGCTTGAAGCCCTTGCCGCGGAGTATCAGGGTCTGCTTCTCCTTGAGCCCCTTGCCGATGCCCGGTACATCCTTCCATTTGTTTTCTGAGATATACATATACTGGATCTGATAGCCGCTGCCCTCTGCCTTCTTGAATTGCATTATCAGAGTATTGCGAGACTTTGACATCTTGATCTTTGGCTTCTTGAGCACGGTCTTAGAGGTGTATGTAAACGGGGCAGAGTCATTGATCTGCTCATTGCCGCCTGCATCAAGATACTTAAGTCTTATGTAGTAGGTATAAGTCTTTCCGCGCTTGACCTTATTTTTATCAGTAAATGCTCTGACATCCGGCTTTATGGTCTTGAGCTTCTTATAGGCTCCGGATCCGGAAGCATCGCCTTTCTTCCTGAAGATCACTATCGCCGATGGTGTCCCCGCAACTGTAAACTTAAGCTTTATGGCAGGCCTGTATTCGTATCCCTTATAATTATAAGTAAGAGAAGATGCAGTAACAGCTGTAACTGTCGCTGGCGAAATGGTATCCTGCCATATCGCATAGAGTGTTACAGGTCCTGTTATGTTAAATGCGCTGTCCGCTGAGGCTGCTGCCTTATTTACCGACCATCCCAGGAACTTATATGAGAAGCGTTCAGGAGCATTTTTGACCGGCATGAATGTTTCACCGAGAAAATACTTCTGGTCCGCAAATGAGCCTCCTGCCGCCAAACCTCCGTTCAGATCGTACTTAACATATGTATAAAGATCCATATAATAATAAGGAGTCTGCTCATAGCTACCATCTTTCATCTTAAACTCGGCAAAATAATACTTCCCGTCATTCTCTGCACCAAGCTTAAGTTCGAGCCGTGAAAGCAAAGTCCCTTCTGTCATCTCTGTCTTGACTGCATCAAAGGTAACAGGCTTCACTGCAGACCCGGTGACAGACTTTGCTGCCGGTCCGGCGACAGGCTCTGCTGCCGTCCCATTGACAGACTTTGCTGCAGACCCGGCGGCAGAATTTGCTGCCGGCTCTGTCACAGGATCCGCTTTCAGATCTGAGACAGGCTTTACCTGCTGCCATGTTAAGGCAGCCGGCGTCGTTGCCGACTCATACCATGTCACGCTTTCAGCCGAAGCCGCGGAAGCATTGAGCGCGAGCGTGCTCCCAACTTCCCGGGTCACTACAGTGACTCCTACAAGTTCATCATCAACAGATGCCAGTACTTTAGCCTCGCTTACCGCTGCACCCGGCAAAGTATAAGACCCGCCGATAAGCATGGCAGCTGAAATTATGACTGCCATTCCCTTCTTAAAGCATTTGTAAAATCTCATAATACCCATCTCCTGTATGTATTATTCCAGCCCGGTCATTCTCGCAGATCAGGTCATCCTATATATTTTACATTATCAGAAGCCGCCTGGCAAAGGGAAGATGCAGTTTTTGTCAATAACAATGCCAAAGCCCATAAACTATTGTCAATAACAGTGCCAAAGCTAATAAACTATTGTCAATAACAATGCCAAAGCCCAAAAACCGGAATTACACGGCAAAGGGAAGATGCAGAGCAATGCCAATATTCACAACGCATCAGCCATGCTCTTTACATAATCATATATCGCCTGATCTGCCTTATCCTTCTTTTCCGCAGCGATATTTACTATTGCGCTGCCCACAATGGCGCCGTCCGCATAGGAGACGACTTTTCTTACCTGCTCCGGCGTATGAATGCCGAAGCCGACAGCAACAGGTGTATCTGTGCATTTGCGTATTTCCTTAACTATTGACTCAACGTCAGTCTCGATCTTATCACGTGTACCCGTAACACCAAGTGATGATACCAGATATATGAAGCCGTTGGCCTCTGAGGCTATTGCCCTTATCCTCTCCTTTGATGTAGGCGCGATCATCGAGATAAGCTCAAGCCCGTATTTATCAGTATATTCTTTCAGCTCATCCTTCTCCTCAAATGGAAGATCAGGGATGATGAAGCCGTCAGCACCGGCATCTACCGTATTCTGACAGATCTTATCATATCCGTATTTGAAAAATGAATTGAGATATCCCATGAATACTATAGGCACCCGCGTCTCCTTTCGAAGCCTCTTTACAAGCTCAAATATATCATCGATCGTGGTGCCGTGTGAAAGAGAACGGACATTGGCGCTCTGGATGACAGGCCCCTCTGCAATAGGGTCTGAAAAAGGGACACCCAGCTCTATAAGGCCAGCTCCTGCCTCTACCATCTTAAGCACGTATCTGTAGGTCGAATCCAGATCAGGATCGCCTGCTGTTATGAATGGTATAAATAACTTTTTATTATTAAATGCATCTGAAATTCTGCTCATATTATGTCTCCTTTACTGATCTTTATACTTATATCCTGCATTGCATCGATCACGCAGGTCTGTGCTCATATATCCTGCATTACATCAATCATGCAGGTCGATCCCTCTGTATCTTGCAATAGCTGCCACATCCTTGTCACCTCTGCCTGACAGGCAGCATATGATGATCTGGTCTTTTCGCATCTTTGGGGCTATCTTCATAAGGTGGGCAATGGCGTGTGAACTCTCAATAGCCGCAACGATCCCCTCTGTCCTTGCAATGTATTCAAATGCGTCCACTGCCTCGTCATCTGTAACAGGCACGTACTGCGCTCTGCCAATATCATGAAGATAAGCATGCTCAGGTCCGACGCCCGGATAATCAAGTCCTGCCGAGATAGAATATACAGGGGCTATCTGACCGTATTTATCCTGACAGAAATAAGACTTCATGCCGTGGAATACGCCTTCAGTGCCTGTTGCCATAGTAGCTGCGGTCCTGGAGGTATCGACGCCCTTGCCTGCCGCTTCACAGCCGATCAGCTCTACATCCTTATCATTTATAAAATCATAGAACATCCCCATGGCATTGGATCCGCCGCCAACACATGCCATTACGGCATCAGGGAGCTTCCCCTCAAGCTTAAGTATCTGCTCACGGGCCTCACGGCCTATAACGGCCTGGAAGTCGCGGACTATGGTAGGGAACGGATGAGGACCCATTACAGACCCTATCACGTAATGTGTATCGTCCACACGTCTGGTCCAGTCGCGCATTGCCTCATTAATGGCATCCTTAAGGGTGCCTGTGCCGGAATCAACCGGATGTACGCTTGCTCCCAGAAGCTGCATCCTGTATACGTTAAGGGCCTGTCTTTCAGTATCAAGCTTGCCCATGAACACCTCGCACTCAAGTCCAAGAAGGGCCGCTGCAGTAGCTGTTGCAACACCATGCTGGCCGGCTCCGGTCTCTGCTATGACCCTTGTCTTTCCCATCTTCTTAGCGAGCAGACACTGTCCTAAAGCGTTATTTATCTTGTGCGCCCCTGTATGATTGAGATCCTCGCGCTTGAAATAGATCTTTGCGCCGCCAAGATCCTCTGTCATATTCTTTGCATAATACAGAAGTGAAGGACGTCCTGCATAGTTCTTAAGCAGATCCTCGAGCTCATGGCTGAACTCCGGATCCTTCTTATAATACTCATAAGCATCCTCAAGCTTAATGATCTCATTCATGAGGGTCTCAGGTATGTACTGCCCTCCGTGTATACCAAATCTTCCTTTACTCATTTCCTTTTCTCCTTTCATCTGGAAACATTAATACTATATAAAAGCTTAATGGAGCTGATCCTTTTAAGCATTATTCACATGGCCATGATCCAGCTCTTCAGTGTCCCGGCCGGATCGGAGGCCCTCATAAGAGCTTCGCCTACAAGACAGGCATCTATACCCGCTTCGGAGAGCCTCTTTATGTCATCTTCACCTTTGACGCCGCTCTCGGAAATATATACCGTCCCTTTCGGGATCATATTCCTGAACTTCAATGAATTCTCAAAATCAACTGAAAAATCCTTAAGATTCCGGTTGTTAACTCCTATGACCCTTGCCCCAAGTCCTAAGGCCCTCTTTACCTCTGTCTCATCGTGAGCTTCAAATACAGCTGTAAGTCCCAGTGAATCAGAAAGCTTAAAGAACTTTTCTGCTTCCTCATCACTAAGGATAGACAGGATCAGAAGCACCGCATCTGCGCCGATCCTCTTTGCATCGAATATCATATATTCATCGATAGTGAAGTCTTTCCGGAGTATAGGCAGGCTTACTTTTTCTCTGATCTCCCTGAGGAATTCACGGGAACCCCCGAAATAATAAGGCTCAGTAAGAACCGATATACATGAAGCCCCGCCCTCCTCGTATGCGGAAGCCTGAGATATATAATCAAACTCCGGCGCGATAAGACCTTTAGAAGGCGAGCTCTTCTTAACCTCGGCAATAATGCTTAATCTGCCGGTCTTCAGGGCGTTCTCAAAAGGAAACCTATACCCTTCTTTTTTTTCTGTCTCAGCTTTCTTAAGTACCATTTCCTTAAGATCGTGCGGGGAAAGATCTTTCTTATCCTCTTCCGTCCTTATCCTTGTTCTCTCTGCTATCTCATCAAGAATATTCATACATGTACCATCTCCTCTTTTCACATCTGCTGCCTTATAAAATGCCTCCCGCCATGATCATATTATCTGCCTTCGCATCTGCTGCTTTATAAAATGCCTCTCACTATGATCATGTTATCTGCCTTCGCATCTGCTGCCTTACAAAATGCTGCTCACCATTATCCTATTATCTGGCTTAATATGGTGATATGCCTGCCTAGCTTTATAAACAGCAATAAAACCAATCCTGTCAGGGCATAAAAAAAGTCCCTGAGCAGAAATCTTCTTCCTGCTCAAGGACGATAAATTATAAATTAATATAACACTACCGTGGTGCCACCTTGATTCATGGTATGACCCATGCACTTAACAGGATACCTTCATATCCCTGGCTGTTCACGCCAGCCTTAA
The DNA here is from genome assembly GCA_036343175.1 of Lachnospiraceae bacterium. Taxonomy (GTDB): domain Bacteria; phylum Bacillota; class Clostridia; order Lachnospirales; family Lachnospiraceae; genus JAEEJA01. The sequence continues at coordinate 96,654 of JAZASR010000004.1, forward strand.
CGTCATGAGATACTTGAGAATGACTTCTCTTTCATCATGCCCTCTGCGGTCCATTTAACAGGCTGTTAACCACCGGTTCTCAGCTGCCCCGGCTCTCTGTGAGCTCATATCCTGTTTTTATCTCCGCATCATCGGTTTAAATACATCTTAATAATTGTCAATTATTATAATAAGCACTGAGCTTTAATGTCAAGTGCTAATTTCATTTGATGTTAAAGATTATCTCACCTGCTGCATATGGAGCCAGAGTCTTTGGAGAATAATCAAGAGTAATGCCATTGCCATTGTAATAAAACGGGAGATCGCTTATCCTGGACTCTTTCAGGAAAAGCTCATTGTCATCATAGAAGCTGTACTTCTTGTATTTCTTATTCTTTACATCCCTGTAAGCGTCGATAACAGAATTGATGATAGAGGTCCTGCTGCCGCTCAGGAAATCATCGGCATAAAGCCTTTTTCCACTCTTCAAACTGAATGTATATGTATCGACTCTATAGTCAACGTCACTGCCTATCTTATCTTTATATACGTACTTGAGGCTTACGTAATCATCATTAATATATTTAACGAACCATTTGCCATTGATATCATATGCATCAGAGAGCTTTGAATCCTTATATACATCATTGGCTGCCTTGGCAAGCTTATCTTTATCGTCCATGAATTTATCTCTCAGATCGAACAGGAAATCATTGACAGTATTGACTGCCTTGCTGTCCCCATCTATGATCGGGAGTCTGTATGAATACTCAAGGACCTCAGTCTTTGAAGACTTATCATACTTTTTTGAGTCATTGTTGAAGTTATCAGCATATAAAGTATTGGAGTATATTCTGTATTTATATTCAGCTGCCTCTGCCCTGGTACTTAGAAGACCCGTAAGCGCAAAAAGAGAAAGAGCCATGCAGAAACATGACATAAGAAACATAATAACATTGCTCTTCGTTCTCATAATGATCCTCTCTTCATAAGATAGCACCTTGCTATATAACTATATAACCAACTATACATATAATAAAACCCTCTGACAAAATTTTCAAGTCGTCAGAGGGTTGATTCTCAAATCTTAATATAATTGTAAGATTATGTCAGAACTTTTTATTATCAGATCATGGCAGATATCATCAGACCATAGGTTAAATACAGACTCCTTTGATCTGATGATCTGTAAAAAATATCATTTCTTACCTGTCTTCTTTCTTCCGCGTTTTGCAGGAGTCTTTTCTTTTACAGGCTCTTTCTCCTTATCGGATTCAGTCCCGGCTTTCTCATCATCTTCCTTCTCAGATGACTCTTCCTCCTTCTCCGGCATCTTTACTGTAAAGTCATCGGCTGCAGGCGATCTGTCAAGTGTCTTCTGGTCGGTATAGTCATATCTGAAGATAGTTATTGAGAGCGGCGGCACATTCATAACGAAGCTGTAATCGCGGTCATCACATCCGACATCTTCAGACTCTATGACCTTGCTGTTCTCTATTCCCCACCCTCCGAACTCAGGATCGTCTGATGTGAGAAGCATCTCATATCTTGTAAGGCAAGGTACTCCGAAACGCATATTATCGCGCTGGACAGGGGTAAAGTTGCAGATGAAGAGGAGCTGATCCTTAGCGGTGGATCCGCGTCTTACGAATGACACTACGCTGATATCAGATCTGTCGCAGCTCATCCACTCGAATCCCATAGGATCAAAATCATTGACCCAGAAAGCATCGTATTTATCATAAAGGTGATTCAGGGCCTTTACAAAGTTCTGAACACCCTGGTTCTTCGGATTGGAAAGAACGAACCAGTCAAGAGACCTCTTCTCGCTCCACTCTCTGTATTGAGCAAACTCCTGCCCCATGAAAAGGAGCTTCTTGCCGGGATGACCCCACATAAAGCCATAGGCAAGCCTTAAGTTTGCGAACTTATCATTCTCATTGCCAGGCATCTTCTCGATCATGGAGCCCTTCATGTGGACTACCTCGTCATGAGAAAGTACCTGTATGAAGTTCTCGCTGTATGCATATTGCATGGAGAATGTGAGCATGTTGTGGTTAGGACCTCTGAAATACGGATCCATGTGCATATATGTGAGGAAATCGTTCATCCAGCCCATGTTCCACTTGAAGAGGAAGCCCAGTCCATTGAGTGATACTGGTGCAGTAACGCCTGCCCATGATGTCGACTCTTCAGCTATTATCATGGTTCCAGGCTCTTCTGACTCAAATGTCTGGTTGAGCTGATGAAAGAAATTAATGGCGTCATAGTTGGAATTGCCGCCGTCTTCATTAGGCAGCCATGCTCCGTCCTGCTTGCCGTAGTCAAGGTAAAGCATGGATGCTACCGCATCTACACGGAGCCCGTCAACGTGGTATACCCTGCTCCAGAAAAGCGCTGAGCCAAGCAGGAAATTGCTTACTTCGTGCTTGCCATAGTTGAATATATATGTGCCCCAGTCAGGGTGCTCTCCTCTTCTTGGGTCCGGGTGCTCATAAAGAGCCTGTCCGTCGAATCTTCCAAGTCCGAATTCATCTCTTGGGAAGTGGGCCGGTACCCAGTCAAGGATCACTCCGATACCGTGCTCATGCATATAATCGACGAAGTACATGAAGTCCTCCGGCTCGCCGTATCTTCTCGTAGGAGCAAAATATCCTGTTACCTGATAGCCCCATGAACCGTCGAACGGGTGCTCTGAGATACCCATAAGTTCTATATGAGTGTAGCCCATGTCATTCAGATATTTTGCAATCTCAGGTGCGAGTTCTCTGTAGCTGAAGAAACCGTTGTCGTCATCCTCCACCTTCTTTTTCCATGAGCCTAAGTGGCACTCATAAATGCTCATAGGCTTTCTCATCATGGAGCTTCTTGTCTCTTTATGACGTTCAGATATCCACTTTGCATCCTTCCACTTATACTCTGTAAGATCAGCAACGACTGAAGCATTGTCCGGTCTCAGCTGTGCTTCATTGGCATAAGGATCTGCCTTGAAGATGGTATCTCCGTTCCTGGTCAGGATCTGGTACTTGTAAACTGCCCCAGGCTTTACGTCCGGTATGAAAAGCTCATATATGCCTGATACATCCTGTATCATCATCTGGTGCAGACGGGCATCCCAAAGGTTAAAGTCGCCGACTACCGAAACCTCTCTGGCATGCGGAGCCCATACAGCAAAATGTGTGCCCTTTACTCCATTGATAGTCATAGGGTGAGCACCAAGCTTCTCATATATATTCAGGTGCTTTCCTTCTGCAAATAAGTATCTGTCCATATCGGAAATGATGGATGTAAAGCAGTATGGGTCTGCAGTTGTAACAACGTTGTCCGGTCCGTACTCGATATGAAGCTGATAAGGGGCTTTGATCTTCTTGCCTGTAAGGAACTTACCAAAGAAACCGCTGCCGGGATTGATCTCACTAAGCTCGACAGCTCCTCTCCCCTTCATGTCTGTAACTGTTACTGCATGGGCCTCAGGCCTGAATACCGTTATTACCTGCCCGTCCATGAATTCATGAAGGCCAAGCAAATGCTGCGGTGCATTGTTGCGTGTAGCAAGCAGCTCATCATAGCCTATCCAATTGATCCACTGTTCAAGTTTCTGCTGCATCTTCTCCTCCTTTTTTGCAGGGAAATACATAGAAGTACATTCCCGCATATAGACCCAGTTTTTATGCATTCATTATAGCATAATGAAGATATATTTTCTCTTATTATTTTTATAAATAAAACGATTTTCATAAATTCAATTTCCCTGAAAATTAAAAATCGTCCGGAAGACCCTCGTATGGAAGGTATCTCCCGGACTATATATCAATATTCTCAGTCGGTAAAGGGACTTACTTTGTCTGAACAAGATAAAGCTCCTCTGTCCAGTTATAATATGGCGTAATATCAGCAGCCACGCTTTTCTGGTCTACCCTCCTGCTGGAGAAAAGTATCATGTCTCTTTCCTGAAAAAGCGGCACTTCCAGCGCCTCATCCATAACAAGGCCGTAGATCTTATTATTGATCTCAGCTTTTTTCTCCGGGTCTGTCTGATAACGGTTCTCAGATAAATATTCATTGATGTCACCGTTCACCATGGAAAAATAGTTCTCATCCATGTCATAGCTGCCATAATATTTTTTGTAAAGATCAGGATCCGGATCAGTATCAAAGTCCTCCAACCATATGTCCAGTTTATGTTTCTTACGCATCTTCTTAAGCTTTTTATCCTTCAAATATGACACTTCAGTATTAAAGCCCATATCATTAAGGATCAATGAGGCCTTTGAAAATATCCTGTACACGGCTCCTCCATCATCGTCATCCAGAGAGATCCCAAAATTGATATAACCGGGAAGACCTTCCACATTCTTAATGTGGCCATTTTCATTGAATTCAAAGCCAGCTTTTTCAAAATATCTGATAGCTGTCTGCCTTGCGCTTTCATACCTGGCGTCACTTTCCAGCTCTTTTCTTCCATAGACAGCCTTACCGTCAGGCCCGGTTGAATATGCTTCCTTAAATCCCTTCTGATCAGGCAAAGGATGATCGGGACCCGTAAATGATGTGGGATAATCTATCTTTTTTCTGGAAAATGAATAAAAGTTATCGATGATATTAGCTCTGTCAGCCGCTATCAGAGTGCAGATGCCCTTGCGCAGATTTATAGATCTTTCAGAATCAAATGTCTTATTTACAGACACATTCACGCCGTTCAGACAGACTGTCCAATAGTTTTCGGCATCATAGAACCTGGTAAACAGGGTAGAACCATTGACCAATCCTCCCGGATTCCTGCCTGCGGCCTGCTTAACTGCCGTATAACTTCCGTCTGCGTAAACCACATCATAGGCTCCCTGATTAATGCCTTCTGCCAGGTCAAAAGCCTCCTTTTCTCCAACAGGCTTAAGCTCAAGAAATGCTGAAACAGGCACTCCTCTGAAATAATTCTGATTTGCTTCAAAATACATGCTTCCCTGTTCTGTTTTTACATATCTGTATGGACCGGCGCCAAAGAGTGTTTTCTCTTCATTTTTTAGTTCTGATACTACGCCTTTTTTGACTCCGAAGCCGTTATTCTCCGGATCGATCAGGGATCTTTTCCCATAATAGTTCATGGAGAGAATCGGAATATTTATGTTATGAATGAACTTTCTGTCATAGCCCTCTGTCGTTATGACAAGTTCATATTTGCTTAGCCGCTTTATACCCCTGATATAGTCCTTATTGCCCTCATTGTAAAGCTTCAGGCCTACGATGCTGCTATGAGCAAGTGAGAACGGACCTTCATAATCAGTATCAGCAAATGCATATAGCGAGAATATAACATCATCAGCATTCAGTTCAGAACCATCGGAAAATGTAAGATATTTCCCGAGCTTTATGTCATACTTAGTCGTATCCATAGTACGGTTAAAAGATACTTTAATGTCTGCGGGACCATGATATGTATATTTATTGCCGTTATAGGTCCTCTTCTCCCCTTCAAGCGCATTTTCGACCACCTGGTCATCACGGTCAAACGTGAGAAGATGCACCTGTGTTGCCGTAAGAGCCATCATGCCGCCATCGTTCTGATCTGTAAAGGGATTCACCTTCTCATCCAGTTCTTTAACTGCTATTACAAGAGGATCATCAAGACCGGAATCGCTTTTGCCGTTGGCAACATTCATGTTCTCGTGAGTTACATTCATCTCACTTGTAGTATTTTCCCTGCCGTCAGGCTTTACGACTTCTACCTTCTTCTGACCGCAGCCTGTCAATATAACAGGCAGTGCCAACATAATGGCTAAAACAGATATCTTTGCTGAATTTATTATCTTTTTCCCGCGAAATGTGCTGAACATACCTTACTTCCTTTATCTATTATATATTATCCATGCTTCAATATTATAACGGACATGCCTGCATATATTTTTTTCACTGCGCAATTAATATTTCTGTTTCCTTGCATTTATACAATATCCGGCAGAAGCATTTATTCTATTATATTTTTACTTAAAGTCTCATTAAAGCAAGCATAATAATATCATAATGATCATCTTTTGAAAAGCAACAATATATTCATGAAACAAAAAAACGCTACGACTGTTTTCTTTTTTGACAGAAAAAAGAGAAGCCAGACACTTTTAAAGCATCTGGCCTCTCTTCTTTATGAGAGAATTCTATTATGACAGATATCTTCCTTAACATTCCGGACAGGGACGTCCTGAGCATATAAGAACTGACATAATACTTAAATTCTGAATCAGATCAACCCTTTACGCCACCAAGAGCAACGCCGGCAACAATGTACTTAGCGAAGATCAGGTAAGCAACAAGAAGCGGGATGATTGTTATGAACAGACCCATATAAACGATACCATAATCAACACGGAACTGATCAGATGTAAGCATCTGGACGAACATAGGAAGTGTCTTCTTCTTCTCAGATGTGATCATGATAGTAGGTGTGAAGAGGTTGTTCCACTGTGCTACGAACTGGAAGATAGCCTGTGTAGCAAGAGCCGGCTTCATGATAGGTACTATGATCGTATTGAAGATACGGAACTCGCCTGCGCCGTCGATACGGGCTGCCTCTATCATTTCGATAGAGAGTGTTGACTCCATGTACTGTTTCATAAAGAATACAACAGAAGGAGCTGCAATTGCAGGAACAATAAGAGGTATATAACTGTCTACAAGATTAAGCTTAAGCATGAATCTGTAGAAACCTATGATCGTGATCTGGTTAGGTACGAACATGATGCCTAAGATGAAGCCCCATGCAAAGTTCTTTAACTTGAAGTTATATACATGTACGCCATAAGCTGTCATTGCTGAGAAATATACAGCACAGAATGTACCAGGAGCAGCTATGATAAGTGAGTTAAGCATCGCTCTCCAAAGTGTGATCTGCATACCATTCTGCTTGTCAATGAGGTGTTTTAAGTTCTCTGCAAAATGTGTTGATGGTATAAGTGTTACACCTGTCTTTATCGCTTCATTAGATCTTGTAGAGTTAATGATCAGAAGGAGGAAAGGAAGTACAGACAGGAGACAGAATAATATACAAACTATATGTCTGATAAGCTTCTGTCTGAAAAGCTGTCTTGAGTAGCTCTTGAGCTTATCGCTCTGAGCTGCAGCTGATCCACTAGTATAGTTCATTATCTCATACCTGCCTTTCTGAGCCTCTTCTGCTCTTTCTTAAGCTTTCTGGCATCCTTATCACCCATAGTATAGAGGAGTATAAGTGAAGCTATAAGCGTAATTACGAAGAGAAGTACTGATACTGCTGCGGCCTTACCAACCTGGGACTGATAAAGCCTCATGATATACATGGTAAGTGTTGTGGACTTATCATCAGGCTGACCAATATATCCTGTTGTTGATACATTAAAGAGTGCAGGAATATCGTAGTTCTGAAGACCACCGATAAGAGATGTGATCAGCACATAGAGAAGGATAGGTTTGAGCAGCGGAAGCGTGATAGAGAAAAACTTCTTTGCTGAACCAGCACCATCGATATCTGCTGCTTCGTAGATATCAGGGCTGATACCAAGAACACCGGATATAAGAAGGATAGACGTATTACCATACCACATCCAGAAAAGAATGTAGGAAATGATACCACGTGTACCTGCAACGCTCTGCATGAAATCGTACTTTGCAGATATAATCCCCATATTGCGGAGTGTCATGGTTACAGGGCCCTGAGCGCCGAACATGGCATTGAAAAGTACTGATATAGATGCAGCCGTAATAAGAGATGGAAGGTAAATTATACACTTATATAATCCTCTTCCCTTAAGGAGAACCTGATCATCAGAAAGCCAGGCTGCCATAAGCAGGGAGATAACGATCTGAGGAACGAAGTTGCAGAGCCAGATGATAACTGTATTTCCAAAGTAAAGCAGGAAATAAGCCTTTTCACCATTGCCGAGACCAAGAAGATTGACGAAATTGGCCAATCCACCAAATGTGATGGTCTCTTTTAAGTTTCTCTTCTCATACAGCAATGTACTGTAATAGAATGTTGTAAGTAATGGCCAGAACTGGAAGATCAGATATACGATAAAGAAAGGTGCTATGAAAATATAGCCGTACTTACCGTATTCGACAGTTCTATGCTTCTGTTTATTCATAGAAACTTACACCCCTTTTCTTTTATTTTTTATCCATATTCATGATTGAATACAATCGCTGAACGAATATACAAATCTTTCAGCATTAACTTATATATTGATAATGCCTATGATTACATTAATTCAAAGATTGCAAATAATCACGAATACAGCAGTTTTCATATCCAGATAATTATAAACAATCTTGCTTTTGTTGATAATAGCCAATAATAAACGTAAATCAAGCGCTTTTCTTGTGCATTTTTTTGTTGAAATCTTAAAAAAAACTGCTCCCTTCACATCCCGAAGGAAGCAGATAAATTCGAAAATTTATTTTATTGATCAGGTCACCCGGCAGGATGACCCAGACCTAAGTTTGATCTTTAAGAAAGACCGTACTTTTAATTAGCTAAGGTAATCATACTGATCGTGTACAGCTGCCTTGAAGTCAGCGATTGCTGTATCCTTATCCTTATTACCCTTAACAAACTCTGCAACCTGTGTATCCCAAGCAGCGTTGATGTTCTGATCCTCTGCTGTTGATGTAGAAGCATCGATACCATCTGCAAGTGGAAGATAGAACTCCATGATGTTCTGCTTAGCCTTCTTGAAAAGAAGTGGGCATTCTGGAGGGTTAGCTGTGATCTTCTTAACAGCTTCAGTGTTGTTTACGAAGTCAGAGTTCTGACCATTGATAGAAACCATTGCATCTGTGTTGCAGGTGATCCACTTAATGAATCTTCCGGCAAGTTCCTTATCAGCACAACCAACTGTTGCTGCAAGACCTGTGCCGCCCCAATAGAACTGCTGTGGTCCGTTTACAAGGATTGTGTTGTTTGTCCAAACATCAGCGTTAAGGCACCAATATGTGAACCATGGGCATCCTGGATAGCAAAGAGCTGCATTTGATGACTCGCCATCACCTGTCATGTTTGCATTCCAGTCAGCTGACCACTGATCTGTATTGAATGTAAGATCTCCTTCATAGAGCTGCTTAGCAACATCCATGTACTGTTCCATGTTAGGATCGATTGTGATCTTATCATTGTCATCATACCAACCAGTTGTACGTGAGTTGGAGAATGTTCTGAATACATCTGAGTAACCTGAGAAGAGCTTGCACTTACCCTTAGATGCGTCATTAACCTTCTTAGCTGCTGCAATGACCTTATCCCAATCTGAGAAGTACTGATCCTGAAGTTCCTTAGGATCTGTTGTACCAAGATACTTCTTAGCAAGATCAGCTCTTACCTGGTAAGAACCTGGAGTAGCCTGCCAGAAGAGTGCCTTTACATTGCCGTCAGCATCTGTACCAAGATCAAGTGTGTACTTATACATGTTCTTATAATCATCTGCAGTAATTCCAAGATCTGATACCGGAAGAAGGTAATCAGAATTTACATACTTAAGAACGTAGTCAACCTCAAGACCCATAACATCAGGATAAAGCTTGTTAGATGTGTCGTTGAGCATTTCATCGATCTTTGTCTGATAGTAGTCTGATCCACCTGTGTTTACGAAAACGATTCTCTTGTAATCGTCTGCGTTGGCTGAATCTGCCTTGTAAACACCCTCGATGATGTTCTTGATATCGTCGTTCCAGCCCCAAACTACGAATGCATCCTCTGCGTCTGCATCACCGGATACAACGTTTTCTGGCGGAGCTGATGTAGCTGCTGCTGCAGATGTGTCAGTTGATGATGCTGTGCTTGAAGATGTTGCCTCTGTGCTTGATGTTGATGAACTTGCGCTTGTTGCTGTTGAAGAAGAAGAATCACTTCCACCACAACCAGTGAGCATAGCGGCTGTCATTGCTGTACATAAAAGTACGCTTAAAACTTTCTTTCTCATAGATTGCCTCCTCATATGATACTTTTTTTAATGTCTACCTCTTTGTCCGATCTGCTAAATCTCCTCAAAAGGTTCAAGCATTCCTTCTGAATCAATAAAGCTTCCCGGTAAGAAGCTAACCTGCCGGTTCACATTATTTGAAAATGACCGCATATTTTGTGCTATACGCTAAATCATTTTCGTGTTGTTATTATATAACGCTTTGTAAAAATATACAAGTCTTTTTTTGATTTTTTTGATTTTTTTGGTAAATATTGCTATAAAATGGGTCTCATGTTAAGAAATTCGTCATAAAAGAGACCCAATATGTGCAATTTTACATATAAATCCACCGGGAATAAGAAAAAACAGCGGGAAAAAGCCCGCAACCCTTAATAACAGATCTCGGTTTGCAAGCCACAGAGCCCGTATTTATCGGCACTTAATCATTATTTTATGCAAAATTACCTAAGTCCTGCAAACCGCGTTTTTCCGTTTATAACAGGCAATTTTTAGTGTAAATACCGGGCTTAATCCATTACTTTGCGGCCTGAACATTATTGTCAGCTGTACTGATCTCAATATTGCCTGTCTTAAGAAGCGCATGCTCAATTGCCGGAACGATGATCATAAGGACTATCATCTTTATGGCGTCACCGATAAGAAATGGTAATACGCAATAGCCGAGAGCTGTCACGAGCGGCGTATGGGTCGCGATAACAAACCAGGCAGTACCGAAAACGTAGAGTACAACTGTTCCTGCAATCATAGCAGCTGCCATCAGTACGATCTTCATGGAGCCCTTCTTATTCCTTCCGAATGAAAAGTAAATAGCTCCGATAACTGAAGTAAGGGCAAGATATCCTACAAGATATCCGCCTGTAGGACCTGCCAGCTTGCCAATACCTGCTGTCCAGCCTGCAAATACCGGAACTCCGACTGCGCCGAGCACAAGATATATAAGTGCGCTGACAGTGCCATAGCCAGCTCCCAGTAAGAGACCGGCAAGCATTACCGCAAATGTGGCAAGGCTTATAGGAACTCCGCCCGGCATAGGGATGGAAACAGGTGCAAGAACGCAGATCAGAGCTGCGCAGATAGCACAAAGTACTAGATTTTTAGTGTTGCTTTTCATGATAGACCTCCATAAAATGAGTATTTAATAATTTCCAAAGTATATTAGCACCGCAGACCCTTACTGTCAACCAAAAATATTATGGTTTACAAACTTAACTAAAAATACCCCGCAGGACTTACGCCCTGCAGGGTACGGATATATTACCAGGTCTTTTGTCATCAAACAGCATTGACAGTACTGTGTGATCATTCAGCTTCAAAGCACCTGGCTTTTAAACTTTGATATCGGAGCAGACCACGATCGGTTATTCAGCTTTGATGTCAGCCTCAGGCTCTTCATCGACATCGATAACCTCGCTGCTGCCTTTTACCTTCATAGCCTCGAGTCTGTCTTCCTTCTCTTTTCTGATCCTTGCGATCTGCTTCTCAGCATCGTGATCGCAGTCAAGCCTTACTGACCTGTACATCTTCATACCGGTACCGGCAGGGATGAGCTTGCCAAGGATAACATTCTCCTTAAGTCCGATAAGAGGATCGATCTTGCCGTGGATAGCAGCATCGGTAAGAACTCTTGTGGTCTCCTGGAATGATGCTGCAGAAAGGAAGGAATCCGTAGCAAGAGCTGCCTTTGTGATACCAAGTATGCTTCTCTCACCCTTTGGAGGCTCCTTGCCTTCATCCGTAAGTCTCCTGACTGTCTCTTCGAAATCAAGATACTCAACCTTATCGCCCGGCAGGAAGTCTGAATCACCCTTCTCATCGATAGTGATCTTCTTCATCATCTGGCGTACTATAACTTCGATATGTTTATCGTTGATCTCAACACCCTGAAGTCTGTATACACGCTGTACTTCACGAAGGATGTAATCCTGAACTGCGCGTGTGCCCTGGATCTCTAAGATATCATGAGGATTGATAGGTCCTTCAGTAATAGGATCACCGGCCTTAAGTACATCACCATCATGAACTATAGTGTGAGAACCATAAGGGATAAGGTAAGTCTTTGCATCACCATCATCATTGGTAACGGTAACTTCATTAACTTCCTTCTTCTTCTTTGACTCGCTTATCGATACGGTACCTGCTATCTCAGTTACGATAGCAACACCCTTAGGCTTTCTTGCTTCGAAAAGCTCTTCAACTCTAGGAAGACCCTGTGTGATATCGCCGCCGGCAACACCACCTGTATGGAATGTACGCATGGTAAGCTGTGTACCCGGTTCACCGATCGACTGGGCTGCCATGATACCGACTGCCTCGCCTACCTGAACAGGAGCGCCTGTTGCAAGGTTGGAACCGTAACACTTAGTACATATGCCATTCTTGCAGTGGCAGGTAAGTATAGTTCTTACCTTTACCTTCGCATCATCACCCTGGTCTATGATCTTCTTTGTATTTACTATCGCATGAGCACGCTTTGCAGTGATCATGTGGTTCTTCTTTACGATCAGATTTCCGTCATCATCATACCATGAGTCACATGCAAAACGTCCGGTAATTCTTTCCTCAAGGCTCTCGATAAGCTCCTTACCCACTCTGAATGTACCGATCTCCATTCCCGGGATCTCATCCATATCCTTTGCACAGTCTGTCTCTCTGATGATGAGCTCCTGAGATACGTCAACAAGACGTCTTGTCAGATATCCTGAATCAGCTGTACGAAGGGCCGTATCCGAAAGTCCCTTACGGGCGCCATGGGCTGAAATGAAATACTCGAGAACATCAAGTCCCTCACGGAAGTTGGACTTGATAGGAAGCTCAATGGTATTGCCCTGTGTATCTGCCATAAGTCCACGCATACCGGCCAGCTGCTTTATCTGCTGATCAGAACCACGGGCTCCGGAGTCAGCCATCATGTGGATATTATTGTATTTATCAAGACCGTCAAGAAGGTCTTTTGTGATCTGCTTATCGGCCTTGTCCCAGGTCTTAATGACATCATTATGCCTCTCATCATCTGTAAGGAGACCGCGCTCATACAGCTCTGTTATATTGTCAACTTCTGTCTGAGCCGCATCGAGGACACCCTGCTTTGACTCGGGAACTGTCATATCTGAAATGGAAACTGTCATAGCTGCTCTGGTTGAGAACTTATATCCAAGAGCCTTGATACGGTCCTCGACCTCAGCCGTTCCTGTAGCTCCATGTGTCTTCATGCACTTCTCAAGTATCTGTTTGAGCTGCTTCTTCTTTACAAGGAAGTCGACCTCAGGCTTAAGGAAATTGTCAGGATCGGATCTGTCTACGAAGCCTAAGTCCTGAGGAATTGCCTCATTCAGGATCAGACGTCCGAGAGTTGTGGATACTATCCTTGATGCAGGATTTCCATCCTTGTCTTTGCCAAATCTTCTTACCTTAATGGTAGCCTGAAGGATAAGATCGTGGTTTGCATAAGCAAGAAGAGCTTCATTCATATCCTTGTAGAATGAACCTTCGCCGAGTGCAGGCTTTTCATCACCATTAGCAAGACCGCGCACCTGAGTAAGATAATAGATGCCAAGTACCATATCCTGTGTAGGTACGGCAACGACACCACCGTCAGAAGGCTTTAAGAGGTTGTTAGGTGAGAGCATGAGGAATCTTGCTTCTGCCTGAGCCTCAACCGAAAGAGGAAGGTGGACAGCCATCTGGTCGCCATCGAAGTCGGCATTGAATGCCATACATGAAAGCGGATGAAGCTTAATAGCCTTGCCTTCTACAAGTACAGGTTCAAATGCCTGTATTGAAAGTCTGTGAAGTGTAGGAGCACGGTTGAGCATAACCGGGTGCTCCTGAATAACCTTTTCGAGCTCATCCCAGACAACAGGATCGAGACGCTCTACCATCTTCTTCGCAGCCTTGATATTGTGGGCTGTTCCGTCCTTTGTGAGTTCATGCATTACGAATGGCTTGAAGAGCTCGATCGCCATCTCCTTAGGGAGACCGCATTGATATATCTTAAGTTCCGGTCCTACGACGATAACTGAACGGCCGGAATAATCGACACGCTTGCCGAGCAGGTTCTGACGGAAACGTCCCTGCTTGCCCTTAAGAAGCTCTGAAAGCGACTTGAGCGGTCTGTTTGCAGGACCTGTAACAGGGCGTCCGCGGCGGCCGTTATCAATGAGGGCATCGACAGCTTCCTGAAGCATACGCTTCTCATTGCGGACCATGATATCAGGTCCCGGAAGCTCAAGGAGCTTCTTTAAACGGTTATTTCTGTTAATGATCCTTCTGTAAAGATCATTCATATCGGATGTTGCAAAACGTCCGCCATCGAGCTGTACCATAGGTCTTAAGTCAGGCGGGATAACAGGGATAACTGTAAGTATCATCCACTCAGGCTTATTTCCGGACTCACGGAAGGCTTCAACTACCTGAAGTCTCTTGATAACACGCGCCCTCTTCTGGCCCGATGAGTTCTCAAGCTCTTCCTTGAGCTTTGCGGACTCTTCATCGAGATCGATAGCCATAAGGAGTTCCATAACAGACTCGGCGCCCATGCCGGCACGGAATGAGTCCTCACCGTACTTTTCCTTCGCATCCTGATACTCCTGCTCAGACAGCACCTGCTTCTGAACAAGACCGGTAGACTCATCAGCTACGTCAAGAACGATATAAGCTGCGAAATAAAGGACTTTCTCAAGATTTTTCGGCGAAACATCAAGGATCAGGCCCATACGGCTTGGAATACCCTTGAAATACCAGATATGAGAAACAGGGGCTGCAAGCTCGATATGTCCCATACGCTCACGTCTTACAGAAGACTTTGTGACCTCGACACCGCATCTGTCGCAGACAACGCCCTTGTATCTTATCTTCTTATACTTGCCGCAGCCGCATTCATAATCCTTTGTAGGTCCGAATATCTTGGCACAGAAAAGACCATCCTTTTCCGGCTTTAATGTCCTGTAATTAATGGTTTCAGGCTTCTTTACCTCTCCATGCGACCACTCTCTGATCCTTTCAGGTGAAGCAAGACCTATCTTTATGGCATCGTAGGTAATGTGTTTCTGCTGTTCATCAGTATTATTTATCATGCTAACCTCCAAATAAAAGTTAATGACTTATCTTTCACATATCATCAGGGCTGAAAGTTGTTTCCTGAAAATCCGCATTCTCATTATCCTCAAGTTCTTCAACTGTTCCCTTGGAAAAAGCTCCTGAATTAAAGGCATCATCATTATTGATGAATGCAATATTGTCATCACCATCGATGAGAGGCTTGAAATCCTCATCATACTGGTCTTCTGTGGTCTCGTCGAATTTAACTTCATTTCCGTCATCATCAAGGACAGTAACGTCAAGAGCAAGTGCCTGAAGCTCTTTAAGAAGTACCTTAAATGACTCCGGAATGCCAGGCTCAGGGATATTTTCTCCCTTAACGATAGCCTCGTATGTATTAACACGGCCAACAACATCATCTGACTTGACGGTAAGTATTTCCTGAAGTGTATAGGCAGCGCCATATGCCTCGAGTGCCCAGACCTCCATCTCTCCAAAACGCTGACCGCCGAACTGGGCCTTGCCGCCGAGCGGCTGCTGGGTAACAAGTGAATAAGGACCTGTAGAACGGGCATGGATCTTATCATCTACCAGGTGGTGAAGCTTGATATAGTGCATGAAGCCTATAGTAACTTCGCCGTCAAAATATTCGCCTGTACGTCCGTCACGCATGCGTACCTTACCATCACGTCTTATCGGAACGCCTTCCCACTCTTTCTTATGATCCTGATGGTCTATCAGATACTGCATGATCTCAGGGTCAAGCTTTGACTTATATTTCTTCTCAAAGTCCTCGATAGGTGTATTGGCATAATCATTGGCCATATCGAGTGTCTCCATGATATCTTCCTCGTTCGCACCATTGAAGATAGGGGATGAAACCTTGATTCCAAGTACCTGAGATGCAAGTGACAGGTGAGTCTCAAGGATCTGTCCTATATTCATACGGGAAGGTACGCCGAGAGGGTTAAGAACGATATCAAGAGGACGGCCATTCGGAAGGAAAGGCATATCTTCAACAGGAAGTACTCTTGAAACGACACCTTTATTACCATGACGGCCGGCCATCTTATCACCAGGCTGTATCTTTCTCTTCTGAGCAATGTAGATCCTTACTGACTCATTAACGCCTGTAGGAAGCTCATCGCCATTGTCACGGGTAAATACCCTTGTAGCTACGACGATACCGAACTCACCATGAGGCACCTTAAGAGAAGTATCACGAACCTCTCTTGCCTTCTCACCAAAGATAGCACGGAGAAGTCTCTCTTCAGCAGTAAGATCGGTCTCACCCTTAGGAGTTACCTTGCCGACCAGTATATCTCCTGCCCTTACCTCGGCTCCGACACGTATAATGCCGTGTTCATCGAGATTCTTTAAAGCATCTTCACCAACTCCCGGGACTTCTCTTGTGATCTCTTCCATGCCGAGCTTGGTATCTCTGCTTTCGCAGTCGTAATTGTTGATATGTACTGATGTATATGTATCATATTTAACGAGGTTCTCACTTAAAAGTACAGCATCCTCGTAGTTGTAGCCTTCCCAGGTCATGAATCCGATGAGAGGGTTCTTGCCGAGCGCAAGCTCTCCATAAGAAGTACATGGACCATCTGCTATTACCTGGCCCTTCTTTACTTCATCGCCGCAATCAACGATCGGACGCTGGTTTATGCATGTTCCCTGGTTGGATCTCTGGAACTTGGCTACAGGGTAAGTCCTGTCGACACCCTTTTTATTCTTAATAACGATCTCATCTGAAGCTGAACGTATTACAGTACCGTCTTCTTCAGCAAGTACGCAGTTTCCTGAGTCGATTGCCGCCTTCATACCTATTCCGGTATCGATCTGAGGGGCCTCGGTTGTAAGAAGAGGAACTGCCTGACGCTGCATGTTGGAGCCCATGAGAGCACGGTTTGCATCGTCGTTCTGAAGGAACGGGATCATGGAAGTGGCAACTGAGAAGACCATCCTGGGTGATACGTCCATAAGTTCTACAGTCTTCTTATCGAACTGTGAGTTCTGCTCCTTGAAACGTCCTGAAACATGCTCATTTTCAAAGTGGCCCTTTGCATCAAGAGGCTCATTGGCCTGGGCTACTACGTATTTATCTTCCTCATCCGCAGGAAGATATACAACTTCATTGGTAACTACAGGATTTTCAGGGTCAGACTTATCGACCTTTCTGTAAGGAGCCTCAATAAAGCCGTATTCATTGATACGAGCATATGAAGCAAGTGAGTTGATAAGACCGATGTTAGGACCTTCAGGAGTCTCAACAGGGCACATACGGCCATAGTGTGAATAGTGTACGTCTCGAACTTCGAATCCGGCACGATCTCTTGAAAGACCGCCAGGACCAAGTGCTGAAAGACGTCTCTTATGTGTAAGCTCTGAAAGAGGGTTATTCTGATCCATGAACTGTGACAGCTGTGAAGATCCGAAGAACTCCTTAATTGCTGCAGTTACAGGCTTAATATTTATAAGTGACTGAGGAGTGATGCTGGAAGGATCCTGTGTGGACATTCTCTCACGTACTACTCTCTCCATACGGGAAAGACCGATCCTGTACTGATTCTGAAGAAGCTCTCCGACAGCACGGATACGTCTGTTCCCCAAGTGGTCGATATCATCATCGTTTCCGACTCTTTCTGTACCGACCTTGTATTCAAGATGAAGCATATAGTTGATGGAAGCGAACATATCTTCCTTTGTGATATGCTTTGGAACGAGCTCAGAGAAATTATCCCTGATCATCTCTTCAAGCTCTTCAGGGACTTCCTTTGTAAGGTCAGTATCCTCGAATTGCTCAAGTATCTGCTTAAGGACCGGATAATAAACGTCTACCTTTATGCCAAGCTTCTCAGTATCGAGCCCAGGAATATAGGTCTTTATATCTACCATAAGGTTTGAAAGGACCTTTACAGCCTTTGTATCTGTCTCCACGAATACGTAAGGCACTGCTGAGTTCTGCATCTGCTCAGCCATCTCTTCAGTTACCCGCGTACCGGCATCAATGACCTCTCCTGTCTGGGGATCCACAAAATCTTCAGCAAGCTTAAAGCCTGTAATACGTCTTTTGAGGTGAAGCTTTTTATTGTATTTATATCTGCCGACCTTATCGAGATCATATCTCTTAGGGTCGAAGAACATGCCATTAAGAAGATTCTCAGCTGACTCCTTTGAGAAAGGCTCGTCAGAACGAAGTCTTGCATAAAGCTCTCTTAAGCCTGACTCATAATCATGGGTAATATCTTTTTCAAGAGTTGCCTGGATCTTAGGCTCATCGCCGAACATATCTATGATCTCTTCGTTGGTCCCGAGTCCCATGGCACGTAAGAACACTGTTATAGGGAGTTTTCTGTTACGGTCAACGTGAACATAATAGATATCATTGGAATCAGTCTCGTACTCGAGCCATGCGCCGCGGTTAGGAATCACCTGTGATGAGAAGAGCTCCTTGCCGAGCTTATCATGATCGATCGTAAAATAAATACCGGGCGAACGAACAAGCTGGCTGACTATGACTCTTTCAGCGCCGTTGATGATAAATGTACCTGTTGCAGTCATAAGAGGAAGGTCACCCATAAATATAGGCATATCCTTGATCTCTTCAGTCTCTTTGTTGTAAAGACGTACTGTAACATAAAGAGGAGCACTGTATGTAACGCCTCTTTCCTTACATTCATCGATAGAGTACTTCTTCTCGCTTGTGCGGAGCTCGTAATCCACGAACTCAAGACTAAATCTTCCGTTGTTAAAATCTGTGATTGGTGAAATGTCATCAAATGCCTCTCTTAAGCCCTTTTCGACGAACCACTTATAGGAACCTGTCTGAACTTCGATGAGATTAGGCATTTCCAGAACTTCCTTCTGGTTGGCATAGGACATTCTTATGCCCTTTCCGACGTGAATCGGATGGATTCTGTTTTTCTTCACGATTGCAGCCTCTCCTTAAATAATGCTTTGAACTATAATGAACAAAATTGCTTCCGCCGCGTGTCATATGCTGGGATAAAGGGTCCAGGCCGCGCATGAAGAAAACCATATGACGAAAAATATTTACTTTTATGCAAAAGTCGATTGCGACAGATGCGTAATTTATATAATATTACGGGGATCCGCAAATGTCAAGGGATGTTTTTTTCAGAAAGGTCGGTTTTTAAGATATACCACACCGGATACTGCAAAAAAAGCACAGCCGCTATGGCTGTGCTTTTTTTAATTCCATTTGTATAAATGCTGTATATAATAATTACTGCAGTTTCCGTAATTTTTTGAACGTGCTGAATTTTCCTGCGCATCATGACCTTTAAGCATCAGATCAGAATACAAACGCATCAGGAACTATAAGCATCAGATCAGAATACAAGCGCATCAGGACCTATAAGCATCAGAATGAGAAAAGCCCGAGTCCTGAAAGGACTGATGTAATAAGTATGCCGGCAAGGAAGATCGGTGATACCCATTTTATCATGACCGCATAGAACTTATATGAGAAGAATCTGTGGCCTGATGACTCCACTTCGTCCCTGATCGTAGTGGTCTTTATAAAGAATCCTGTAAAAATACAGATCGAGATCGCAACTATTGGCATAAGGACTGAGTTAGAAATATAGTCAAGCAGATCAAGAAGCGCCATGCCGCCCACCTGTATGAAGTCAAGAGGGCCATAACCGAGCGAACATAAGCCGCCGACGATAATTGAATAGACAGTTGCAATAAGCATGCTCGTTCTTCTTGTCCAGTGGAACTGATCGCAGAACTGCGATACGACTGCCTCCTCAATGGAGATAGAGGATGTAAGGGCTGCGAAAAATACAAATGAGAAGAAAAGCGCGCCGGTTATCCTTCCTATAGCCATAGAATCAAATACCTTAGGGAGTGTCATGAACATAAGGCCCGGACCGGCATTCATGGCTGACATGTCTCCGTTGGAGAATACATAGACCGCAGGGATGATCATAAGACCAGCGAGGAAGGCTATAGCCGTATCAAAGATATCAATGCGGCGGCATGACTGCTCAAGATCGGCTGTCTTAGGCATGTATGAACCATAGGTGATCATAATGCCCATAGCCAGTGAAAGAGAGTAGAAAAGCTGACCGCAGGCTGCAAGTATAGTCTTCGCATTGAGAAACTTTATGTCCGGCTTTAAATAATAAGTGATACCCTTGCCTGCATTTGGAAGAGTGCAGGTAAAGACCGCAACGATTATGACAAGGATGAAAAGTATAGGCATGAGGATCTTCGATGACCTCTCAACGCCCTTCTGTACGCCGACACCGATTACAAATGATGTCAGGAGCATAAATATGGCAAAATAAAGAAGAGGCTCCACTATACCATTCTGGGCACCGCTGATATAAGCTCCAAAGTAACCGTCTTTAGCTGCTGCCTTATCATCACCTATAATGAATGTAACTGCATACTTCATTACCCAGCCGCCTATCAGGCAGTAGTAAGGAAGGATAAGTACAGGAACCAAAGCGTTGATGATGCCAAGCCATTTGAAATGCTTATGGAGCTTTTCAAATGCACCGACACAGGAAAGCCCGGTCTTGCGGCCGATGGAGACCTCTGTAACCATTACCGAAAAGCCAAATGTTATGGCAAGTATGATATAGATAATGAGGAATGTTCCTCCGCCATACTTAGCAGCAAGATATGGGAATCTCCAGATGTTTCCAAGACCGATGGCTGAACCGGCGGCGGCAAGTATGAAGCCTAAATTGCTTGCAAATGAACCTCTTTTTTCTTTTTTCATTTTTTTTCTCCTACTTTTTTATTTTGGAAAATCAATTTCTTAAAAATCAGAAACATTAAGAAATAGACCTCACAATTATAGACTGGTCCGGATAAAAATGCAAACAGGCAGCACCGGCGCAGCAACTATGCTGCCTCCGATGCTGCCATCACTCAAACCTGCATGCTCTGAAAAGCAGGTTCTTGTATCATCAGCCTTCATGATTTTTAATAGCACTTTGTAGTCAGGCAGTGGCTTTTGGACTTTTCTCTCGCTCACTTCTTCACGTCAGAACTTGCCAGGCTTTTGGCAAGTTCCAAAGGTTGGCTTTAGCCAACCGATGAGAATAGGTCCAAAGCCACTTACCTGACCATCAAAGTGCTTTTCTAGTTACTT